>JBCDLN010000263.1:0-5658 GCA_038745295.1 Pseudomonadota bacterium | reverse complement strand
GGGGGGGGGGCTCTCGGCTGCCCCGCGGCCGCCCCCGCTCTCCTCGCCCCCAACGGGGGGGGGGGGGGGGGGGTGCCCCCCCTCCCCCCGCCCGCGCCCCCCCCCCCCACGCCCCAGTCGTCTCAGGGCATCCATCAGCGAGGGCGGGCTCCGGGGAACAGGCGCTTATCAGTGTTCCTTGGTGACGTTTGAGCCCCCTTTGGAAAGCGTGAAACACCAAGTCACTTCCCAATACAAAACCGCCCAAACACATCATCTAAAATTTCTTCCACCCCAATTTCACCGGTGAGCCGTGCTATCGCGTGGCAAGAAGATCGGAGTGCTTGGGCTTTCAGTTCAAGATGCGGCGTTTGGAGCGCGAGCTCGACGCCGCCCAAAACATCGATGAGGCCTGAGCGCTGCCGCGCGTGGGTCACCAAGGCTGTTTCGGCCCCGCTCAACCGTTCTTTCGCCGCGGCAGCCAAGTGTTGAGCGAGCCAATCGATGGAAGCCTCATCGTCGACCGCGGTGGCGATCTGTGCCCCCGGGACGGCCCCAACATCGCTCTTATGCCCAATCACCAAATCAGGATTGCCAACATTGACATTCTGGGTGTCAGGGCTGCGCACAACGATAATGTAATCGGCCTCATTGATTTCTTGGCGGCTGAGAACCATGCCCATGGCTTCAACCTGGCCCACGCCTTCTGAAACGTCGCGCAGCCCGGCCGTGTCGGCGAGGATCACCTTATAACCGCCCAGATCAAGGGTTGCGGTTACCACATCGCGGGTCGTGCCGGCCTCAGGGCTCACAATCGCCACATGCCGGCCGGCAAGGGCGTTGATGAGGCTTGATTTGCCGGCGTTGGGGGCGCCGACGAAGGCAACACGAAACCCATCGTTCAGCTTATGGGCATCACGGCTTCCATCTAAGGCACCCTTGATCGCTGTCTGTAACGCCGTCAGGGCACTGTCGACGGGAGGACCGCCATCAGGCACATCGCTTTCGTCGGCAAAGTCGATGTGGGCTTCGCACAACGCAAGGGCGGCGATGAGATCTGCGCGCCACTGGGCAAGCTTTTGGGTAAAGGCCCCTTCTGTGAGGCGCAGCGCCCGGCGGCGCTCCGCTTCGGTGCGCGCGTCAATGAGGTCGGCAAGAGCTTCAGCGTCCGCAAGGCCCATCTTGCCCGCCAGCACAGCGCGCAGGGTGAATTCGCCCGGCTCGGCGGCGCGCACCCCATCAAGGGTGAGCGCCTCACTCAGGATGCGGTCGATGACAGCCGGGCTCCCATGGCAGTGAAGCTCGGCCATATCTTCACCTGTGGCGCTTTGAGGGCCTTGAAAGATGACGCAAAGCGCGCGGTCGATCAGCGCGCCATCGGAGGGTGCAACAAGAGCTCTCAAATGGGCTTTGCGCACCGTCAGGCGCCGCGCCCCCAGCGCTTCTGCAACACGGTGCGCGTCAGGACCGGTGATGCGCACCACAGCAACCCCGCTGGGCGGGGCGCCAGAAGACAGCGCCACAATCGTGCCGCCCAGTTCCAATGTCAGCCCCAGCCCTTTGCGCCGCACCGCGGTGTCAGCACCTGACGCTGCCCACCGTCCCCACCGAGGCGATCAGCCAAGCAACCCAGTCGCTTGAGATCAGACTGTCGCCGAATGGGGCCTCGGAGATGCGCCATAAAAAGGGGCTCATGGGGGTTAGGGCAAGAACGCCAACGCTAAGGTGATGAATGAGGCAGCCCCCAACATCAAGATCCCTCGCCTAAGTTCGATGCCGCAGCCTGTCAGAGCGCCCGCCCATCGCCCCGATGAAACGTTAGGGGCTGACAGTCGAGACGCTTGCCGCGCTCGGGACGGACCCTTCCCGAAAAGAGCACCGTTTTTTTTTAGCGTCCGGAAATGGCGGTCCCCAGCGCCGGGAAACGCACAATCCGGTAGGTCCCCAGTGAAGCATCCTCACCCCCATTCAGCACCGGGGACCGGTGAAGCTCGTTGATGGTGGCGTAGATATAACCATCCGCTCCCACGGAAAAACCATCCGGCCAAGGAAGGTCCGTATCTGATTGAAAGAGCACCTGATAGCTGCCGTCCGGTTTTGTCACCCCAATGGCATTGTCGGTCATGGCGGTGATGTAGACATTTCCGGCGGCGTCCACCGTGGACCCGTCTGAGATCGGCTTATCACCATAGCGTTCCACGCGGGCCTCAAGGTCAGCATCGCTTAAGCGTTCATCCAACAGGTCGCTGGTGCGGACCCTATACATGGCGCTTGCTGTCATGGGTGCAAAGTAGACCCAAGTATTGGTTGGGTCGACCGTGATGGGGTTGATGCCGATCTTTGCAGGATTCCCGCCCAAACGGATCTCACGCCCATCAATCACCATCGGCGTGTCTTCAGGCACGGTGAAGCGGCTGCCTTCAAGCACACGCCGCGCCCGTCCTGTAGCAAGGTCAACAACGATGATCGCCGAATTCACCCCATCACCGGTATCGGAGATGTAAATGGCTTCGTTCTCGCGATCCACTGCAAGGTCATTGAGGAACGATGTGGGCCGAGCCACAGGTTCGCCAATATAGTGGATGGCGTGAAGCTCTTCGGTGCGCGTGTTCCAACCCACCACACGGCCGGTTTGGCGCTCGCCCTGACCGTCAAGCATCCACAAAACGCCCTCACGATCGGCGCGAAGGCCCAAAACACCGTTCAGGCCATCGCCATCACCAACAGGGGCTTTCGCCCAGCGTTCGGTTGGATAAGGCTGCGTGGTGCCGTCCGCCATCACCTCCACAACCCGCAGTTCTGGCCCGTAAAACTCGTGAACGGACATGAACATGCGCCCATCAGGTCCGATGGCAAGATTTCCAGGCGGGGTATCTTTGGGAAACGCCAAGTGTGTCTCAAGCTCGGCAGCGGCGGCCGAGGTGGCCAGCAAGAGGCCAGCCGCCAGGGTGGTTAGGTGATGCATGATCGTTCCCTCCAAGAGCGTTTGGTGAGACACCTAGGGGACGCGATGATTGAGGTGTATCGTGTCAAAATCGAAACCATCGTTTGAAGATTTCGAATGTACAGCATTGATGACCTGCGCACCTTCATCGTGATCGCCGAAGCGGGTGGGATCACGGCGGCGGCAAAGCGGCTCAGCATCTCAGCTGCAACTGCAAGCCATCGCCTCACCAAATTGGAAGCTGCACTCAAATTGACGCTCTTCCACCGCAACAGTCGGACCCTGCGTCTCACCACAGAGGGTGAGGTCTTTTTTGACCGGGTGCAGCCCATCCTTGCCGATCTCCAACACGCTGAACGGGATGCGGGCAGCGGCGCTGCAGCCCTTGCCGGCAACATCCGCGTGACCATGTCGCCCTGGATATTGTCACGCTTCATCTTGCCCGCGTTGGCCCGTTTTACCGACCAACACCCCAACCTCACCTTTGAGTTTTTAAGTGTTGACCGCTACGTCTCACTCGCAGCGGAGGGGCAAGACTGCGCCATCAGGGTCGGGCAGTTGGAAAGCAGTGCCCTGGTTGCGCGCAAGTTGAGCGACAATGAGCGGGTGATTTGCTGCGCGCCGTCGTTTCTAGCGCGGTTTGGCCCCATCACCGGCACGCATGATCTCACCCGCGCGCCCTTTGTGAGCCTCCCATGGCAAAAGCGCTTCTCGGTCAAAGATAGCAAAGGCAGGAGGCGGGACTTTAACGCGGTGAGCCGCCTGTTGGTGTCCAACTCCGACATGCTGACCGAAGCGGCGATCCAAGGGTTAGGCCTTGCCGTGAAGTCGCGGATGGCCATTCATGAGGAGTTGCGCGACGGCCGCTTGGTAGAGGTGTGTAAAGGCAAACTCTGGGAACCGTCTGCACCCATCTGGTTTGTGTTTCCTCCTGAAGCGCGAGCGGCACAAAAGACCAAACTCTTCCGCGATTTTGCCGTGGAGGCGTTTGCGCAGCGCGCCTCAATCGCCACGCCCACAAAGGCTGAGCCTCGCGGTCGACGGGACCGCACTCCAAGGCGCCGGGTCTGAGCCCCTCAATGGAGGCGCAAGCAGCAGTGCCACCCCCGCTTCAGGTCGCCCTCAGGCCGGTGCCACAGGGCGAGGGTCACGCCTACCAAATTGACGGCACGGTCAATCCGCACGAGTATGGCAGACCGCGCGGGCGCACAGGCCTGCGCTCAGAGGAGACACATGATGATCGCACGGTTGACCGTTGTTGTGGCGCTCATGGCCCTTGTGAGCAGCGTTGCCTCGGCCCAAACACTTCGGGTGCTCAACTGGCAAGGTTACGGCACTGACGAAACCTTCGCCACAGAAGCATTTGAAGATTTAACGGGCATCCCTGTCGTTCACGAATACTTTAATTCTGAGCAAGAGATGCTGACCAAGCTGCGCACCAATCCTGGTGCCTATGATGTGGTCCTCATCAACAGCGCGTTCACCGGCCAAGCGGCGCAAGAAGGGCTGATCCAAGCCATCGACACCGGCAAGATCGAGAACGCGGCCGACCTCATCCCCGAAATGGCGGCCAACGAAAACCTGCGCGTTGACGGTGCAGTCTTCGGCATCCCTTGGGTGTGGGGGGCGACGTCGTTTGCCATCAACACCTCGGCGATGGGTGACGCGCCCACCAGCATCGAAGCGCTGTGGTCGGACGAGTTGGCCGGGCGCATCGGCATCCGCGACGATGCTGTGGAAGCTGTGCAGCTTGCCGCCATTGCGCTGGGGCAAGACATCAACAACCCGTCCGACATGGCAGCGATCCGCGAAAAGCTGCGGGCGCTGAAGCCGCAAATCCGCACCTTCTGGTCGTCGGAAAATGAGTGGAACCAGTTCATGGCCTCGGGTGAGTTTGATGCGGCCACCTACTGGAGCGGCTCAGCGGCGCGCTCGGCCAAAGCATTCGGCCTCCCGGTGGAGTTTGTGATCCCCGAAGAAGGCGCCATCGGCTGGCTCGACGGTTTGTCGATCCCGACAGATGCCCCCAACCGTGATGCGGCACACCAGTTCATCAACTGGATGATCGACCCGGACTTTTACGTCAAATGGGACACTGACACCGGGGCCCCAGCGCCCACCACCGTCACATCCCTTTCACGGCTTCCCGACACCGCCTTCAACCGTGCGGTGATGGGCGACCCTGAGGTGGCGGCACGGCTCAAATTCACAGGGCCCATGGACGATGCCACCCGCGAAGCGATGCTTGAGGTGTGGCAGGAGACGAAGACCTACTTCCAAGAGTAGCTGCATGGCTGCCCACGAGGCTGCGATCAGACGACGCGACCGTCGATCGCTCATGGCCCTCACGGGGCCGGCATATTTCTGGCTGGCGGCGACGGTGTTCTTGCCCCTTGCCGCAATGGTCTATTTCTCCTTTTTGACTGAGGCGCCGCTGGCAGGAAAAGTCGGCGTCTTCACGCTGGAAAACTATCGCGCCATTTGGGAGAAAGAGTTTTATGGGACGCTCCTGTGGCGCTCCCTGGGGCTTGGCTTCCATGTGACGGTGCTGTGCGTTGTCATCGGCTTTCCAGCCGCGCTGATCCTTGCCAAAGCCGTGAAGGGGCGCTGGCAAGCGGCGCTCCTCATCCTCGTTATCTTGCCGTTTTGGTCCAATGCTTTGGTGCGCATCTTTTCGTGGGCGATGGTCTTGCGCGGCAACGGCGTGCTCGAAACGGCCGTTGGATGGGTGGCGG
>JBCDLN010000262.1:0-5692 GCA_038745295.1 Pseudomonadota bacterium | reverse complement strand
GATGAACGGCGCGGTGTAGCCCGGCGGTCCTGTGCGGCCGATGGAGTGGAGGAGCATCACCCCATCGTCCTTCATCAAGCGGCGGCAGGCGGCAAAATACTCATCGAAATAGCCAACGCCCACGTGCTCGAACATGCCCACAGACACAAGCCTGTCGAACGTCTCGTTGACGGCGCGATAGTCTTCAATCTTGAAGCGCACGTCGGGCCGGCCTGCCGCACGCGCATTGGCGCGGCTCGCCTGCTCGTCTGACAAGGTAATGCCGGTGACATCAGCGCCGGTGTTGTCGGCAAGGTAAAGGCCCATGCCGCCCCAACCGCAGCCGATATCAAGCACCCGGTGGTCGTCCTCCAGCATGAGCTTTGAGGCGATGTGGCGCTTTTTGGCCAGTTGCGCCTCTTCAAGGCTCGCGTCGGAATCGGCGAAATATGCGCATGAATACTGCCAGTCTTCGTCCAGGAAGAGGGCGTAGATGTCGTTGCCCACATCATAGTGGTGGCTAGCGTTTTGGCGCGCCATACGGGCGTTGTTGCGCTGGTGCACGCGGCGCATCACGTGTTGGAATATGCCCCGCCAGCCAGCGACAAGACCATTTTTCCGCTGCTCATTAAACAGGAAGATAAAGAGCTTGGTGAGGTCGCCCTCCACGAGCGACCAGCGCCCGTCCATGTAAAGCTCGGCAAACCTCAGATGCGGGTTCTTAAAGATGTCCACGGCGACCTTATCGTCGTGGAACTTGATGACATAGGGTTCACCCGTTCCATCGCCGAACACGCTGCGCTGTCCGTCAACCGTTTCGAAGATGAGGGTGCCGCGCTTGATGGCACGGTCGAGAAATCGTTTCGCTAGAGGACCCATAACCGCAACATGACGACGTGACACTTGTCCGATGAGTCTGAAAAACTCGTCGCCTGTGTCAAGTCGTCATCGCGCAGATAGGGGCAATGGGATGAGGGGACGGCCTCATAGGCCGTCGCTACGCCCTGTCCGATGGCTCAGATTATCGCGCCAAGCACCGGTTTTATTCGATGACGGGTTGTTCCCCCAGGCCTTGGATTTCGGTCCGCTCATCGTCGAGCGCGCCATCCTCATCATCGTCGAAATCATCTTCGTCCGCTTCGGGGGTGAGCACGTCCTCGCCAGCGGCTTGGCGTTCAGCTTCATCGGCCGTGCGCGCCACGTTGATGGTGACCGGAACAATCACCTCAGGGTGGAGCACAAGGCTTAGCTCATGAAGGCCGATGGTTTTGATGGGCACTTTGAGGTCGATTTGGCGACGCTCCACCCGGAAACCCTCGCCGGACAGCACGTCAGCAATGTCCCTGGTGGAGACAGAACCGTAAAGCTGACCGGTTTGGCCGGCTTGGCGGATCGCCACAAAGCTTTTGCCAGCAACCCGGGTGGAAAGGGCCTCCGCCATTTGACGCCGCTCGGCGTTGCGGGCGGCAAGGTCGGCCTTTTCCGCCTCGAACCGGGCGCGGTTTTCGCGGTTGGCTCGCAGTGCCTTGCCCTGGGGCAACAGGTAGTTGCGGGCAAATCCGTCTTTCACACGCACTTCTTGGCCCATCTCGCCAAGTTTGGGCACGCGCTCCAGCAAAATCACATCCATGGGTCGTTCTCCGATCTGTCCCGCCGGTGGCTGAGCCTGCCGCGGTTAGGGGTATCCCCAGATGGCGGCCGCGTGGGCGCGGCCTTCATGGCGGTCCTCGGACTTGAGGACCGGTCGCTATTTGATGACGTAGGGCAAAAGGCCCAGGAACCGGGCGCGTTTGATGGCTTTGGCCAGCTCACGCTGCTTGCGCGCTGACACGGCCGTAATGCGGGAGGGCACGATCTTACCGCGTTCAGAAATGTAGCGCTGAAGGAGCTTCACATCTTTGTAATCAATCCGCGGGGCGTTAGGGCCCGAAAACGGGCACGTCTTGCGGCGGCGGAAAAACGGGCGACGGGTCGGAAGTTGCGCGATATCAACCATTTACGAAGTTTCCTTCTCGCGCCGCTCAGGGCGCGGACCATCAAAACGCTCGCGCGGGCGATCATCCCGGGGCCGATCATCGCGCTGGCGGTCGCCGCCACCGTCAAAACCGTCCCTCTCACCGCGCTCACGGCGGCGACGGTCATCACGGTCACGCTTTTGCTTCATCACCGAGGGGCCTTCTTCATGGGCCTCGACTTTGACCGTGAGGGTGCGCAGCACATCCTCATTGAGGCGCATTTGGCGTTCCATTTCCTCCAACGCAGCGGGGGGCGCGTCGATGTCCATGAGCGCAAAGTGGGCCTTGCGGTTTTTGTTGATCCGGTAGGCGAGGGTTTTGAGGCCCCAATTCTCCGTGCGGGCGACGCTGCCGCCATGCTCGCCTAAAAGTGTGGTGTATTGCTCGACAAGCTCATCCACAGCCTGTCCCGACACGTCCTGACGGACGAGGAAAACGCATTCGTATAGGGCCATGCCCACCTCGTTGTTCAGCGCGGTTTGCGCAGAGCGCCGCTGGCACCAGCGTCAGCGGCGGTCTTCCATGGCGCAAAGCCTCGTCGAAGCCCCGTTGAGGCGTCCGACCTTCGCGAGCAGGGACACGGGCGGGCGGCGCAAATTGCGCCTCGCGCGCGGGTGCCCGATACACCTTGTAAGGTGCGCTGGACAACGCACGCGCCACCGTTCAGCCCCCGGCCGATGGAAGACCGCTGAAATAGGCGGCGATCAGATGAAAAATCAAGCGGAATTTTGCCCCATAGCGATGGTTTTTGCGCCACCAAGGCTTGACGGGGTTGAGGCTCAGGTGGTCAGTGCGCGTTCTTCTCCCATCCACGTCTCATGAGTGTTGCGCGTCCTCTATGTCGATCGCTTTCGTTTTTCCTGGGCAAGGCAGCCAATCCGTGGGGATGGGCCGTGCCCTTTATGATGCGTACCCCGCCGCGCGGGATGTGTTCGACACAGTGGACGATGCGCTGGGTGAGAAGCTCTCCAGCGTTATCTTTGAAGGCCCGGATGAAACGCTGCGGCTGACGGCCAATGCCCAGCCTGCGCTGATGGCGGTAAGCCTTGCTGCGATGAGCGCCGCCGCGGCGGAGGGGCTTCCTGTAAGCGATGCGGCCATGGTGGCCGGGCATTCGCTGGGCGAATACTCAGCGCTCGCCGCAGCTGGGGCCATGTCGGTGGCCGATGCAGCAAGGCTCCTCAGGTTGCGCGGCAATGCCATGCAGGCATCTGTCCCACCAGGAGAGGGCGCTATGGCAGCCCTGCTTGGGCTGACGCTTGATGATGTGGAGGCCGTGGCAGCAGAAGCGGCCGAAGATGGCGTGTGTGATGTGGCCAACGATAATGCCCCTGGCCAAGTGGTGGTGTCGGGCGGCCGAGAAGCCGTGGAGCGGGCCATCACCATTGCCAAGGAAAAGGGTGCCAAACGGGCGATGCTGCTCCCGGTGAGCGCGCCATTCCACTGCGCGTTGATGGCGCCGGCGGCCGTTGCGATGCGCACCGCCCTTGAGGAGGCCCACATCAAGCCCCCCACCGTGCCGTTGGTGGCCAATGTCAGCACGCGCCAGCTCACACAGCCGGACGATATCCGCAACAGCCTGGTGGCGCAGGTGATGGGCCGGGTGCGGTGGCGCGAGAGCATTGCAACCATGGCCTCCCTTGGGGTGACCACCGTGTGTGAGATCGGCGCGGGCAAGGTGCTTACAGGTCTTGCCAAGCGTATCGACAAAACGCTCAACGCCGTCACCGTCAACGGCCCGGAGGGCGTTGCAGAACTCCTCGCCATGAGGGCTGCTTAGATGTTTGACCTCAGCGGCAAGACCGCCCTTGTCACAGGCGCAACCGGTGGGATTGGCGGCCCCATTGCTGCCACGCTCAAGGCGGCCGGCGCGAACGTCATCGTCACCGGGTCGACCTTTGAGCGCGCGACCGCCGCGGCCGAAGCGATGGGCGGGGCAACCCCGCTTGGTGCCGATCTGTCCGACCGGGCCTCCGTCGACCAACTCGCCAAAGACGCTGAGGCTGCCGGACCTGTCGATATTCTTGTCAATTGCGCTGGCGTCACCCGCGATGGGCTGCTGCTGCGCATGAAGGACGAGGACTTTGACAAAGTGCTCGAGGTCAACCTCACCGCCGCGTTCCGCCTGTCACGCGCGCTGATGCGCTCCATGATGAAGCGCCGCTGGGGGCGCATTGTGAATGTTGGGTCGGTCATCGGCTTTTCTGGCAATGCCGGGCAGGCGAATTACGCTGCAGCCAAAGCTGGCCTTGTGGGGCTGACAAAGTCGATTTCGCGGGAGGTGGCCAGCCGCGGGGTGACGGCCAATGTGGTGGCGCCCGGCTACATCGCAACGCCCATGACCGACGCCCTTTCCGATCAACAGCGCAGTGCCATTTTGGCCACCATCCCCGAAGGATCCATCGGTGCGCCCGACGATGTGGCCGCCGCCGTGGTTTACCTTGCAAGCAACGAGGCCAAATACGTCACGGGACAGACGCTTCACGTTAACGGCGGCATGGTGATGGGCTTTTAGCCCGTGTGTGGCGGGCGGTTCAGAGCTTTCCAAACCACGAAGGCATGTGATACCGGCTCGCCAACCTTGGCAACACCGTCTGCCCCAACATCAAACACATCGTCGCGACCGGCTCCGGGTGGCCCGGCGCGCGGCGCAACACCTTCGAGCACTAGAGGACGTCACATGAGCGATACGTCAGAACGCGTAAAAAAAATTGTTGTCGAGCATCTCGGCGTTGAAAAAGAAAAAGTCAGTGAAGAGGCATCGTTCATCGATGATCTTGGCGCTGATTCGTTGGACACCGTTGAGCTGGTGATGGCCTTCGAGGAAGAATTCGGTGTGGAAATTCCCGACGATGCTGCCGAAACCATCCTCACCGTCGGTGACGCCATCAAATTCCTTGATAAGAACGCGACAGCGTAAGTGGCGATCGGCCTTCCCGTGATCTCAGTGGAGTAAATTCGTGCGGCGCGTCGTTGTGACCGGTTTAGGGACAGTCAATCCGCTCGGCAGTGGGGCGGAAGCGTCGTGGCGTGGGATTTTGGAGGGTCGCTCCGGCGCGGCCCCGGTGACCCGCTGTAAGGTGGATGACCTCGCCTCGCGTATTGCCTGCCAGGTGCCGCGCGGCAATCAGATGAACCCGTTCGACCCCGATAAAGCGATGGACCCCAAGGACCAGCGCAAATTCGACGAGTTCATCTTGTTTGCGGTCGCCGCCGCTGACGAGGCGATTGCCGATGCCGAGTGGACCCCCACCGACGACTATGAGCGCGATCGCACCGGTGTTCTCATCGGGTCGGGAATTGGCGGTCTCATCTCCATCGAGCGGGTGTCCAATCAGCTGGAAGAGCGCGGACCCCGCCGAATTTCGCCCTACTTCATTCCGGGCGCTCTCATTAATATGGCGTCGGGATTTGTCTCGATCCGCTATGGGTTCAGGGGCCCCAACAGCGCTGTTGTGACCGCCTGCTCCACCGGTGCCCACGCCATTGGCGATGCGGCGCGGCTCATTGCGCTTGATGATGCCGACGTGATGGTGGCTGGTGGTGCTGAAGCCTCGGTCGGCCGGTTGGCCCTTGCAGGCTTTGCGGCCTGCCGTGCCCTTTCCACCCACTTCAACGATGATCCTGAGCGCGCCTCGCGCCCCTACGACCGCCAGCGAGACGGGTTCGTGATTGGTGAGGGCTCCGGCGTTGTGGTG
>JBCDLN010000261.1:0-5849 GCA_038745295.1 Pseudomonadota bacterium | reverse complement strand
GATCCCTGTCACGCCGCTCTCAAAATCTGGCCAGCAATGCGCTTTTCATCGTCCTTTGGCGTGAAGTCGTTGAGCACTCTGCGCTTAAGCAGAGCTGCCCGGGTTTCGTCAAAATGGGTTGGCTGGTTTCCTCGACCGTAGCGGGCCATCACCGCGTCGAACGCGGGTTGGTAGGTCTCAACGATCTGCGCGGCCATCTCGTCATCCACCAGGCGGAAGGGCGTACTGTCAGCCTGGGCAATGTCCGTCAGCCTGGCATGGGCTTCGCGCATCACCCGCGACAGGTTGGTGCGGTCCAGTTTTTGGGCGCGCCGCTTGACGTTGATGAACACCCGGATGCTGCGTTCATCAAGGGCACGGTTGGGGTCGCCGGGGGCAAAATCAAAGTCGGCGCGGGCGTCGTCGCCGATCTGCAGCCATTCAAGATAGGCATCGAGCACGTTCACTTGAGGGATGTACTCAATGGCGGTGATGTTGTCTCTGCCCACCACGGTCTCCCAGCGAGCGAGTTGCTGGTCCACCGAAAGAACAGCGGCGATATTGTCCGAGCCCACGGCGAACCGTTTGAACTGCCGATGGCTTGATGTGTGCGCCTTGACGATCTGGTTCATCCACGAGTTCACCCAGGACACCGGTTCGCGCACCACAAAGAACACATGGCAGGACGCGCCGTGGCCGGTGAAGCGGCGGATCACATCATCATCCACCACATAGGCTTTTTCGAAGGAGAACACGACACGGCCGTGGTCTCGGCAAAGGCCGGCGACGGCGTCGTCGATTGTGTCATCGTAGTCTTTGAAGAGCGTGCGGTGCCAGGCGCCTTTCTCGGTCAACCGCGCGTAGGTGACGCCGTGCTTTGAAAGGGCATCTTGGTTAGCAAGGCTAAAGTGCTGGATTGCCTTGGAGCCTGCTTTTTGCATCCCGATGTGGCACATGATGTCAGTACGCACTTCAATCCCTTCAGGCGGCGCTGGCGTGAGCGGGCTCAAGTCTGGGGCGCTGCTGTGGGCGGCGCCGGCCGCTCAGCGATCTCTTGTCGCCACTTGGCCGTCTTCGCAAGCCCCCAATTCACCCCAACCACCGATTGGCGGCTCCGGCGAGAGCCGCTGTGACCTGGTTTCCGGTCAACAATTTTGATTTAGCAGCCTTCTAAACGGGCTCAGCGGTTGAAGCAGCGCGCCACACCACGTAACCCTCCGGCCAGGAGGTGCGCCATGTCCAACGAACGAAAACTCAGAAGCCGGCTGTGGTTCGACGATGCGACCGATCCGTCGACCACCGCCATTTATATCGAGCGCTACCTCAACTTCGGCCTCACACAAGACGAACTCCAGTCTGACCGGCCCGTCATCGGGATTGCCCAGACAGGCTCTGACCTTTCCCCCTGTAACCGGCCCCATATGGAGCTTGCCAAGCGCATCCGTGAGGGCATTCGCGAGGCGGGCGGCATCGCGCTTGAGTTTCCCATCCACCCCATACAGGAGACCGGCAAGAGGCCCACAGCATCTGTGGATCGCAACCTTGCCTACCTTTCACTGGTGGAGGTGCTGCATGGCTACCCCCTTGACGGAGTGGTGCTGACCATTGGCTGTGACAAGACGATGCCGGCTTGCTTGATGGCCGCTGCCACCGTCGATATCCCGGCGATTGCGTTCTCAGGTGGGCCGATGCTGAACGGCTGGTACAAGGGAAAACGCACCGGCGCGGGCACCATTGTGTGGGAAGCGCGGCGGCTTCTGGCCCGCGGCGAGCTCGACTATCGCGGTTTCATCGACCTTGTGGCGTCGGCCTCTCCCTCGGCGGGCTACTGCAACACTATGGGAACGGCGACCACCATGAACTCCCTCGCCGAGGCCCTCGGTATGAGCCTTCCAGGCTCAGCGGCGATCCCCGCGCCCCACAAGGAGCGTGCCGCCGCCGCCTATCGTAGCGGGCTCAGAATTGTGGACATGGTGCGAGAGGATGTGCGCCCGTCTGACATTTTGACCAAGAAAGCGTTTGAGAACGCCATTGTGGTCAACACAGCCATTGGCGGTTCCTCCAATGCGCCCATCCATATTAATGCCATTGCGGCACACATTGGCGTCGACCTCACGGTGGACGATTGGGAGAGGGTGGGGCTTGATGTTCCGCTTCTCGTCAACCTCCAGCCGGCGGGCGACTATTTGGGCGAAGACTACCACCACGCCGGCGGCGTTCCGGCCGTCGTGGCGGAACTGATGAAGCACGGCAAGATCCACGAGGATGCTGTCACCGCCAACGGCCGCACCATCGGGGAAAACTGCAAAGACGCGCAAATCCTCGATGATGATGTGATCCGCACCTACAGCACAGCGCTGAAAGACCGTGCGGGCTTTAAGGTCATGCGGGGCAACCTTTTTGAAGCCTCTGTGATGAAGCTTTCCGTCATCAGCCCGGAGTTTCGTGAGCGTTACCTCTCCAATCCTGACGACCCGGGGGCCTTCGAAGGCAGGGCCATCGTGTTTGACGGGCCCGAGCACTACCATGAGGCCATTGACGACCCATCGCTGGCCATCGACGAAAAGTGCGTCCTCTTCATTCGCGGCACAGGGCCCATCGGCTACCCTGGCGCGGCCGAGGTGGTGAATATGCGCGCGCCGGACTACCTCATCAAATCCGGCGTGACGGAGCTGCCTTGCGTGGGGGACGGGCGACAGTCCGGCACATCGGGCACCCCCTCGATCCTGAATGCGTCGCCTGAAGCGGCCGCTGGTGGTGGCTTGGCGTTGTTGAAGACGGGCGACAGAGTGCGGATCGACCTCAACAAGGGCCGAGCCGACATTTTGATCAGCGATGAGGAACTGAGCAGACGTCGCGCCGCGCTGGACGCTGAGGGTGGCTATAAAGTCCCCGAGAGTCAGACACCTTGGCAAGAGCTTCAGCGGGGGTGTGTGGACCAGCTCGCCAACGGCATGGTGCTAAAGCCAGCTGTTAAATATAAGAGGATCGCACGGACATTCATCCCGCGGCACAGCCACTGATGCTTGTTGGCGTTGATTGGGGGACCTCTCGGTTGAGGGCATATCTCCTCAGTCCGGGCGGGGTCGTGGTCGATCAGATCGAAGCCGATAAGGGGCTTTTAAGTGTCGCACCCGGCCGCTTTGAGGCTGTGCTGCGCGAAGCCATCTTGCCCTTTAAGACGCGCCCCGCCGAGACGCTGGTGCTGATGTCTGGGATGGTGGGAAGCCGTCAAGGCTGGGCGGAGGCGCCCTATGTGGCGCTGCCGGCGAGCCTTGATGATTTGGCCAGTACGATGCTCACCGTGGCAGCGCCATCCCTTGGCAAGGTGGCTATCGTCCCCGGCGTGATGACGGGGAGCGGGCGCAGCGCATGGGCCGATGTGATGCGAGGAGAGGAAACGCAGGTCTTTGGCGCGCTGCTCGGTTTGGACGCGCGCGAGGGGCGGTTTGTGCTGCCGGGCTCTCACTCTAAATGGGTGGATGTGGAAGATGGCGCCATTGTCGGTTTCACCACGTATATGACCGGTGAGATCTACGCGGCCCTCACACAGCATACGATTTTGTCCAAGATGATGGGCGAGGGCGGGCGCAACGGTGACGCGTTTGCCCGTGGCGTTGAGGCAGCGCGCGGGCTCAGTCAGCCTGGCGACCTCCTTGCCCGGTTCTTCAACGTGCGCGCTGAAACCCTCCTTGGGCGGCTCGACCCTGACGATGCGCCCGACTTTTTGTCGGGCTTGTTGATTGGGGCTGAGGTTGGCGCCGCAACGCAAAACGTCCAGTCCGTGGTTATTGTGGGCTCTGAAGGCCTGACAGAACGCTACCGCCAGGCCCTTGAGCTTTTGGGGGTGAGGCCGGTTGTGGCCCCCGAACGGGCCGCTGCAGTGGGGCTTGCTCAGATCGCTGAGCGGTGGCGGGCGAACCGGTCGACGAGCAAGGCATCGCAGCACTGACAGTGCCAACGGCAACCCAGGGAGAAGAAACGCAATGAACATCCAAGATGCCCTCCTGAAGATGCCGCTTGTGGCGGTCCTGCGTGGTATGCCGCCCGACGATGCGCTCGGCGTGGGCCATGCCCTCGTGGGTGCCGGCTTCACCATTATGGAAGTGCCGCTCAACTCGCCTGAGCCATACCGTTCCATCACCATGCAGCAGGAGACGTTTGGCGCTGCCTCCATCGTGGGGGCCGGAACGGTGCTTCAGGCTGAAGAGGTGTCGCGGGTGGCTGACGCGGGGGGCACGATTATTGTATCGCCCAACCTCAACGAAGAGGTGGTGCGGGCCACAAAACGGTGCGGGCTCATCTCTGTCCCCGGCGTCTTTACGCCCACCGAAGCTTTCCGCGCGCTCGACGCTGGTGCTGATGCGCTGAAGCTGTTTCCGGGGGACGGCCTATCGCCCAAGGTGGTGAAGGCGATGCGCGCGGTGCTTCCCAAGGAGACGATGCTGGTGGTGACCGGCGGGGTCGATGCCACCAACATTGGCGAGTGGGTTGCAGGGGGTGCAACGGGGGTCGGGATTGGCTCAGCCCTTTATAAGCCGGGCAAAAGCATGGACGCTGTCACCCGCGATGCGGCAGCTTTTTCTGAAGCGGCCGTAGCTGCTGTGGCTGCCCACCGCCTTGCCGCGTGAGTGAGATCCTCACCCTTGGCGAGCCCTTGGTGGAATTCAACCACCAGGACGGCATGCGCTGGCTCCAAGGTTATGGCGGAGATACGTCTAATGCGGCCATCGCAGCGGCCCGCCAGGGCGCGCAGTCAGGCGTCATCGCCCGCATCGGTGCCGACGCCTTTGGTGATGGCTTGATGGCGCTGTGGGCCGAAGAGGGGGTTTCAACGGCCCACGTCACACAAGATGACGCTGCGCCCACCGGGATTTACTTCGTTCACCACGACGCTGATGGTCATCGCTTTTCCTATCGGCGCAGCGGGTCTGCTGCGAGCGTGATGACCCCTCAGGATCTTCCGGTAGAGGCCATCCGCTCTGCCAAGGTGCTCCATCTTTCCGGCATTAGCCTTGCCATCTCGTCATCGGCTTGCGACGCGTGCTTTGCAGCGATGAGGATAGCGCGGGAGGCAGGGGTCAAGGTCTCTCTGGACACGAACCTGCGCACACTGTTGTGGCCCGTCGACCGCGCAAGGGCCGTTATCCACGCTGCCATGGCATTTGCCGATATTGCTTTGCCGGGGCTCGATGATGCCCGCGCCCTCTTAGGCGTCGATGATCCGCACGCCATTGCCGCGCGGTATCGTGCCATGGGGCCCAGCACCGTTGCGCTCACCTTGGGGGAAGCCGGTGCGCTTGTGGCCGATGGTGATGATGTGGCGACCATCCCCTCCCGGCCGGCCCGGGTGGTGGATGCCAGTGGCGCTGGCGACTGTTTCGACGGCGCGTTTCTCGCCCGCCTGACCCAAGGAGACAGCGTTGGCGCCGCGGCGCATTATGCAGCCGTTGCCGCATCGCTCTCGGTGGAAGGTTATGGCGCCATCGCACCCGTACCACGACGGGAGGATGTCCTTTCAGCGCTTGGGGAGATGGCGTCCTCATATGCCTAGCACTGGAGGTAGACCCGCGAGCACTGTTGACGGCGCTTGCCTCAACCAAGGCTTACAGCAAGTTCCGCGTCGCTAAGTTCGACATCAAGGCACGCACACCGAAGGTCCAAGGCGGCGCTTTGGTAGACAGCGTCACCTCATTGGTGAGGGTCCCAAGGCTCGGTGTGCTGATCTCCACAACGTCACCTTCATGGTGTGTAAATCCCTGTCCGGGCGCGTTGCGATCCTGGGTCGGAGCAAACATTGTCCCGCAGTAAAGCACCACGCCATCGGGATACTGATGGTGCGGCCCTATGGTGGCGGCCACCAATTCGTC
>JBCDLN010000260.1:0-5886 GCA_038745295.1 Pseudomonadota bacterium | reverse complement strand
GACGGCACGCTCCACCCGCTCCGGCGCGGTCATGGCGAGTGCCATCGTCAAAATCCCGCCGCGGGACGTGCCAACGAAGCGCGCCTCATCGATCTTGAGGTGATCGAGCACGGCAACAAGGTCGCCCAGTTCGTGGGGGATTGTGTAGGTGGCGGGATCGGCATGGGTGGAGCCGCCGCGCCCGCGCGCATCAAGCCCCAGAACGCGCATCGCAGGGCCGGCGCTCGTGTCGCCCGCGAGCGCATCGGCCAGGGCGTCAAAGTCTCTTGTGTTACGGGTGAGACCGGGCAGGCAGATCACCGGGCGCGGGTCATCGTGCGGTCCGCGGTCCACCACATGGAGGACGACACCGTCGGCGGTCTTCACAGAGTGTGTGCGCGTCAGCTTCGCCTCCCCCGGCGCAAGTCGCTTCTGATGGCAAGCCGGCCCTGGCCGAGTGCTTCGCGGTAAACCTGGACGTTTTCCATCACCCTTTGGACGTAGTTTCGGGTTTCGGGATAAGGGATCTGCTCCACCCACTGGATGGGATCAACGCCCGGCTGGCGCGGATCGCCAAACCGCTCGATCCACTCATAGACCCGACCTGCGCCGGCATTATAGGCAGCAAAGGTGAGGATGTAGGACCCGTCGAAATTGCCCAAGCGCTTTTTAAGGTAGGCAGCCCCCAAGGTGGCGTTGTGCGCAGGATCGCGGGTGAGGCGGCTTTGGCTATGGCGCACGCCCAGCTCTCGGGCCATGGCGGTAGCAGTGCGGGGCATAAGCTGCATGAGCCCCGCGGCCCCCACAGGGCTTTTGGCCACAGGGTTAAAGAGCGATTCTTGCCGGGCGATGGCATAGACCACTGCGCGCTCAACGTCCTGGGGAACCTTGGCCTTTTTTGGAATATGTTTGGTGGGGTAGGCGAGGCGGCCAATGGGGAGCCCCCGCCGCTGGACCGCTTTTGCTGCCATAACCGAAAGGTGGGGGGTGCCGGCCTTTTCCCCCAGCTCCACCACCAAGGCCGCCTGGCCTGCGGTCGGGACAGTGTTCGCCAAATGCTTCAAGAGCGGCCAGACCCGGTGCTCGTGGCCTGCCGCAATCAACCGCTTTACGGCCTTGGCGACCGAATTGGCACTGAAAGCAGACCTGTCCGCCGCGCTCGGCCGCGGCGCCCGTTGAACGCCTGTCCCCGAACGGTTCAATTCAGCGCGCGCCAGCTGGCCGTAGTAGGTGAAGCCGTAGGCGGCCGCATCGTAAAAGTGGCGCCGCTCGCTTGCGCCATCGCCCCGCTGCTGCGCAGCCCGGCCGCGCCAGTAGGCTGCGCGCGAGCGCGACAGGGGTGTGGTGGCAATGTCGGCGAGCGCTTTGAAGTGAGCCTCGGACCGCCTGCCATCCTTCAGGCCTGTAAGGCTCAGCCAACCGGCATGAAAAGCTTCGTCCGCCCGGGACTTGGCCGACCGGGCAAACCCTTTGGCCGCCAGCTTATAAGCGCGGCGCCGTTTGCCGCGCTCGGCAAGGGAGCGCGCGACGATGCGGGTCTCCACCCACCAGGCATCTCCGTTGGCAACGCGGCGCGGGTCGACACCCTCAATGATCCGCGCTGCGCCACTAAAGTCGTCCGCCCGGCGTTTGATTTCCACTGTGGCAAGGGTGTAACCGGGGCGGCTTTTATAGCGGGACGACACCGCTGAGAGGCGGTTTTTGGCCCTCTTGTCGCCTTTGGCAGCGGCGACGAGCGTATCCACATAGGCGCGCGGCCCTTTGCCAAGCCGCTCGCGCAGCGCACTGGCTTCGCCGACCTTGCCCGCTCCCACCAGCATGTCAGCGCGGTGGAGGTGATCGTCCACCGTGAGGACCGCGCCAAGATCGGCCGCAAACGATTTCTGCATCGCTCGGCCCATGGGCTTGTTGTGCCACACCGACCGCGCCACCGCTGCCGCCTTCGCCTTCTTCCCGGACGCAAGGTAGGACTTTGCAAGAAGCTTATGCCCGGCAATGGACTGGGCTTTGTCTCCGAGCGCAGCAATCGCTGCAGCTGGCGCGGTGTTTTGCCGAGCGAGCATTGTCTCATAACGCTCGCGGATGAGGGTGGGGCTCGGCCAACCTTTGGCGCGGGCCGCAAAATCGAGCACCATGGCGTCGGTCAGCTGTTTGGGTGCCGCGCGCACGAGGTAGTAGTCAACGATCAGCCTATCGAGCGGATCGGAGAGGCCGTTGCGGCGCTTTATGGCGTCGCTGTAGCGATTGGCTTTCAGCGCATCGAGCGCGCCTTTGAGGGAACTATTGGTACGCCCGTGCTGCGTGAAGGCGCTGGCATCAGCCCGGCCGTGGGTGGCAATGGCCAACGCGCCCTGGGGCTTGACCGGTTGGGTCGTTCGTGGGGCGGTCTCCTGAGGCACCTGCGGGAGCGCACCCCCTTGGGCTGCCGCACTGGCCGCGTCGATGAGAGCGCCCACTGCGCCGCCCTCTTCGCTGCGATAGGCGCTTGGCGCCGCGGTAGTCGATGCGGCCGGCGTGCTTGCCACCGTCCGTGGTTTGGCGCGCGGGAAGGGCTTGCCGCTGCTCAATTTGATCGGTGACTGTGGCTGGCTGGCGGCCTCTTGCGCGCCTTCTTGGCGAGCGCCGGGCTTCACCCGCGGCAACGGGGCAGCAACGGGGGCGACCCCAACAGGCGCAGCAACGCGTGGCAACGGCAGAGCAACCCCGTCGCCCGCGGCGAACCAAGGGCTGACAAGAAGGGCCCCGAGCCAGGCAGCGCTAAAAATGGTGCGCTTCAGCATCGTCAACCTCATACGCAAACTGTTGATTGGCGAGCCTTAACCCGTATGGGTTGCCAACTCGGTAATCAAATCTTTCGTCCTATGGCGATTTTTTGCCGACAATTTATGGCATAGCACGACGGTGTGAGGAGGAGGAAACGCGTGTTCAACGGATCGATCACGGCGCTGGTGACACCATTTCGGGATGGTGCGCTTGATGAAAAGGCGTTCACTGACCTGGTGGAATGGCAAGTTGCGTCGGGGACGAATGGCCTTGTGCCCGTGGGCACGACGGGCGAATCGCCCACGCTCACCCATGATGAGCACCAGCGTGTGGTGGATCTTTGCGTCCAGGCGGCGGCGGGGCGTGTGCCGGTCATTGCTGGGGCGGGCTCCAACTCCACACGTGAAGCTGTTGAACTCGCCCAGCACGCAGAACGGGCCGCCGCCACCGCACTCTTGGTGGTGACACCTTACTACAACAAGCCCAACCAGGCTGGGCTGAAAGCGCATTTTTCGGCCATTGCCACAGCAACGAGCTTGCCGATCATCATCTACAACATCCCGCCGCGATCGGTCATCGACATGTCGGTGGAGACCATGGCCGAGCTCGCCGACGCGCACACGAACATCGTCGGCGTGAAGGATGCGACTGCCAACTTGGCACGGGTCAGCCGCCAGCGGGCTGCGTGTGGGTCAGCGTTCATCCAGCTTTCCGGCGAAGATGCGACTGCGCTCGGCTTCAACGCGCACGGTGGTGTTGGCTGCATATCGGTGACGGCAAACGTTGCCCCGCAGGAGTGTGCGGCCTTTCAGGCGGCGTGCGCGGCCCACGACTATAAAAAGGCGCTTGAGCTCCAAGACAAGCTCATGCCGCTCCATGATGCACTCTTTGTGGAGCCAAACCCCGGCGGGGCGAAGTATTGCCTGTCGCGTTTGGGGCGCATTGCGAACGAGGTGCGCGCCCCGCTGGTCACCGTCTCTGGCCCCACGGCGGCGATGCTCGATAAGGCGATGGCCCATGCGGGGCTGTTGAGTTAGCGCGAGCTCACCGGTGCGAAAACGCACCGCCTTGTGCGGCCCCCCTGCAGATAGAAGCGGTGGAGGGGCGACGCTCAGGGGGCACGCTCAGTTGAGGGGAGCGTTCATCATTCGCCAGGGCCTGCAGGTGGTTGGGCGCTTTCCGGCTCACGGGAGACTTGGGCGTTTATGATGTGCCACAACAGGCTGGTGCCGATGGCGATTATGCAGGCAGCCCGCAGGAGCATGGGGCCATAAAGCTCTACCATCACCGCTCCCATCACAGGACCCAGCGCAAGCCCCAAAAGGCCCGCAACGGGAATGAAGGGGCGCAGCCGTGGGTCCCCTGAGCGGGCAACTTCCGCCATAAAAGCAGCGCCCGCCACATTGAGCGCCACCTCAAGACAGAAGACCACCAGGACCGGCGGCAAAAACGACCGGCCGAGGACCATAGCGGACAAAAGGAGGGCTGCCACCGAAACGACGAGCCGCAAAGTGCTGTCATTGCGCGATAGGGCGAGCGTGCCCACCACGGCAGCCGCGCCCAGGATCTTACCTGCCGCAAAAGCTTCCATCGACACAAAACGGCCGTCCACGATCGGGATGAAGGCGGACATGTTTGAGGCGATGCCAAGCCCACCCGCGAAGAACAGAAGGAGGGGCGCAATGCTCAACCCCTCTTTGCTGAGGACGATGGAGAGGCCTTTCGTCTCCGGAAGTGGCTCCCCACACGGGTTGCGAGACGGAGCGGCCACCCAAAACACCAAGAGCACGATCACCGCAAAAACGGTGCAAGCCAGCAGGTAAGGCGATCCAAAGGGCAGCCACGCCACGCACAGCGCAATTGTGCCGGACAGCACCATGGCAAGCGCCACCCGCAACAAGTAGCCCATAAACTTATGGTCTTGATTTGCCGCAGCAATCATCCCGCAAAACATGAAGAGCCCGCTGATGGCGCCGATCGCGAACCAGGCAACGAGTGCCAGCGCCAATGGCACGTGCGGCACCACCAACAACAGCCCGGCTTGCACCATCACAAAGCCGCGCAGGTTTGCCCGCAACAACGGGTTTGCCCGCCCGAGTGCCAACACCGAGCACGACAAAAAGAGACCCAGCAGCGCCAGGGACGGGAAAAGGCCCGAGACTGTGCGGGAGAGGCCGCTGGCCCCGCCTGCAAACACGATCACTGCCGCAACTTGTAACGGGATCGACCCAACCGCCGAAAACAAAATGAGGCGGTATTGGCCGAGCGAGCCCAGTTGCTGCACAGCCGGGGCCTTTCTCACACGCCGTCTTCTTTGGCGGCCTTACGCTGGTGGGTCGCATACCGGCCGGGACGGCGTAAATCGCGCGTTGCGGTGCGGCGCATCACGTCCGACAGCGCAGACCAATCAAAATCTGCATCGTCCCCGGCAAGGCCTTGGGAAATGCTGATGTTGCGGTCGCCCTCCAGGTAGGCTGCGCGGGGAATAGGCTGGATCTGAAACAAGGGCTTATCCCTCGCCAGAAAGATCTCCGTGTCTGTCTTCACAATGCGAAAATTACTGAACACGGGACACGGTTGGAAGGAGGACGTCTCAATAATCCCTTCAAAATGGGAGATGCTGCTTCGCGCATCGTAGTTGACCGGGGAGCGCACCAACATGCTCCACCCCGGGGCGGTGCGCATGAAGTAGCCCGACCACATTTGCATAGCACCGGGGACGAAAAGCTCTGTGATAAATGGCGGATTGTGGCCCTCCAAATCCTTCGGCGCGACAGCGTTCCACGCGGTCTGAAACTCTCCCTCGAACGGCGTAGACTTTATCGGGAACCACTGGTCCTCTTCGTAAAAGTAGATCTCGCGCCCATCAAAATAGAGTGAAATGTCTTTGGGCGGATAGACATACCAACCAAAGCCTGAAGCCACACGCATGGGTTCGCAATATTGAAAGGCACCGGCCGGCATCGTCCCGGCTGCGCTCTTATCTGCTTTGTGGATGTCCGGCGCGGCGGCATACGCCTTCCATAGCTGAACAACTGCGCCGTCAGCTTTCCCTGGCTGCCCCATCAACCCCACCACTTAAGCGTGCGCCGCGATATGGAGGAGTGCCAGAAAAAATAGCCCACCCCCGTGAGAGAGTGGGCT
>JBCDLN010000259.1:0-5956 GCA_038745295.1 Pseudomonadota bacterium | reverse complement strand
GTGCGTGTATGCGCCAGCGCCCCAGACGTAAATGGCCACGAACAAGAAGAGCCACACCACATCGACAAAGTGCCAGTACCAGGCCGCCGCTTCGAAGCCGAAATGCCGATCCTTCGTGAAGTGGTCTTGATAGGCGCGGTAGAGGCAAACGCATAAGAACACCGTCCCCACGAAGACGTGGAAGCCGTGGAAGCCCGTCGCCATAAAGAAGGTGGCGCCATAGATATTGCCGTCGAACGCGAAGGCGGCGTGGGTGTATTCGTAGACCTGCACCACGCTAAAGAGTGCGCCCAACAGAACTGTGAAAACGAGGCCCATCCTGAGGCCATCGCGATCGCCCTCCACCAAGGCGTGGTGAGCCCACGTGACGGTGGTGCCGGAGAGCAGCAAAATCATGGTGTTGAAGAGCGGCAGATGCCAGGGGTCGAAGGTCTCGATGGTCTCAGGCGGCCACACGCCGCCTGTGGCCTCAACCCGGGCGGGAAGGTCAGCGGCGCTGGGGAAGAGGGCCACGTCAAAATAGGCCCAGAACCAGGCGACGAAGAACATCACCTCGGAGGCGATGAACAAGATCATCCCGTAGCGTAGGTGGAGCTTCACCACCGGGGTATGGTCGCCGTGGAGGGATTCCTTGACGGTTTCCATCCACCAGCCGGCCATGGTGCCCAGCACGATGAGGAGGCCGACAACGAAGATGCCCCAGCCGGCAATGTCCATACCGGCGAAGGTGAGCACGTCACCGCTATTCCAGCGCATCAGCGCGATGGCACCGATGGCCATCACCAACGCGCCCACCGAGCCGATGGCCGGCCAGGGGCTCGGCTCTAGGATGTGATAATCGTGGTTAGGCTTGGAACCGCTTGCCATCTTTGCCTCACTTCGGCCCGTGGCCGATCCCCCATCTTCCCGGCAGGTGCTGCGGCGCCCGCCTCACTGCGTCACTCTTTTGCCATGGCGGGGGCAGCGCGTCGACCAGCCGAAGCACCCTCGCCCCACCTATCCAGCCGCAATCGCCGCCTTCGCCGCCTCGCCCGTTAGGGGGAAGAACGTGTAGGACAGCGTGATCACACTCACTCCGTCAGCGTCCTTATCGTCATCGAAGCTTGGGTCGACGTAGAATATCACCGCCATGTCGCGCTTCTCGCCCGCTTTGAGCGGCTGAGCCTCGAAACAAAAACAGTCAATCTTGGTGAAGTAACCGCCCCCTTGGTAGGGGGTCACGTTGAAGGCGGATGTGCCGACAGTGTCGGTTTTGCTGAGGTTTTCAATCTCATAGCGCACTTCGGCCAATTCACCCACACGCACTGTCATGGAGCGGACCTTGGGTTTGAAGGTCCATGGCAGCCCTGGCGCAATGTTGGCGTCAAACCGGATAGTAACTTCACGTTCCCGGGGTTGAAGCTCCGGCAACACGTCGACGCTTGCCACGGAGGGTGTGCCATCGAACCCTGTGACGCGGCAGAACCAGTCATAAAGGGGGACGGCTGCGAAGGCAGCGCCCACCATCACGCCCACGAAAAGGACGCAGGACAGCGCAACAGCTTTATGACGGTTTGGAACGACTGGCTGGGTCATACGTCTGGGATCCCACTATCGGCAGCCATCTTGAGAATGGTGATCACGTAAAAGAGGACCACCATCGTGACCAGGAAAAGCGCTATGGCGATGGACCGGCTGCGGCGGCGTCGCTTGCGCTCTGCGTCGTCCGGGACGACGTCGTCGGCGGCGGCAGGGGGCGGGTCTTGGGTCACAGGAACTGGCCTGCCAGATGATCGACCATGAGTGCCCCGAAAAGCGCAAACAAGTAGACGATGGAAACGCCGAAGAGCCGGCCAGCCTCGGCCCGTTCGGTTGCCTCGTCTGCTTTGAGAAGCCGCCAAGATCGCTGAATAAACCACCCGCCAAGGCCAAGGGCGACGGCCCCAAACGCGAGGCTTGCGAAGCCAAAGATTGTGGGGAGCAGGCCAGATAGACCTGTCAGCACCGCGTAGATCAGGATCTGCCAGCGCGTCTCACGGGCAGTCGCCACCACGGGCAGCATGGGAATATTGGCCCGCGCATATTCATCGCGTTTGAGGATGGCGAGCGCCCAAAAGTGCGCCGGTGTCCACAAGAAGATGATGATGAACATTATGATGGGCTCAAGGGTGACTGTGCCCGTCACCGCGGCCCAAGCAACCACCGGCGGCAGCGCGCCCGCTGCGCCTCCGATGACGATATTTTGCGCGGTCCGGCGTTTGAGCACCAACGTGTAGATCACCGCATAGAAGAAGATGGTGAATGCTAGCAGGCCTGCCGCCAGATAATTGGCCGTCAGCGACAGAACCAACACCGACCCGGCCGACAAGATGGTGCCGAAGGCCATCGCATCATTGCGGCTCACGCGTCCTGAAGGGACAGGCCGCGTCCTGGTGCGGCTCATGACAGCGTCGATGTCAGCGTCGAATACCATGTTGAGCGCGCCTGAGGCGCCAGCACCGATGGCGATGGCGCATAGCGACAGGGCAATCAGCACGGGGTGAAGCGAGCCTGGCGCGAGCAATGCCCCGGCCAGGGCGGTGAAGATCACCAATGCCATGACGCGCGGCTTCATCAGGTCGTAAAAATCCCGCGGAAGGGGGTCGGCGCGGTCGGCGAAGGCCGTCGTCTCGCTCATGAGCCTCTCATTGCGCAACCCGCGACCCAACGGGCCGCGTGTGCGTTTCCTTGGTTTTAGCAGCGGCGGCGCCGCAACGACCCTTGGCCATCTGCGCGCCGCCGGCGTGTTTCAACGCTTTAGCGGATCCGCGGTAGCGTCTCAAACTGGTGATAAGGCGGCGGGGACGACAGTGTCCACTCAAGGGTGGTCGCACCAGCACCCCAGGGGTTATCCGCTGCTTTGCGCGCTTTCATAATCGCGTCGACCATTACCCAAATGAAGGCAAGCATCGCGATGAAGGTGACGTAAGCACCGATGGAAGACACAAGGTTCCAGCCAGCGAATGCATCGGGGTAGTCCGCATAGCGGCGCGGCATCCCTTGAAGGCCCAGGAAGTGCTGCGGGAAGAAGATGAGGTTGACGCCCACAAACATCAGCCAGAAGTGCAGCTTCCCAAGGGCTTAGGAATACATCCAACCGGTCATTTTGGGGAACCAGTAATACCACCCCGCAAAGATCGCGAACACAGCACCCATAGACAGCACGTAGTGGAAGTGTGCCACGACGTAGTAGGTGTCATGGAAGGCGCGGTCGAGACCCGCGTTGGCAAGCTGGATCCCCGTCACCCCGCCGAGGGTGAAGAGGAAAATGAAGCCCAGCGCCCACAGCATGGGCGTTTTGAACTCCAGCGAGCCGCCCCACATGGTGGCGATCCAGGAGAATATCTTGATCCCCGTCGGCACCGCGATCACCAACGTGGCGAAGGTGAAGTAGGCCTGCGTATCGGGCGAAATACCGATTGTGTACATGTGGTGCGCCCATACGACAAAGCCGACAACGCCGATACCCACCATCGCATAGGCCATGCCCAGATAGCCGAAGACCGGCTTTTTCGCGAACGTCGACACCACGTGGGAGATGATGCCGAAGCCCGGCAGGATGAGGATGTACACCTCAGGATGGCCGAAGAACCAGAAAAGGTGAGCAAATAGCACAGGGTCCCCGCCGCCGGCAGCATCAAAGAAGGTGGTGCCGAAGTTCCGGTCGGTGAGGAGCATGGTGATGGCGCCCGCCAAAACGGGCAGTGACAGGAGCAGCAAGAACGCCGTCACCAGCACCGACCACACGAAGAGGGGCATCTTGTGAAGCGTCATCCCAGGGGCGCGCATGTTCAAGATGGTGGTGATGAAGTTAATGGCACCCAGGATGGACGAGGCCCCCGCCACGTGGAGCGATAGGATGGCAAAGTCCATCGCGGGCCCAGGGTTCCCGCTGGTGGACAGCGGCGGATAAATCGTCCAGCCGCCACCGAACCCGTCGGCCCCTGGAGGACCAGGCACAAACAGCGAGATGATAAGCAGCAAGAAGGAGGCCGGCAGCAGCCAGAATGAGATGTTGTTCATCCTGGGAAACGCCATGTCGGGCGCGCCGATCATAAGCGGTACGAACCAGTTGCCGAACCCACCGATCATCGCCGGCATCACCATGAAGAAGATCATGATCAAGCCGTGGCTGGTGGTAAACACGTTATAAACGTGCGGGTTACCGAAGATTTGGAGGCCCGGCTCCTGAAGCTCCAACCGCATGGCAAACGACAGCGCGCCGCCCACAAAGCCAGCAAAGATCGCGAAGATGAGATACATCGTCCCGATGTCTTTGTGGTTGGTCGAATAGACCCAGCGCCGCCATCCGGTCGGTGCCCCATGATCGTGATCTACTGCCGCGTGGGCCATCACTTTCTCCGTTTTTCGCAGCGGTCGCGCAGACCGCGCATCATCTCAAGCGACTTGGTGTGCGCCGGATTGAATTAATTCTCGAGGGCGGCAACGGGCACTTCGCCCGCTTCAGCCTGCCAGGCGAGGAGCTGCTCGTTCGCCTTGTCGAGATCTTCCGCAGCAAGGGCGGCCCACTCTTCAAAACGCTCTTTGTCGAGCACCCGCACCTCAAGCGGCATGAAAGCGTGGCTGCGCCCGCAAAGCTCTGAGCACTGGCCGTAATAAATGCCGGGCTCGGTGGCGTTGAACCAACTCTCGTTGAGACGGCCTTTGATCGAATCAGCTTTGATGCCGAACGCAGGAACCGCAATGGCATGGTTCACGTCCAGCGACGTGGTGAGCACGTGGACCACGGTGTTTTCTGGCACAACAAGCGGATAATCCACCGCCAAGAGCCGCGGCACGTCGTTTTCGGTGAGCTGATACTCACTCATCCGTTCGGCACGGTCATCATCGTCCAACATGTTGGACGTGATGGTGCCGATGGGGGCGTAGGCCTCATCCATGTACTCATACTGCCAGTACCATTGCCCGGCGATCATCTTCACCGTCATGTCTGGCGCGGGGATCGTCGTCTGCTGGTAAAGCAGCCTGAACGAGGGGAAGGCGATCGCAACAAGAATGAGAACCGGCACAACCGTCCACACCACTTCCAAAAGGGTGTTGTGGGTGTTTTTGCTCGGGTTGGGGTTTGCCTTGGCGTTGAAGCGGACAATCACCCATATCAACAGCGCCAAAACGAATAGTGTAATGACGGTGATGATCACCAACGTGTAGGTTTCGAACCAGCGGATCTGGTCCATGATCTCGGTGACTGATGTTTGTAGACCCAGCCCCCAAGGGGTCGGCTGACCAGCCGCGGCGGCTGGCGATGCGACCATCAACGCCGCGCACGCCATGAAAGCGGCCCAGATTCCCAGTTTGCGTCCCTGAATGAACGGCACAATTTTCCCCAAGCTTGCCACTGAATAGGCGCATTTGCGCCTCTATCGACATCTTCCAAAGTAGCGATTTTGCGTCCGACCGTCCACGGGATGACGAACCCAGGCGTCCTTAGCATATCGCCGCACCGCCACCTTTACCTTGGTCTTGAGAATGATTCCACGGTCACCGGCGCACCAAATTGTCCCTCTCCCCGGCGGGGCTTGCCCGGGGCCTGATTCGGCGCCCGTTTCGCCCCTTCCAGGCCCTATGATTTTCGATAAGATGAAGCACACCACGCTTCGTGACGCTGCTTTGCGGACCGTCACCCCTTGGCTCTATACACTGTGCGCTCACTTGCTCTAGAGCTTTTGTGGCCTGTCAATGGAACGTCAGGTTGGCAGACGGGCCGTCCCGCCGTCCAACGCGTAGCCGATTTCAGCCGGGCTTCAGATTGTGTGGGCCGCGTTGCGGCGCCCTGAGACGGTCAACAGCCCAAAGACGGTCCAGAGGGCGAAGTTGGTAAGGAGTGCAGCCATGCGGGGTCGGATTTGGGCACTCGCGATTTTGGCGGTCGCCAGCGCGGTGGTGGCGACGACAGTCACAGCAAGCGCTCAGGGGC
>JBCDLN010000258.1:0-5969 GCA_038745295.1 Pseudomonadota bacterium | reverse complement strand
CCTGCGAAACGCCACGGCGACAGTGCCTGAGTGGACGAGCCCTTCATACGTGGTGCTCATCAAAACCTCACCGTCCCGCGCAAGGCTCAGAACGCTCACCTCCCGCCCTCTGATGCGCCTTTGGACAATCATGTCGTTTGTCAGGGCGCTTTCGTGGGGCAGTGTCTGTGGCGCATGGAAGGAGAGCTTTGAGCCGGCGCACCCCAAGGCGGGCTTCATCACTGCCTCACCGGACGCCAAAATCTGCCGCGCCTCCTCAGTGTCAGCCCGCGCCGTCTCAGGCACGGCAAGGCCCAGGGACTGGGCGGTCTCGATAAAGGCCGACTTGTCGTGAAGGGCGAGCACGGTTTTGAGCGGGGGGCAAACAAACCTTGCCTTCCCGTCATAGCCTTCAGCAACGCGGGCAACGTAGAGCACCTCTTCAGAGACGGGCACCACCAGGTCGACGCCCTCGGCATCGATGATGGCGGTGAGATCGCTCGCGTAGGCCGCAGGGTCTTCATTGGGGGAGGTGACGCGAAAGGACCGGGAGACGGCGCGTGAGATCTTGCAAAGATGGAGGCCGAAGGGCTCAGCCACCAACACCCGGCAGCCGGCACGATGAAGACAGCGAGCCAGTTCAAGGCCTTTGGGCAATCGCCCCAGGGTGAGGAGAACTGTGGTCATTACCGCCGGCCTGTTCCGATGCACCAGACCCGAGGTGTGTCGGGCGGTTGTGCGGCGCTCCGACGCGCCGGCCGGGATGGCGCCTTGGGATCGCATATAAAGCGGGCTAAGACCTTTTAGAAAGAGGGCACACAAAAGGGAGCGGGCCACCATGCAACAGGCCTTGAGACCTCATGCTGTGGTGATCGGCAGCGGCGTCGGCGGCCTTGCGGCGGCAGCCCGCCTCGCTGCGCAGGGCATGAAGGTGACCGTCCTCGAAAAGCTCGATGCCCTTGGCGGGCGCGCCTACGTCTACCACCAAGACGGTTTTACCTTTGACGCTGGCCCCACCATCATCACCGCCCCCTACATCTTCGAGAACCTGTGGCGGGACTGTGGATACACCCTGTCAGACGATGTCACGCTGAAACCGTGCGACCCGTTCTACAAGATCCGCTTCGATGATGGCTCGGTGTTCAGCTACTGCGGCGATACCGAAAAGATGCGCGAAGAGGTGAGGAAGTTCGAACCCAAAGACGTTGCCGCCTACGACCGGTTCATTGAGGCCAGCGAAAAGATCTTCGACGTGGCTTTCACCCAGCTGGCCGATAAGCCCTTCCACAGCTTGATCTTCACGGCGCGGATGTTGGTGGGGCTCGTCAAGCTGCAAGGCTATCGCACCGTGTTTGCCAAGGTGAGCGACTATTTCACCGACCCCAAGCTCAAAATCGTCTTCAGCTTTCACCCCTTGCTGATCGGCGGGAACCCCTTCACCACAACCGCCTACTACTGCCTGATCGCGCATCTGGAACGCACCTTTGGCGTGCACTACGCCGTCGGCGGGACAGGGGCGCTGGTGAATGGGATCGCCTCACTCATCACGCGCAACGGCGGCACCATTCGCACAAACGCCGAGGTCGCCAAAATCTTGACCGAGGGCCGGCAGGTGAGGGGCGTTGAACTGGCGGATGGCGAAACGATCGCAGCTGATCTTGTGGTCTCCAATGCTGACCCCGCCATGACCTACGGCAGCTTGTTGAAGGATCACCCGCGACGACGCTGGTCAGACCGTAAAATCAAACGGTCGCGCTTTTCCATGAGCCTGTTTGTTTGGTACTTCGGCACCAACCGAAAATTTGAAGATGTGGGCCATCACACCATGGTGCTCGGGCCCCGCTACAAAGGTCTCCTCAAGGACATATTCATCAAACACAAGCAGGCGGAGGATTTTAGCCTCTACCTTCACCGCCCAACAGCGAGCGATCCGGATCTTGCGCCGGAAGGGCGCGATACCTTCTACGTGCTGAGCCCCGTCCCCCATCTTGCCTCGGGGGTGGACTGGCCCTCGTTCGCTGAAGCGTATCGCCAAAAGATCGAGGCGCGGCTTGAAGAAACGCTCATGCCTGGGCTGAAGGATGCGATTGTAACCTCTCGCATGCTGACCCCGCTCGACTTTAAGGAGCGGCTGAACTCCTACCTGGGCGCAGCCTTTTCCATGGAGCCCCAGCTTCTCCAAAGCGCCTGGTTCCGGCCCCACAATAAGAGCGAAGAGGTGGACGGGCTCTACCTGGTGGGGGCCGGCACGCATCCAGGTGCGGGACTTCCGGGCGTTGCCTCATCGGCAAAATTGGTGAGCGATCTGGTCGCCCAAGATGGGGTTTTCCAGCGGCCCTAGTCGCCGTCGCTGTCGCCACAGGCCGTCCAGTTGCCGCAAACGGGGGGACCCGCGCGGGCCAGCAGAGCCCTCGCACGTGTTTCGCGTCCGGCGTTTGCAAAGGCGACACCTGGTCTAGATGTTATTTCCATCAACGTTGTTCATTGCGGCACCGCCGTCGGGGGCCTTGCCTCACTGCTCCCGCCTAGGGTCAATTGTCCCGCGGTGGGCCTGACGGTGTCGGCTCCGGAGGAACGTCGCTGTTTGGTGTCCCACCAAAGGAACATGTGAAGGGTTCTTTGTGCGCACTTCTGAGTTTTGGCGGAGCTGAGAGGGAACAACCTTCAAAGCTTGGACATCTCGGTCTTGGTTCCCGCTATGGTGGCGCCTGCGACTGCCTGAGGGCATACTGGGTGAAACACAGAACGCTCTTGGGCCGAAGCCTCATGCGCCTTGCCGCCGCGGGATAAAGTGTGTGTGATTGGCGCGCAATGAGGGGCATCATCGGTGAATCATAAACGCCTCGCGTCCGTGATCCTTGCGGCGCTGCTCGGGTTGATGGCCTCGGTGGGCAGCAGCCTTGCCAGCACCGTTCTTGCCCCGGCCGACACCTCAAGCCCGCGGGCCACATACACTGCCTACTGGCAAGAAATGAGTGCGCTTGAGGATGCGTGGGCGCGGTATAAAGCCAATAAGTCCGCCGCAGGTATTCAAGAACTTGCGCGCATCGGGCGTCGCCTTGTGAGTATGCTCGACACATCAGAGCTTCCCCCTGCGACGCGGTTTGAAGCAGCAAGTGCTGCAGCCCTTGAGATCTTTGATATCCTCGTGCGCCTGCCACGGGTGGAGGAGGCCGCCGTCCCCGGCGAGGGGGAAGATACGCCGCAAAAATGGCGGCTGCCGCTGACTGAACTCACCATAGAGCGCATCGCAGAAGGGCCGCGCGCGGGGGAGTATTTATTTTCTGCCGATACTGTGGGGCGTGTTGATGCATTCCACCGCGCCATCATCAACGAGCCGCTTATCCATGAAACACGCTATCCGTCTTGGCGCGATGAGATCATCCACCTCACTGGCCCAGCGATTCCCGACGCGTTTGTGGCGGCGCTGCCCAATGCCTTCAACGCAACACTTTTCGGCACGCCCATCTGGAAGGTGGTGGTGATCGTCCTCCTGTTTGGCGTGGTCATTGTGCTGACGGTTCTTTGGGCCGCTGTCGTGGCGCGCCTGCGGCGCACCTGCAACACGGCATGGGGGTTGAGCTTGCGCCTGACCGTCCCCGGTTTGCTCGCTCTTTTGGTGGCGCTCATCGGAAGCTTTTACCCGCTCCAGATCAACCCGGCGGGAGGCTTTGCTGAAGCGAGCCACATTATGCGCAGCGTTCTGGGCTATTTTGCCGTCGCCTGGTCCATTTGGCTCCTGTGCTTCTTCATTGTGGAAGCGATCATTGCCGCGCCCAGCATCCCGGACGACAGCTACGACGCTCACCTCTTGCGCCTTGTGGCCCGGGTGGCGGCGTTCTTGTTTGCGGGCGGCATCATCGTCTACGGCGCGAGCGATGTGGGCATTCCAGCGCTCGGGCTGTTGGCCGGCGTGGGCGTGGGCGGCTTCGCGCTTGCCCTTGCGGCACAGTCCACGGTGGAGAACCTTTTCGGCGGTGTCTCGATCTTTGCCGACCGCCCGTTCCGCGTGGGCGACTTTATTCGATACGGCTCCGACTTGGGCGTGGTGGAGGCCATCGGCCCGCGCTCCACGCGGCTGCGCGGGCTCGACAACACACTCACCACGGTCCCCAACGCGGACCTTGCCAAAATCCACGTCACCAACATTTCCAAACGCTCCAAGTGCCTGTTCGTCCATGTGATTGGCGTGCGCTACGAGACGTCGCGCGCGCAAATCGAATGGCTGGTCGAAGAGCTGCGCGACAGGCTCACCGCCCACGAGATGGTGGAAGAGGCGAGCGGGCTGCCGCGGGTGAGGCTGGTGGGATTTGGCTCGTCCTCCATCGACATTGAGGTGCGGGCCTACGTCCTCACCTCGGACTACGGGGAGTTTTTGCGCGTTCAGGAAGAGCTGATGCTGATGGTGATGCGCGCGGTGGAGGCGGCGGGAACCGGCTTTGCCTTCCCCAGTCAGACCGCCTACCTCGCGCGGGACAGCGGCCTCGACGAAGACGCCAAACAGCGGGTGGAGCGGCAAATGCGCCGCCGCGGTCGCCGCGCGCCGGACGAGGCCGACCATACCGGCACGCCGGAGGAGGAAGAAGCGGTCGACGTGGAAGAGGGGGTCCTCCAGACCCCCTAACCGCCAGAACTCACGCTCAAGTCTTGAGCGCGTTGTGCCCAAAGTACAGGAACTCGCCGTCCATCCCAGCCACATCGGCGGCGTTGAGGCTCAGCTTTGCACCGTCCAGCATTTTGAAGCTCTTTTGCCCCTTCACCCAAGCGTCCGCATCTTGAAGCGTGGTGAGCGTGTAGCTGGTGGTTTCGTTCAGGTAGTGGGTGGGGATGACGACTTTGGGCTTCAGCAGCGCCACAATGTCGTCGGCCTGACCGTAGCTTAAGATGTGCTCAGAGCCGTCTACCGGCAGGGTCAAAATATCGATCTCGCCGATGGCGTCCCAAAACTCTTGGGGCGGGTTGTGACGGTTGTCGCCCCAGATGAGGGTGCGCAGACCGCCTGTCTCAATCACATAGACCACCATGTCCATGTGGCTGACATTGTTGGGCGGGCAGGCCTCAGCGCCAAACTCGGCAAGGGCGTTGGTCCACTTATACCAACCGGGGGCGATGCAGGCATGCTTGTCTGCAAAGCCTGTGATCTTCACATCCGCAAACTCAAAATTCCCCACCATCCGGTCGAGCACCATGGTCGAGACGGGGCGGTGGATCGCATCATGATCGAAGTGGGTGTGGGTGGACATGCAAATATCCACCTGCGTTTCGGGGAACTCATACTTAAACCAACTCCCCCAGGCGCCTGAGGGGTCGTCCCGCCAGGGGTCGAACATCACGGTCACCCCGCCGGGCGAGGTAAACTTCATCGCGCAGTGGCCGTAAAAGTCGATGGCCACATCGCCCTCCACGGCGGAGCCCGTGGTCTTTTGCATCTCGATGACGTTGTTGTTGTTGCCAGGCTGCGTCCAGTCCGTGGACTGAGCCTGTGCAGCGTTCGCTGTCAAAAGGCTTGCTGCGCCGCCAACGCCCGCAGCCCCTGCTGCGGCAAAGAAGGACCGGCGCGACAGGCCGGGCGCCAGTCTATAGGTTGCACCGTTCTTGAGTGTGGGTTGAAGGTCGAGGTCTTTCTTATCCATGGCCACCGTCCGGTGTTCGCATTTCGGAATGCGGGCCGGGGTTGGGCCGTGTTGTTAAGAAAGTGCTGCCCGCCGCGGTCCGCGCCCGGTAGGCTCACTGAGAACGCGTGCGTCGTCAAATAAGAGGCGCAACACGAAGCGCCCGTCGGTGCAGCGCGAACCATGAAGGCGGCAATGGCCCCTCGGTGAGACGAGCGAACGTTGCGGGCGGCGCTGCTCTGGCTAACGCACCCTGCGGGCGGCGTGGGCGCGGTAGGCGGCCACGGCGTCGACGTAGGCTTCCTGGTCGTCAACGCTCCAGTAGCGCAGCTCTGTGAGGGGGATCGCCTGACCGGTGATGGCACAGCGCACAAAGCT
>JBCDLN010000257.1:0-5988 GCA_038745295.1 Pseudomonadota bacterium | reverse complement strand
CGGGTCGCGGGTCCGGCTTCGCCGCTTAGAATTGGGACTAAGCCAAGAAAAACTTGCAGACCAGCTGGGGATAACATTCCAGCAAGTCCAAAAATACGAGCGCGGCACCAACCGGATTGGCGCCAGCCGCCTCCATCAGATCGCGATCGTGCTGCAGGCCCCCATCACCTATTTCTTCGAAGGGGCGTCCGAACATGCAGTGGTCAACACACAGGAAGATTCGCCGCTCTCGCAAGCACTCGGCGATCCTGCAACGGTTCGCCTCGTGCGGGCCTTTGCGAGCATCTCTGATTCGCAACTGAAGCAGAAAGCAGTCGGGATCATTGAAGCGATTGCTGAAACAGCAGCGGTGAGCAGGGCCGAAGAGCTCAACTAAACGCACCGGTCCGACCGGCTGGACAACACCCGGTCGGACTGATCCGCACACACCCCGCACGGACGGCAACATCTGGTTGGCGCTTCCGCCTCTTTGCCGGCTGCTCTGCCGATCTGCCACTCACGCGGGGATGGAGGGAATTTGTCCCTCAGACCAACAGACTCGCTCCTTCGCCCTGGCTCGCGAGATCACGGTCTTGCGCGAAGACGAACATGCGCCAACGTCAGACTGAGTGCGATAACCATTGGCACGCAAACCTGTCTTAAATGAATGACTTCGGTCACTCATGCCGGGGACGCGAGCGTCCAGCCGCCACCGCGAATTTCGGCCGGGGTCGGCCATCTTTTTTCGTTTAGGCGGGGGTCGGGCACGCGTTCGCCAGCTTGGGCTCAATGGGCTTAGCGAATGCAGAACGCATCGATTTTTTTTCCAGCGTTTCGTTGATGATGAGCCCGGGCGTGCCGCTGAACCGCTATGGCTATAGTTGGCTGAGAGCTGCAGGAGCGGCCGATCATGTGCGTGCCGCCAAAGGACCATTCTTCGGTGATGATCCATCCTTTGGTAGACGTGTGCGACAGCTAAACTCTGTCCGGCCGCACATAGCGGGGGTGGCCGAGCATCCATCCCGCTCAAGCTGACCGAGGCAGCGGGCGCAGCGGGCAGCTGGCGTCCATCGCGTGGTCCCATGCGCGCCAGATGCACAGGGGCACAAGCGCCTTTGCGGCGGGCATAGGCTAACCCTTTCAACGCTCGCACACTGTACGGTTGATCCCGTTCGCGCTGGGCGTGCGCGCATCGGCTCGGAACCCGGCAGGCGCAACACAATGCGCCCATGGTGTGGAAGCGACGTCTTGGCTGGTGCCTCTGGGCAGAAGCTGATAATTCCGGGCCGTCCACAAGAGGGCGGCTATGACCACCAGAACAGAAACCGATTCCTTCGGCCCGCTGGAAGTCCCCAGCGAACGCTTTTACGGAGCGCAAACAGCGCGAAGCCTGATCAACTTTAAGATCGGCACCGACACCATGCCGCCGGCGATGATCCGCGCCTTGGGCATTATCAAGAAGGCCGCCGCCCTCACCAACGCCGACCTTGGTAACCTGGAGCCCCGCCTGGCCGAGGCGATCGCGGCAGCGGCGGACGACGTGATTGCTGGCAAACGCGACGATGACTTTCCACTCGTCGTTTACCAGACAGGTTCGGGCACCCAGTCCAACATGAACGCGAACGAGGTGATCGCCAACCTCGCCATTGCCCGTTTGGGCGGCGTTGTAGGCTCGAAAGATCCCGTCCACCCCAACGATCATGTGAACCGGTCTCAGTCCTCAAACGACACCTTCCCCACTGCGATGCACATTGCGGCGGCCGAGGAAATCACACACCGCCTCATCCCAGGCCTCGAGCACCTTAGATCAGCTCTGGCTGAGCGCGGGTCTGCGTTCGCCGGGATCATTAAGATCGGGCGCACCCATACACAAGACGCCACCCCGCTCACCCTCGATCAAGAATTTTCGGGCTATGTGGCGCAGCTGGATTTCGCCATCGCCGAAATCCGCCATGCTTTAAAGGCGCTTTATCCGCTCGCCCAAGGCGGTACTGCTGTGGGGACCGGCCTCAACACAAAGCCCGGGTTTGATGGTGCGGTCGCCCGCCATATTGCTGAGATTACGGGCCTTCCATTCACAGCGGCTGACAACAAATTCGCCGCCCTTGCTGCCCATGACGCTTATGTAGCTGTCCACGGTGCCATCAACACCGCCGCGACAGCACTCTTTAAGATTGCCAACGACATCCGCTTTTTGGCTTCCGGCCCCCGCTCTGGCCTTGCGGAAATTGCACTGCCTGAAAATGAGCCAGGCTCATCGATCATGCCCGGCAAGGTGAACCCCACTCAATGTGAGGCGCTCACCATGGTGGCATGCCGGGTTTTCGGCAATCAAACCACCGTCACGATGGCCGGCAGCCAGGGGCATTTTGAGCTCAACGTCTATAAGCCGGTGATGGCTGATGCGCTGTTGCAGTCGGTGCGGCTGGTGGCGGACGGCGCTGTCAGTTTTGCAGACAAGTGCGTTGTGGGCATTGAAGCCAATCGCGGCAGGATCACTGAGCTGATGGAGCGCTCTTTGATGCTCGTAACAGCGCTCGCCCCTGAGATTGGCTATGACAATGCCACAACAATCGCCAAGCGTGCCCATAAAAACGGCACGACGCTTCGCGAAGAGGCAGTGGGCGGTGGCTTTGTTACCGAAGAGACGTTTGATCGGGTTGTCCGACCGGAAAAGATGGTGGCGCCGGGTTAAATCGCGCCCATCGCCACGCCGACCCGGCCGTGTTGGTTTCGGACCGCCGGTGACAGAAGGGTCGCCCCTCAAAAAACGCTCGATGGTGGTTTCGGGCCACGCGACCAGCCTTGCGCTCGAACCGGAGTTTTGGCGGGCGCTGGAGCTTTGGGCGCGCGATGAGGGGGTGGCGGTTGCAGGTCTTGTGGCGCGCATTGATGCCGCGCGGGCGGCAGGCTCGCTGGCGTCCGCCATCCGGGTGGCGATCTTGCGCCGTGCCATGGGTGATGCGCCGGCCGAAGAGCGTTGAGGCGCTCTCAACCAAGCGCGCCTAGAAGATGTAGAAGCTTTGAAGGTTGTTCCCTCTAAGCTCCGCCAGGACTCAGAAGTGCTCCCAAAAAACCCTTCCCATGTTCCTTTGGTGGGACACCAAACAGCGACGTTCCTTCGGAGCCGACACTGTCAGGAACCCTTGGTGGGCCTGATGGGTCAACACCACCGAAACGCGCTTGCGCGTTTCGGCAACGTCAGAGGCCGGCAACTGTGCCGGCTGAGCGAAGCGTGGGTTGATGCATCAGGGCGACCGCGGGACAATTGACGATAGGCGGGAGCAGTGAGGCACGGCCCCCTACGGCGGTTCCGCAATGAATGTGCTTCCTAGCTTCGACCCCTAGAGCGTGTCACGCCTCCATGGAAGCGTGCTGCGCTCAGGCTTCACTTGTCGGTTGCGGGTGCACCGGACGCCGGATGATTCCATCCGGCTGTGACCCGCTCTAGGATGCCACCAGTGCCTCCCGGCCCGTACGGGCGTTGCCGGACGGCTTGCCCATGTCTCACCCGATCTGGATCAGATCGAGCGAGGAAAACATGCGGGTTCTTTAGGGGCGAGCACGTTTTTATCCGCTCAGTCTGATTCAAACTGAGCGGATCGTGCTCTAGTTGCCAACAGCCCCAGCGTTGGCCCTATCAGGAAGCGCGGGTGCGGGCGGGGGTAGCGGCACGTCTTGGCTCTGCGGTGTTGCTGGCTCGGTCTGTGGTGTGGCCGCGCCGGTCTGTGCTTCAGCGGCGTCCTCGCCAGTGCCGTCTGGCCCGGCATCAATGGCGTTACCGGCGGGGGGCGGTGTGCCGTCTTCGGGCGCTTGATCGCCCGCTAGCGGCGCCGGCTCGAGGGCATTTGCCTCGTCTTCCAACGCTTCGTTTTGCGCTTCCACCGCCTCCACTTGCTCTTCCAGCGCTTTTAAGTTGAGCCATGCCACCAGCGAGGATACGTCGAGCGTGCGCTGCGGAGCCGTGAGAGAACCTGAAAAGGTGGCGCTCGCGGAAAGATCTGGGGCGTCCTGCACGCCGAGGGGACCATCGATGGTGCCGGTCAGCGTTGAGGTGGAAAGGTCGATGCTCGCCGTTGCCGTTTCCGAGGCGCTCCCGTCTGAAGATGTCAGCCGGCCGGTGATGGTCTCAAAGCGCATCACGCCCCCGTCGATGGTGAAGGGAGCATCGAGGGTCTGAAGGGTGATGGCGCCGGCGTCGAGATGGTCATCAAGCTCGCTGCGCACAGCGGCCTCGGTGAGAGGGGCATCGCCTTGCGCGGCGGGGGGCGCGAAGGGCGCGGTGGTGATCCCGGTGACGCCGACCTCTTGGGCAACCAACGACCCTTCGCCTGAAAGGTTTGCCACAAGCCCCGCGACGGTGAAGCCTGAGGAGGCAGCTGTTGCGGTCAGATCAAATTGCCCGCCTTGGGTGGGAGCGCCGCTCTCTTGCCAAAGCTGCGGCAAGGTGGCGCCCAAAATGGCAATATCGCTTGTGAGCGCCGCCTGCGACCCCTCGCGCAGGAGGGTGAGGGTCCCGGCTAAAGCTCCGCCCATCAGGGTGCCCGTGCCACCATCGATGACAAGGCCATCATCACTCAGAGAAAGCTCAAACTGAGCGTCCTCGATGGTGTAGGGGCCCATCAACAATCGCTCGGTTTGGGTGGCGATGGTGACATCAACGCCTGCGAAGATGGGGTCAGAAAAGGCGGAATTCGGCCAGGGCGCGGGTTCGGCCGGATCAGCGAGGAAGGCGTTTTCCCCCAAGACCAATGCGGCCAAAGCGCCAACGTCCACCTCTTCGACGGCAAGGGCGCCACCAAGGCCAAGGGCGCTCCAGGTGAGGGAGCCGCGGAAGGGTTGCGCGCCCAGCGACCCGGTCACTTCGCGGGCTGTGATGGTGTTCGCCGTTTGGTCCTGTGCGCTCAGCTGCGCGGTGGCTGTGAAAGGCCCTGGGTCAGGGGCCTCTAGCTCAAGCGCTGTGAGGAGGGGGGTAAAGGTCGCAATATTGAGCGAGACGTCACCTTGAGGGGTGAGGCCATCGGCAAGCTGAAGCGTGCCCAAGAAGGTGGCTTCAACCCCTAAAAGATTGGCGGCGGCACTGGTGGAAAGGCCTTCGGCGGGGGCGCCGTTGAGGCTGAGTTCGATGCGGCCTGGCGTCCCTGAAGGCAAAGCCTCAAGCCCCAGCTGCGCCAAGAGGGTGGCGCTTTCCGGGCTGAGCGCTTCGGCTTGGAGGTCCATGGGGGTCTGCGCCCAGTCGGCCAAGATGGTGGTGGTTGACCCCGAGACCACAAAGTCTGTGCCCGCTAAGAGCCCGCTTGCCTCAAAATCAAGTGCTGGTGTGTTGGGGTCGACGCCGCCTGCCACACTGAAACGCACGTCGGCCGGGGTCAGCAAGGGAAGGCGGGCCCTGAGCCATGGAATGATGGGGGAGGCGGTGTCGAACGCCTCAAGCGCTGTGCGAAGGCGCGCCCCATCGGTCATGATGAGGGTCCCTGAGATGGTGCCCACAGGCGCGGTGGAGACGCTGCCGATGGTGCCTGAGGCAAAGACGGTGGCGCCCGCCAGATCTTCAGCGGCAATGGCATCGATGGTGAGGGTGTCCTCAATCAGCGTCCCATCGATGTTGACGGCCGCCCCTGCAATCTCATCGATCAAAACCTCTTGGGCGGAAAGATCGAGGACCAGATCAGGCAGAGGTCCGGTGAGGGTTGTGGCTGTCCCAAATAAGCTCAAGGCGCCGGCAACGCCCTCCAAGGTGAGACGGGGTGAGGCAAGGCTCAGCTCCAGCCGCGGCCGTTCGGTGCGCACATAGGTGATCCGGCCGGAGGCTGCGGCCGCGCCAATCCGGAGCGAAAGACGGTTGGCGTCGATGGCGTCCTGGCTGATGGAGAGGTCTGTCTCCAGCAAAATGGGGTCGATGGTGCCGCCGAGGGGATTGGGCGCGGCTGCCCCGCTCCACCACCTTGCAAGCACAGAAGGCTGTGCTGCGCTGAGGCGAAGACTGCCGCGCACGCCGCCGGTGAGTGT
>JBCDLN010000256.1:0-5995 GCA_038745295.1 Pseudomonadota bacterium | reverse complement strand
GCGCACCCAATCGGGCAAACCGCTCTTCGCCTGCGATCCCCACCTGGTGCTCACATCCCCCAGTCCTTGGATGATTGCCGGGGTCAGTGCACCACAGCTTGATACGGTGGGGCTGATGATCCCGGCGCTGCCGATTTTTGGTGTCGGCCGCAACCACGATGGCGCTTGGGGCGGGACCAACCTTCATGCCACATCGAGCGAATTGATAGACGTCGCGGATGAGCCCATCACGACCGGGGTCACCACCATCGATGTGCGCGGCGGTCGCAACGTTGAGCGGCCGCTGCGCGAGAGCGCGTGGGGACCGCTCATTTCGGATGCTAAGCCGTTCCACATGCCGTCCGACACCGTGGCGCTCCACTGGCTCGGCCACCGTCCCAGCGATGACTTCACGCCTTACCTCAACCTCATGAAGGCGGCGCACTGGTCGGACTTTCAAGAGGCGATTGACGGTTTCTCCCTCCCCGGCCTCAACATGGTGTGGGCCGACCGTCATGGCGATATTGGCAAAATGGTCGCCTGCCGCGTTCCCAACAGGCCGCTTGAGGCCCCTGCCGACCTTCTGACCCAAAAGGCCGATGCGCAGGCAGCTTGGGCGCAGCTGTTGTCTGCGAAGGACTTGCCGATCGTGCACAATCCTGAAGCGGGATTTGTTATCTCCGCCAACGAAGCGCCAGACAACGCCCGCGTTAGCATAAGCCTTTTCTTTGCTGAGCCGACGCGGGCGGAGCGCATCGCCACCCTCCTCCAAAACAAAGCGCCCGCAACGCTTGAAACGCTGCGTATCATCCAAACCGACACCCACTCAGCGCCCGCCGAGAAGATCGCTACCGCGTTGAGCGAGGTGGCGGGCAAGCTCCGCCCTCAATCTGCAGTCTCCGCCGAACTGTCCCGGTGGGATGGACACTACGATGCTCAATCCCAAGGTGCGCTTGCTTTTGAGCTGGTCGTGGCAGGGTTGGTGGAGGGTCTCGAAAAGGCGACGGGCGTGACGTCGGTGAGCGCAGCGTGGCGCCCGTTCACACGGCTGACCGAGGTGCTGAGGGCGGCCGCCCCACCCGTTCTAGCCGAGCATCTGGCAGCAGCGCTTGATGCGGCTGATGCACCGTTTCAAAAGCACAAAACCTGGGGCGGGCTCCACCGGCTGCGCCTCTACCATCCGCTGGCGCGGCTGCCTTGGCTGATGGGCCGGCTGCCGAGCATCGACCTTCCCATCGGCGGCTCAAACGAAACTGTGATGAAGGCGATGCACCCTTTCACCCGGAAAGTGCACCGTACGCCGTTCGGCGCGAATGCCCGGTTCTTGGCCGACCTTGCGCACGTTGATGAAACCTTTGCCGCGCTCCTCGGCGGGCAAGATGGTTGGCCTGGGTCACGCACGATGTTTGATCTCGTCGGGCCCTGGAGGCAGGGGGATATGGTGCGCCTGCCTCTGTCCCAATCTGCCCGGCGTGAGGCTTTCCCCAACATCACCACCATCCACCCGCACCATCTTCCCAAGACCAGCTGATGCTTAACGCCACCCCTTTTTTGCGCCGATATGCCGAGTACCGCGCATTCCGCCGCGGCCTCAAAAGCCCGGCCGATACGCAAACCGCCACACTTCTCAGCCTCGTTCAAAAGGCGAGCGCCACGGACTTTGGCAAAGCGCATGGTTTTGATGCGATCGACACCGTTGCGCGCTTTCAAGAGCAGGTGCCCATCCGCACCTATGATGATTTCTTGGCCGAGTACTTTGCCCCGCACTTTCCAGTGCTCAACAACGTGACCTGGCCAGGCCAGATCCCTTACTTTGCCGTCTCGTCCGGAACGTCGACCGGCCGCACGAAACATATCCCCGTGTCTCGCCAGATGCTGCGCTCCAATGCCCGCGCTGGCACCGGTGTCTTGGCTGATCATGTCACCCATTATCCCAAGAGTGATGTCTTGGGCGGCAAGAGCTTTCTTCTTGGCGGCTCGGTGGCGATGGATGACTTGGGCGAGGGGGTCAAAAGCGGTGACCTTTCCGGCATAGCGCGTCTCAACAACCCCCGCTGGTCGACGCCCTTTGTGTTTCCCAGCATCCAAGAGGCGTTGGCGAGCGACTGGGATAAGAAAATGGATCGCCTTGCCGCGCTATCGCTGAACGAGCCCATCAAAGTGATCGCAGGCACGCCAAGTTGGCTCCTCCTTTTCTTTGAGCGATTGTCACGCGTTGCTGGTGGTGAGCGGGACATTGCCGCGCTCTACCCCGGCCTTGAGTTGATGGTTTATGGCGGGATGAGCTTTCGCCCCTACCAACAGGCGTTCCACCGTTGGTTTGGCAGCCGCACCGTTGATTGGCGCGAGGTGTATTCGGCGAGCGAAGGCTTTGTGGCGAGCGCTGACCGCGGCGTTGACGAGGGTCTTCGGCTCAACCTCGACCTTGGGCTCTTCTTTGAGTTTGTGCCTTTGGAAGAACTCGGCTCGCCCGCCCCGCGGCGGTTTTGGGTGGGGAACGCGCCGCCGGGAGAGTATGCGCTCATCTTGAGCACCTGCGCCGGCCTATGGGCCTATAGCATCGGCGATGTGGTGGAGCTTCTTGAGGGGTCGCCCCCGCGCATCATAGTCACTGGGCGTACATCGTACTATTTGAGTGCGTTTGGCGAGCATCTGTCCGGCGCCGAGCTTGAAGCAGCGGTGCTGCACGCTGCGGCAGCGATCGGCGCGGAGGTTGCAGAATTTGCCGTAACCCCCCTTTACCCTCAGCCGTCCCGTCCCGAGGGACAGCATCTTTTTGCGGTTGAGCTCGATCAGCTGCCAGACGATGCTGCCAGAACCCTCTTTTGTGCCCGGCTCGACGATGCGCTTGCCGCCGGCAACGAAGACTATGAGGTGCACAGGCGTGGCAGTGTCCAACTCCTGGCCCCCGACGTTGTGATGCTTCCCAAAGGCGCCTTTGCCCGTTGGATGGAAAGCCGCGGCAAACTGGGGGGCCAGAACAAAGTGCCGCGGGTTTTGACCGAAGGCCCTGTGCGGGACAGTTTTTTGGCGTTCGTTGAGGCGGCCCGTGGCTGACGTTGCCCAAACGCGGGTCATCGCTGTTTCAAGCCCATTTCGGGGGGCGTTTTCGGCAAGCGCGGAGGGGAAAGGCGTGCGGCGACTGCCCTGCCGCCTCGTTCCTGGTGAAGGGGCTGAACGCAGCGTTGCGGCCCTCATCAGCGTTTGCGCAAGACCCCATGATCTTGCCGAGGGGCTTGCCTGCCAAGCCCTCCTCAGCCGGCTCGGCGTGAAAAGCCTATTGTGCCCGACGCCGCCCCGCCTTTGGATCGGGCCACCGGCGCTGGCGCAGTGGACCGCCGATGCATTCGCCGCCCGCAAAGCGCTTCACGATCATGAAAGCGCCAGCGGTAAAAAGGTTGCCCATATTGGCCTTGGCGATGCTTCCCCGGTGGCCGTGCTCAGCGCATACCGGCAGATCGCGAACCATTTTATCGACGAGCCGCGCCCATTCGCGCTCCATATCGCGGGAACCAACGCCTCTCGCGTCCGGCTGGTGGACTACCGCACGACAGGGGCGCCTGTCCTCCTCCTGGCGGAGCGGCGCCCGGGAGCCATTGATATTAAGCAGCTGAGCCTCGTGGTGGAGGATCTTGAGCGGGGTGGCGCCCATGTCACGGGACCTGTCCGCGGCGGGCCGGCCAGCCCCCTTGGAAGAGGCCCCGAGGCTGCCCAACCACGCCTCCTGCTTGACCCGGCCTCTCATCTAGTGGACACGCGGGCGGGCCTTGCGATCCTTAAGAGGGTCCAAGATGTGTGGCCAATGGTTGGGCAACGGCTCGAGCGCCCTCCCCGCTATGATGACCCGGACCGGGGCCCCTTCCAAAGTGCTGCCCAGCGCGATGCGGTGATCCGCGCGTTCGAGGCGCTCGAGGGCAATCACGCACCTCAGGGGTCAGAAACCGCTTGAGTGCTGCGTATGGGGATTTTAGGTTTTTATGGTCACGAGTAAGGCCATGGACCGAAAACAACCTTCTGCGCGCAGTGCGTTTCCCATCAGCCTCGTTCTGCAAAGCCGCTGGGCTGACAATGACATTTACGGCCACATCAACAATGCCGCCTATTATGGGCTGATCGACACCGCCGTGAACCGCTTCATGATTGCCAAGGCCGGCATGGATATGCACGTGGGCCCGCGCATTGGCTTGGTGGTGGAAACGGGTTGCCGCTACCACAAACCCCTTGCCTTTCCTGATGACATTGAGGTCGCCCTCAAGGTGGCTCGGCTCGGCAACACCAGCGTGACCTGGACGGTGGGTTTATTTGTTGCGCCAGCTGGTCCTGACAGCGTGGCCTGTGCCGATGCGCATTTCACCCACGTCTTGGTGGATCGTGCCACACGGCGTCCAGCGCCATGGCCCGATACGATGCGCAACGCCCTTACATCCGCCATGGGTTAAGGCATGCGTCTTGGAAGGGCAGTGAACAGCGAGATCAGCCCTTCGCGTTAATTCACCCGAGGGGCTGACGTCACCGTAAGGGCGGTTGTGGCCGCCGGCGGCAGCAGCGATTGGGGGCTTGGCGTGGGCGTAAGAATGGGCCGCGGTTGCGCAGGCCGCACAGCCGGCGGCTGACCGCCCTGCGGCGGCGGGACAGCAACACCGCCCACCCGCGGCGACGCTGAAGGACGAACTGTAGGTGCTCTGCTGGCGGGCCCAGGCGGCGCCGGTGCCCCTGGGGCTGGGACCGTCGTCGCGGGCGCATTGGCGGAGGGGACCACGGTGTTTTGCTGAACAGGCTCACTCAGGTTGGTGTTTTGAGGCCTTGGGACAACAGCTGCTCCTGGTGCAGGATTGTTGACCACCGTGGGCCGTGCCGCAGGTGGTGACGAGGCAGCCACGCGGCGGGCAGTACTTGAGGCACGGCGACGCCGCCGCGGCGGATCGCTAAAGGCAACGGGCGCAACCACTGTGTCATCGCGCACCTCATCGGGGAAAATGACCTCGCCCGGCTTGCCGATCCGCTCATCAGGTTCGGGCGGTGTGCCGTAGGGGTTCCAGTAGTCTGAATCGAAGTACCCCACCACATTGAAGCCGTATGCGATCTGAAGAAGCTGGCGCTGCGTCCGGTTGGGATCGCACAGCCGCAACCGCCATGTGATGGCGCCTCGCTCGACGCGAAAAAGGCCCGGATCGCTGGCAATACGCTGCCACACATAAAGACAATTGGAGCCGGTGCGCGAGCGCCCTGTGGCATAGCCCAGAGGACCATACCGGTTTTGCGCATAAAGCCCGCTGACTGACATGTGAACGCCCGGGAACCGCTCACGCATTTCTTCGCGTACCCCGTTCAGCGAGGGAATGTCGGTGCGAAGCCGTCCGCGCCCCGCATCAGGCCCCATCGGCCCATAGGCCCGCACAATCAGGACGTTTTGACCCGCCGCCGACGAGTTATTTTCAAGGATAATGTCTTGGACAAGACCGTTGGTGTAGCGCTTTTCGAGGATTGCGACGACGCCCGGCCCCCCAGGGGGAGGGACCATGAACGCCTCCGTCACCGGGACTTGCCGCCCGAGCGATGCTGTTTCAACACCGCCTGATGATGACACGCACCCGCTCACCGCGCAGGCCAAAGCCAGCACGGCAAAGGCAGCGCGAAGGGGTCGGCATTGATGATCGGGCGAATGGGGCATCGAACGGGAAAGCTATTGGCAGATACCCCAACTGTCGCTGATTCGGCTCGCTTACCAACAGGAGGGTTGCGACTATCCCAAGAATATTGACCGATTGTTTACCATCTTCGGTAACACCTGCAGCGTGTTGTGGAACCTTCTGAAGACGCAACCACTGCGCAAGCGGTTCAGGCGTGCAGCGATGGCTGGGCGGGCCGTAAGCTTTGGCCGGCCTGTTGCGTGCCGGCCCCTCGCATCGGTGCGCCCCGCTTTCAGATTGATTGCAGCCTGTGTTTTCATTATCGGTGTCCTGAGGATTTCCCGGTGTTGCCAAGTCAAGTCGTTGGTTAAACAATGCCCAGCTTG
>JBCDLN010000255.1:0-6034 GCA_038745295.1 Pseudomonadota bacterium | reverse complement strand
GCGGCAAGCGCATTGGTGATGATCTCGCGGTAGCGCGAGGTCTTCACAAACGAGGCTTCGGCCGCATCCACCTCGTCCTGGTTCAGCGTGATGGGAATGTTGATGTACGTTTGCGTAAACGCACTCATCCCATTGCCGATGATGTTGAACAACAGCCAGACCAAGAAGAACAGCCCGATCAGGATGGCAATAATGCCATAAGCCTGAAACCTTTTCTCAGCCCGATTGCGCGCCTTCATCCCGACGTCGGCCTTGTGGCCGCCCTCGGTGGTCGGCTTGGCTGGAGCGCCGACAGCGGCCCCTGTGGCTTCGCTCATTCGTACTGCTCCCGGTATTTGCGCACAATGTAGATGGCAACAACGTTGAGCCCGAGTGTGATGATGAAGAGCGACATCCCAAGGGCAAAGGCGACCAGCGCCTCAGGGCTCGAAAAGTCCGCATCGCCTGTCAGCTGACTGACAATCTTAGCGGTCACCGTGGTCATCGCCTCAAACGGGTTGAGGCTGAGCCGTGCCGCAGCACCCGCCCCCAACACCACAATCATCGTTTCACCGATGGCGCGCGAGGCGGCGAGCAAAATAGCGCCCACAATCCCCGGCAGCGCAGCCGGCATCACGACCATGCGGATTGTCTCGGACCGGGTTGCCCCAAGCCCCAAGGAGCCATCGCGCAGCGATTGTGGCACGGCGTTGATGATGTCATCGGAGAGCGAGGACACGAACGGGATGAGCATGATGCCCATCACGAGCCCCGCGGTCATGACCGCTGTGCCGCCCCCCATCCAGCTCACGCCCAAAACACCACCGTCGCCAAAGGCAGATACGAGGAGCGGTCCAACGGTGAGGAGGGCGAAAAGGCCGTACACAATGGTCGGGATGCCCGCCAAAACCTCCAGCAGCGGTTTCGCGATCGCCCGCACCCGGGGGGAGGCGTACTCAGACAAGTAAATCGCTGCGTAAAGGCCGATCGGGACCGCCACGAGGAGGGCGATGAAGGAGATGTAAAGCGTCCCCCACAAGAGCGGGATGATGCCAAGCTCAGATCCACCGCCGAAACTGGGCGACCACACCAGTGAGAGGAAGAACTCAGACGCAGGGTAAACGCCAAAGAACTCAATGGTGTTGAACACCAGCGACAGCACAATGCCGATCGTGGTTAAAATCGCGATGGACGCAGCCCCCATCAACAAGACCTTAACCGCAGCTTCCACCGTGTTGCGGGCGCGGAACGTCTTGTGGGTGCGCATGAACGCAAAGAAAAAGCCCGCCGCAGCGAGCCCTAAGACAACAATTGTTCGGATGAGATTGCCTGTCGCCGTCATCGCGCGATAGCTCTGCGCAGCACGCAAAACCGGCTGACCAACGGTTGAGGCGATGGCGACACCCACTTCACCCAGCCGCGCGCGAACGTCGGTAAAGTCGCTGCGCAAGCTGCGGGCGTAGTCTTCGTCCATGGCGCCTTCTTGGACCGCCACATCCAAACCGTCGGCAACGCGCTGCACATCGCTCATCACGAGGCTCATGGAGGAGCCAGGTGGAACGATATCGTCAGGCAGCGTTGATTGGATCGATGAACTCACCACAAGGGGTTGAGCGAGAAGCCAAATCACCAACGCCAGCAACGCCGGCACTGCGGTGAACAGCGCCACATTGGCCCCGTAATAGGGCGGGCGCGAGTGCAAGAGTTGGCTCTTGCCGCCGACAGAGGCCAGCGCCTTCTGCCGACCCAACACATAGCCGACCGCGGCTACAACAAGAACGATGAGAAGTAGCCAAGTGGCTGGCATGCCGAGCGCTCCAATTGATGCCGATCATCCACCGCAAAGAAGCAAAGCGGCGACAGGAAACACCTGCCGCCGCACCGCAACACGGTGAATTACATCGTTTTTTCGGCTTCGATTTGCGCTTGTGTGTCGGCGAGCTCAGGGTCGGAGACGAGGCCATAAGCGGCGAGGGGACCTTCACCACCGGCGATCTCGTTGGAGGTGAAGAACTGAGCGTACTCTTTGAGACCCGGGATCACGCCAATGTGCGCCTTCTTGATGTAGAAGAAGAGCGGGCGCGATACAGGGTATTCACCGGTTGAGATGGTGGCAACCGAGGGAGCCACATCGCTCATGGTGGCCACTTTGAGCTTGTCAGTGTTGTTCTCGTAGAACGCAAGACCGAAGACACCAACGCCTTCGTTGTTGGAGTCGATACGGGCGAGGGTCTCGGTGTAGTCACCGTCAATGTCGACAGATGCACCATCAGTGCGGACCGAAATGCAAGCATCTTCAGCATCGTCTTCGCTCATGCCGGCCGCCATCATGGCTTCCATGGCACCCGTTGCTTCGCAGCCAACGGCCAGAACTTTTTCTTCAAAGACTTCGCGAGTCCCGTGCTTCGTGCCGGGGATGAAGGCAAGAATATCAACAGCGGGAAGGTCGGGGTTCACGTCGGCCCAGGTTTTGTTGGGGTTGTCGACGATTTCACCATCAACCACGACCTTCGGGGAGAGGGCGAGGAACCAGTCGGTGGGTTCGAACGCGGTGAAGGCAGGGCCGTCTTTTTGCGAGGCGAAGACGATGCCGTCGTAGCCGATGCGCACTTCGATGATGTCGGTCACGCCGTTGGCGGCGCAGGTCTCGATCTCACCGGGGCGGATTTTGCGAGACGCATTCGCAACGTCGATGGTGTTGGCGCCAACACCTTCACAAAAACGCTTCAGGCCGGCAGAAGAGCCCCCCGACTCGACCACGGGGGTCGGGAAGTCGGTGTTTTCGCCGAAGGCTTCAGCAACGATCGAAGCATAAGGCAACACAGTCGACGAGCCGGCGACTTGGACGTTGTCACGGGCCTGAGCCGGAGCCACTGCCAAAGCACCTGCAGCGGCAAGCGCAGCAACACTCGCAAAAGTTGCAATTTTCACGGAAAGGACACTCCCTTAGGGTCAACATGGAGAGAGCGCGCCAGCAGCCGCACTCTTCTACACCTTCACTAGGGTGCGCTGAACGCTGGGATATGACATTTGCCTAAAACTTATATGACAGGATAAAGTGTTGATTTATATGGGCATAATCTGATCTGGTGCGAGCTCGGCAGTGTGGTCCAAAGGAATTTTAACCGTGAACGTCGAGCCTGCGCCCAATTCGCTGCGCACGGTGAGACGGCCCCGATGCCGCGCAACGATGTGTTTGACGATGGCAAGCCCCAACCCCGTGCCCTGTCTGGCCCGGGAGGCTTCAACGTCCACGCGATAAAACCGCTCAGTGAGCCGCGGCACGTGCTGAGGCGCAATCCCCTTGCCAAAGTCTTGGACGGAGATCACCGCGGTCTCCCCGGTCCCCGCGGTTTGCTTGCACAAGCACACGACAACACGCCCACCGTCACCGCCGTATTTGATCGCGTTCTCCACCAAGTTGTCGACCAGTTGGATAATCTCATCGCTGTCTGCGCGGATGGGAAGCTGCCCGTCCTGCACATCCACCTCCAACGCTACGCCCGCCTCACGCGCCAGAGAGCGTGTCATCTCAACTGCTTGGCGCACTGTGGCTGTGACATCAATCAGGTCGGAGGGTTGGACGTGGGCGCGCATCTCAATGCGCGACAGGGACAAAAGCGCATCCGTCAGCCGCTTCATGCGCTCAGCTTGGGTATGCATGATTGCCAAGAATTGGTCGCGCGCCTCAGGATCGTCCCGCGCATGACCCTGGAGCGTTTCGATGAAGCCTGTCAGCGCTGCAAGGGGTGTGCGCAGCTCATGGCTGGCGTTGGCGACAAAATCTTCGCGCATCCTGTCCAGCCGTTCTTGCTCGGTGAGGTCGCGCACAAAAATTGCAATGCCATCGCTGTTGGCGCCTGCCGCTGCGGAAAGATGAAACGGTGCAATGAAGGCTTCATACCACCGGCTGGTAGGCACTTTTTCGGACCACCGCGCCCGCTCGTTGAGACCCGAACGCCCCACCTTTTCCACAGCACGAATAAGCTCAGGCACCCGAAGCGTAAACGAAAACGGGTTCCCGACAGAAAAGATCCCAAGCTGCTCGCGGGCCGCGGCGTTGGCCCACAACACAATGCCCCGCCTATCAAGAACCACGCAGGCATCAGGAGAGGCGTCGAGGATGGACTGCGCATCGGCGGAAAGGGCCTTGGCCACGTCCAATTCCTCTGCGCCGGCCGCGCGTGCTGTGAAAATGATCCCGGTGACAGCAAAGAACCCAATGGCCAAAAGCTTTCCAGGCAGCATCATCAACCCGGCCACAAGGCTGACCGCTGCGAACAACAGCAAACACACCCGGCTGAGCGCAAAAGACGAGCGCATCATCACCGCACTCCTACACAAGATATCAGCGCGGCTTCATAAAACGTCTGACTAAACATGGGACGACGCGCACCGATTCATTTGGCATGACTAACGGTAAGATCGCGCAATTGTACGAAGATCTTATGAACACAATGTTGTGGGGGTTGGCAGCCACGACACTGTTGGCGCTCACAAGCCCTCGGTGCGCGCCCGCCACAGAAATATTGCAAGGCTTTAATGTTCGTCACGGCCATGTGTCGCCGAAATTGCGGGAAATCGCGCTATTTGTCCATCTGCGCCGATCTGCGACCACAAGAGAGGATCCCATCATGCCCATTGTCCGCAAGCCTCGCTGGGCCCTGAGCGAACGGGACGTGACCCCGGAGCCCATCTTCCGCCAGAGGCGTGCGTTGATGAAGGCAGCTGGGCTTGGCGCCATAGCGGCGGCCACCGCCAGCGCACCGGCACAGGCCAACATCTTCAATCGCTTGTTCGGCGAAGAAAGCCCTGTGCCCGACGCTGAGCCCGACCCCACAGCAGACCTCTACCCCGCAGGCCGCAACGAAAAGTACGCGGTCATGCGTCCCATCACCGACGAGTATCTCGCCACCACCTACAACAACTTTTACGAGTTCGGCTCCCACAAACGGATCTACAACGCGGCCCAAAAGCTCCAACGGCGGCCGTGGAGCGTGGTCATCGATGGGATGGTGGAGCAAGAGCAGACCCTCGATATCGATACCCTCATCCGCATGATGACCCTCCAGGAGCGGATCTACCGGTTTCGGTGTGTGGAAGCCTGGTCGATGGTGGTGCCGTGGACAGGCTTCCCCATGGCCGATCTGGTGGCCATCGCCAAACCCCTCTCAGGGGCGCGTTTTGTGAAAATGGAGACCTTCTTCGATCCCGAAGTTGCGCCAGGCCAGCGCCAATCCTGGTATCCGTGGCCCTACGTGGAGGGGCTGACCATCGAAGAGGCCACCAACCCCCTCGCCTTCATGGTCACAGGCGCATACGGCCAGCCGATGGAAGAGCAAAACGGAGCGCCGCTGCGGCTGATGGTGCCGTGGAAGTACGGATTTAAGTCCATCAAGTCGCTGGTGCGCTTTACCTTTACCGATCAAATGCCCACGTCGTTTTGGATGGAAGTGCTGGGCTCTGAATATGGCTTTTGGGCCAACGTGAACCCCGAGGTTGCGCACGCCCGTTGGAGCCAGGCCGAAGAACGCCCGCTCGGCCAGGACGCGAAAATCCCCACGCTCCTTTATAATGGCTACGCCGAAGAAGTGGCGGGGCTCTATAAAGGGATGGACAAAAGCCAACTTTTCTTCTGAGCGGCCGCTGGCCGCGCTTCGCGGGGCTGACGCACTCAGCTATGATGGCCCGATTCGCAAGTTCCTGGCGCCCTTAAGGGCATCGGACCCGCCGCGGAGAAGCGTATGCGTGTCATCGGCCGCACAAACCGGCAGCCACTAGACCCCATCGTGATCCCATGATGGTGGCTTGGCTGATGGCAGCGGCAGCCTTTTGCGTTGCCGCTGTCGCACTCTGGCGGGCGCACCGGGCTGTCGGCGCGCACGACGCAGCGGCCGCGGCAGCTCGGGCCTGTGATGCCAAGGTTCGCCTTCACGAAGCCGCGCTGGAGCACGGCGCAAGCGGGGCCATCAAACTAGCGCCAGATGGGCAGCTCCATACCATCGGCGTCATCCCAGAAGCAGTCGCCCAAAGCGCTGCTGGCGAAGGCCCCTAT
>JBCDLN010000254.1:0-6034 GCA_038745295.1 Pseudomonadota bacterium | reverse complement strand
CCACGTCATCGTCAACAACCAGATTGGCTTCACCACCAATCCGCATTTCTCGCGTTCTTCGCCCTACCCGTCGGACGTGGCGAAGATGATCGAAGCGCCGATCTTCCACGTGAATGGCGACGATCCTGAGGCGGTGGTCTATGCGGCGAAGGTGGCGACCGAGTTTCGCCAGCAGTTCGGCAAGCCTGTTGTCATCGACGTGTTTTGCTATCGCCGCTTTGGCCACAACGAAGGGGATGAGCCCGCCTTCACCCAGCCGAAGATGTATAAGATCATCCGCTCGCACCCGAGTTCGCTCGAGCTCTACGGCAAGCGTCTGGTGGAAGACGGCGTTCTGTCGAGCGCTGAGGTGGATGAGCGCAAGGCCGAATGGCGCCAGCATCTTGAGGCCGAGTTTGAGGCCGGCCAAGCCTTCCGCCCAAACAAGGCCGATTGGCTTGACGGCAGGTGGTCTGCCATCAAGCCTGGTGAGCATACCGATGATCCGCGCCGCGGCTCCACCGGCGTCGATGAAGGCGAGCTGCGCGCCATCGGTGAAAAGCTCACCACCGTCCCGGCGGACTTCAACGTTCACAAAACCATCCGCCGCTTCATGGACCACCGCGCCAAAGCCATGGCGTCCGGTGAAGGGATCGACTGGGCGACCGCAGAGGCGCTGGCGTTCGCCACGCTCCTTGAAGAGGGCTTTCCGGTGCGCCTCTCTGGACAGGACTGCGAGCGCGGTACATTCTCCCAGCGCCACTCAGTCCTCTACGATCAAGAGACCGAAGAACGCTACATCCCCCTCAACAACTTGGCTGAGGGCCAGTCGCGCTACGAAGTCATCAACTCGATGCTGTCGGAAGAGGCAGTGCTTGGGTTTGAATATGGCTACTCGCTCGCCGAGCCCGATGCGCTCACCTGCTGGGAAGCCCAATTTGGCGACTTTGCCAACGGCGCCCAGGTGGTGTTCGACCAGTTCATCTCTTCTGGCGAGCGCAAATGGCTTCGGATGACGGGCTTGGTTTGCCTTCTGCCCCACGGTTATGAAGGTCAGGGGCCTGAGCACTCCTCTGCGCGCCTTGAGCGGTTCCTTCAGCTTTGCGCGGAAGACAATATGCAGGTGGCGAACTGCTCCACACCGGCAAACTACTTCCACATCCTGCGCCGGCAATTGAAGCGAGACCTGCGCAAACCCCTCATTCTGATGACGCCCAAGTCGCTGCTGCGCCACAAGCGGTGTGTGTCCAAGCTTTCGGAGATGGGGCCGCAGTCCACCTTCCACCGCGTCCTCTGGGACGATGCTGAGCTCGGTCTCACAGAGGTGAAGCTGAAGCCCGATCAAGACATTCGCCGCGTGGTGGTGTGCACGGGCAAAGTCTACTTCGACCTTTTGGAAGCGCGTGAGGCAGCAGGGGTTGACGATGTCTACATCCTGCGCGTTGAGCAGCTCTACCCGTTCCCGGCGAAGGCGGTTGCAACGGAGCTGAAGCGCTTCCCCAACGCAGAGCTTGTCTGGTGCCAGGAAGAGCCTGCCAACATGGGCTCGTGGACGTTTGTTTCCACCTATCTTGATTGGGTGCTGCAACAGATTCCCATGGGCGCATCACGGGCGCGCTATGTGGGCCGCAATGCAGCTGCCTCCCCCGCAACGGGTCTTGCCGCGCGGCACAAGCACCAAATGGAGCTCTTCCTCTCCCAGGCCTTGAGCTAACCTTTCGCGATCGCGCGCGTTTCATACCATCGCGCGCGATCTGACCTTGCCTTGATCGGTGCTGACGGGCAGAAAGGTCACTGCGGATTGGAAGACTTAGAGTTGCTATCGCTGTAAGCGTTTCCGCATCGCCCGAACCACCGCCCGCAACCAACGATGATATTGCCATGAGCACCGAAATCCGAGTTCCCACCCTCGGCGAGTCCGTGACGGAAGCCACGGTCGCCCAGTGGCTAAAGGGTGAGGGTGACACCGTCGCCGCAGACGAGCCCCTCGTGGAGCTGGAGACCGATAAGGTTTCGGTGGAGGTTCCGGCACCTACGGCTGGCACGCTGGCCCACATTTCCGCCAAAGACGGTGAGACGGTGGGTGTGGGGGCCCTCTTAGGCGAAATCACTGAAGGCGCCGGCGCAGCGGCCAACGGCGGGAGCGCGCCCACCGCGGCCCCAGCCCCTGCGCCCAAGGCAGACGGCGGCTCCAGCGGGGCACAGACCCAAGAGGTCGTGGTGCCTGCGCTCGGCGAGTCGGTCACCGAAGCGACGGTCGCCCAAATCTTCAAACAGCCGGGCGATGCGGTGTCGGCCGACGAGCCGCTCGTCGAACTCGAAACCGACAAAGTGAGCGTTGAGGTTCCCTCACCCGTCACAGGGACGCTGGCAAGCCTTGCCGTCAGCGATGGCGACACCGTGGGGGTCGGCGCTTTGCTGGCGGTGGTTTCAGGCGGCGCGGCAGCGGCTGCGGCACCGGCGGCGGCGCAACCTGCGCCGGCAAGCGCTGCCGCACCGGCTTCAGCACCGGGGTCGACCACTATGCCGCCCGCGCCCTCTGCCAAGAAAGCTCTTGCCGAAGCAGGCCTTTCCGCTGACCAGGTGGCCGGGACCGGCCGTCGCGGCCAAGTCTTGAAGGGGGATGTCATCTCGGCCATCGAAGCTGGCGTCACCGCCAAAGCTGAGGCGCCCACGCCGCCGCCGCTCCCCCGCGCTCCCTCTTCTCAAGACGATGCCTCCCGCGAAGAGCGCGTCACCATGACGAGGCTGCGCCGCACCATCGCGCGGCGCCTTAAAGACGCGCAAAACACCGCCGCCATGCTCACAACGTTCAACGACGTTGACATGACCAACGTCATGGAGCTGCGCAAAGAATACAAAGACACCTTCGAGAAGAAGCACGGCGTGAAGCTTGGCTTTATGGGCTTCTTCACAAAGGCGGCCATCCAAGCGCTGAAGGACGTGCCGGCGGTGAACGCTGAGATCGATGGTGACGACCTCATCTACAAGAATTACTACCACATCGGCGTGGCTGTCGGCACCGACAAGGGGCTTGTTGTGCCTGTGGTGCGTGATGCCGACCAGCTTTCTTTTGCCGGGATCGAAAAAGCCATCAACGGCTTTGGCAAGCGCGCCCGCGACGGTCAGCTGAAGCTTGAGGACATGCAAGGGGGGACCTTCACCCTCTCCAACGGCGGCATCTACGGCTCTTTGATGTCAACGCCGATCCTCAACGCGCCGCAGTCGGGCATCTTGGGCATGCACAGGATCGATCAGCGGCCAATGGCGGTGAACGGTCAAGTGGTGATCCGGCCGATGATGTATCTGGCGCTCAGCTACGACCACAGGATTGTCGACGGCAAGGAGGCTGTGACCTTCCTCGTTCGCATCAAAGAGGCGATTGAAGACCCGCGCCGCCTCCTCCTCGACCTTTAGGCGCCGTCCGAGGTAAGATAGGTGGAGAGCGCAAGTCAGTGTGGGCGACGATGGGCGCACCGTTCCTTTTGGTAACGGCACGCCGGCTCACGGAAACGGCCGCGTTTGAAAGGCTTTGAGGAGTGGGTGGTCAGGTTTGAGCGGCGCGCGTGACATCGGCTTAGGTGTGGGCCCGGTTGGTCGGGTACTCATGCTGCGTCAAGGGAGGAACTTGGGCTTTGCCCCGCACCTGGTGAGGGTGCGTACGTGAGCCCCTACTACGAACGCCAGCCCGATGCGCAAGTGCTCCCCTATGTCGCCAATGTGAGTTGGCCGCGTTCAGGCCACCACCTTTTAGTCCGGCTTCTCACAGCCTATTTCGGCCCTCGCTTTGGGTATTGTGAATATCACATCCCCAAAAAGGACCCTAGGTTTCCATGCTGCGGGTCGTTTCCATGCGAGAAGCGCAACAAGATATCGATGTCGAAGAGCCACGACTTCGATTTGTCTTTATCGATCCCTACGGGCTGCCCGATTATCGTGCAGTGGCGTGAGCCGCTGGGGGCGATCCAGTCATCATTTGAGCTTGGTCTGCGCACCGGTAAGCCCGACACCGCTGAAGCGTTTGCAAGCTTTGCTGAGCACCGAGCTGCGAGCTATCGCCGGTTCATGGCGAAATGGTTGGAAGCGCCAATTGAGTACCGGCTCGCCGTCGAGTACGACGAACTCTGCGCCGATCCGCGTTCCATTCTTGGCGATGTCTTGCATCTCTGGGGAGAGCATCAACCCGATCAAGAGCGCTTATCGGCGGCAATAAACTCTGTTCCCCACGTGACCTATAAAGATCGGAACCGGCAATTCCGTGATGGTGTCGGGGTGAATGCCGAACGGCGCGTCGAAGACTTCCGCTATTATGACGAGGCCCTTTTTGACCGTATCCGAGAAATTGCGTTGGGAAAGGCGGCCTCGCCCTTCAGGGGCCGAGCCACGCGCACCGGCGCGCGCCGGCCTGTGAACGCGGCAGCGGAAGATAGTGCGCCGCGGGCGGTGCAGCAAAGCGCCGGCGTGCAAGACAGCGCGCCTGCGCCTCAGCCACCCGCCAAAGCGCCGGCCCAGGCCGATGCCGAGGATAAGCCGCCACAACACCAACTTCGCCCCGGCGAGCGGGTGGTGTTCCTGCACATTCCAAAATGCGGGGGGTCGTCGCTGTCAGCGATGCTTGCCTCGAAGTTTCGCAAGGAGGAAGTCCTCTTCCGGCGCGATGATATCTTGCCCACAATGGGTCCTGCAGAGCTGCGCAAGTACCGATATTTCACAGGGCATTTCAGCAAATACGGGATCGACGCGGTGCCTGGGCCAAAGCGGGTCGTCACGGTGCTGCGTGAGCCGCGTGAGCGTATCTTGTCGCTTTACTACTTCTGGCGCTCCCATCGCGGTGACGTCGCCAAGCGCCTCAATCTCAAAGGCCCTTTACTGGCCCGCGAGTTGTCGCTGGTGGATTTCTTGAAGTCCAAAAGCCCGGAGGTGGTCTCCAGCGTCAATAACTTCCTTGTGCGGGTCATGCTGGGGCCGGTGCAAATCAATGCCAGCCAAGGCTTCCGGCTCGACGATCGAGAGTATTGCGTCGAAACCGCGATCACGAACCTTCAACGTTTCAACTATGTGGCGTTCACAGATACGCTCGACCATGACGTGAAAGAGATGATGCCGCTCATCGGTCTTGGTGACGTCGACAGCGTTGAGCGGCGCAACACGTTTGATAATCTCACCGACAATCCAGCACATTTTGAACCTATCGAGCGGGAAGAGCCGAACGACGAAGCGTGGGATTGCCTGCGCCGCCTCACCTTTCTCGACATGGCGTTCTATAAGCGCGCAAGGGACTTGAAGCACACCTTGCGGTGCCCCTATCCCATGTAAGGGCTGATAGGGGGATGGCGATCGATGCCGATTGAATTGACGATGGTGGCGCTCGCCTCAGTGCTGCTTGTGGTGCACCTCATTATGGCGGCCGGCACGCGCACCATGAGCTTTGGCCTGTCTTGGGCTGCTGGCCCGCGCGATACGGTCCCAGGCGAGGTGCCTGAGCGCGCCAAGCGGCTCGATCGCGCCGCCCGCAACATGCAAGAAACCTTCCCTGTTTTTGTGGCTCTTGCCATCGGTGTTGTGGTGGGTGAGGTGACCAGCGTGCTCACCGCTCTGGGCAGCGTTCTTTACGTGCTGGCGCGGGTCGTTTACCTGCCGGCCTACGTCTTTCACGTGCAGTTTGTGCGCTCCCTTTTGTGGGTGGCCGCGATGTTGGGGCTTGTTATGTTGGGGCTGCCGCTTCTCTTCGGAGGGCTGTTATGAGCCGCGGGGTTTGCATCGTGACCGGCGGCGCCCGCGGGATCGGCGCAGCTGCCGCGCTCAAAGCTGCCGCCGACGGCTGGGACATCCTCATCAATTACCGCGCCAACGATGACGCGGCCGAAGAGGTCGCCCAAAAGATCAAAAATATGGGCCGCAAAGCAGGGCTCGCAAAGGCGGACGTCTCGCAAGAAGAGGGCATACTGGCCACCTTTGAGGCCGCCGATGCCATGGGGACGCTGTCCGCCGTCATCACCAACGCGGGTGTGGGAGACACCGTGGGCACCATCGACACCTTCACTTATGCGCGTGT
>JBCDLN010000253.1:0-6091 GCA_038745295.1 Pseudomonadota bacterium | reverse complement strand
CCCGAGTGGCAGGTGGCTGTGGTGCTCTCGGTGAGCGGCAACGAAGCCATCATCGGCATCCGACCCAAGCGCGAGGTGTGGGGCGAGATCTCCACCGTGCGTGAACGCGGCCGGATCAGAATGAGCGACGTGGCCTGGCGCCGCGGCAACCGGGATGGCAGCAACCGCTACCGCGGGCTGCGCAGGCTAAGCGATGTTATGCAGCCTGGCGACGCCATTTACGTGGAAAAGTCAGACGAAGGCGAAGATCGTTGGCGGCTGCGCCAAGTGCCACGCATTCAGGGCGCTATCTTGGCCATGGACCCCCACACAGGCCGCGTCCTGGCATTGATGGGCGGCTTCAGCTTTGCTGAATCGGAGTTTAACCGCGCCACCCAGGCCTTCCGTCAGCCGGGCTCCTCGTTCAAACCGTTTGTCTACGCTGCCGCACTCGATAATGGCTACACACCGGCCTCGATCATTTTGGATGCGCCCATCGAGATTGTGGCCGGGCGCGAAGTCTGGCGGCCCAAGAACTACGGCGGCAAGTTTTACGGACCATCCACCTTGCGGCTTGGAATCGAGCGCTCGCGTAATGTGATGACCGTGCGCCTTGCCAAAGACATGGGGATGCCGCTCGTTGCTGAATACGCTGAGCGCTTCGGCATCTATGACGATTTGGGGCTATTCCTCCCGATGTCCCTCGGTGCGGGTGAGACCACCGTGAAGCGCATGGTGGGCGCCTACGCGATTATCGCCAACGGTGGTCAGCGCCTTGCGCCCACGCTCATTGACCGTATCCAGGACCGTCACGGCCGGACTGTTTTCCGCCACGACCGCCGCCGGTGCGATAACTGCACCGCTCTTGAGTGGGAGAACCAGCTTCCCCCCACCGTGATCGATGATCGGGAGTATGTGCTCGATCCCATGACCGCGTTCCAAATCACCTCGATCATGGAAGGTGTGGTTCAACGCGGGACCGCCACTCGGGTCAAAGCTTTGGGCCGGCCTGTCGCCGGCAAAACCGGGACCACCAACGAAGAAAAAGACGCGTGGTTCGTGGGATTCACCCCTGACCTCGTGGCAGGCGTCTTCATTGGCTACGATGATCCGCGCCCGATGGGCCGCGGCGCCACCGGCGGCCAGCTTGCCGCCCCCATCTTCCTCGACTTCATGCAGTCCGCGCTCGAGGACAAACCGGTTGTGGACTTCCGTCCGCCCGAGGGGATCAAGTTCATCCCGATCGACCGCGGTTCGGGCCGTCAGGTGGCCGGCAGCGGCGGTGGCGTGATTTTGGAGGCCTTTAAGCCCGGCACCGCCCCTGGCGACACGTTCTCCATCATTGGCCTCAACGACAATCAGCCCTCCCGCCGCATCACCCGCGAATCGCAACGGGCTGTGCTATCGGGCACAGGCGGTCTTTACTAACCGCTTAATTAATAGTATTTATCAAAAGATGGTTTGCCGGGGTGCACCGCTTCGCCCCGGCTTTTTTACTTTATGGAGGATTTATGCGCGCGTTTTTGGCGGCTTGCGCTGTGATCGTCGCCGCATCGCTATCATGGCCCGGCCAAAGCTTTTCACAGGGCCAGATGCCCGCCTGCAAAGCGTCATGGAAGGGATTTGGGGAGTCCCAGGGCATGGTCATCATGAACATGACCGTCAAGCCCAACGAGCGCTGCATCTACTCCATCAGAATGCGCCGCGATAGTCGCGTCAACCAGGCGCGCATGCATAAAAAGCCCACAAACGGGCGGATTGAGCGGCTCAAAGCGAGCCACTTTGTCTATGCAGCACCTGCCGCGGGCAAAGATCAGTTCATCATCCTCCATGATGGTGAAAGGCGCAGGCGCGCTGCCACCATGGCCATCATCTATAACGTCACCGTTCGTTGATGGGCTGCTGACGGGGAGCTGACGGCGTGCTGCTGCTCTGGCCCCATGGCGTCCCATCATGCGCCATGCTCCCGCCAGATGCGTATGGACCGCCCCCCGAATGCGCCCGATCCTGCCAGCATCCATGCACCTCGCCTTTGCAGCTTGCCCACACGGGAGCAGCATAAGTGCAATATCTGTCATGCTTCTTTGAGCAGCGGGCACCTTCACCCAAGTCGTATAGGACCTTCTGATGATCCGTTTGTTGATGACCTGTTTGGCGCTTTTTGCCGCCCTTTCTGTCACCGCCCCTGTCACTGTTGCGCAAGGGCAGCTTCCCGCCTGTAAAGCCCGCTGGCAGGGCTTTGGCGAGAACCGCGCCATCATGATCATGCGCATGTCGGTGAAGCCGCGCGAGGAGTGCATCTACTCCATCCGCATTCGCCAGGACATGACGCTCCACAATGCCCGTGTGCACACCAAGCCCAAATCGGGCCGGATCGTGCGGCTCAAGCGCAACCATTTTGTCTACGCCGCGCCCGCCGGCGGCACGGATCAGTTTGCAATTCTGTTCGATGCCAGCCAGCGCGCGCGCACTGGCCAAGCCGCTATGATCTTCAACGTGAGTGTGCGCTGACCGTAGCGGACACCAAAGCCCACGCGGCCACCTTGCATCAACCGCTCAAGGTTGCGATATCGGCGATCCGTCCCTGAGGGTCATCACCCCCCAGGGACTGCCGGAGGAGCACCCCTTGAGAGCTGAAACCCAATCCTTGGTCGATGAAATCAAGCAGGCCGTAAGCCTGCTGAGGAGGCATCTTTGACTGGGATCACGCCACAAAACGTCTTGAAGAGTTAAACGCGGCCTCAGAAGACCCCTCGCTCTGGGACAACGCGGCGCGGGCGCAAAAGCTGATGCAAGAGCGCCAGGGCCTCGAAACCCAAATCAACGCCATCAATGGGATCGAAACCGAACTCAACGATGCGGTCGAACTCATTGAGCTTGGCGAAATGGAAAGCGATGCTGAGGTCGTGGCCGAGGCGGAGGCTGGCCTACAGGCGCTGAAAAAGGACCTTGGCAAGCGCCAAGTGGCCGCGCTCCTTTCCGGCGAAGCGGACCGCAACGACGCTTATGTGGAGGTGCACCCGGGCGCGGGCGGCACCGAGTCCCAAGACTGGGCATCGATGCTGTTGCGCATGTACGTGCGCTGGGCTGAGCAATCCGGCTTCAAGGTTGATACGCTCGAATACCAGGACGGCGAAGAGGCTGGCATCAAGTCCGCCACGCTCGAAGTGAAGGGCGAAAACGCTTACGGCTGGCTGAAGACCGAATCGGGCGTTCACCGCCTCGTCCGGATCTCGCCGTTTGATTCCAATGCGCGGCGGCACACCTCGTTTGCGTCGATCTGGGTTTATCCGGTGGTGGACGATTCCATTACCATCGACGTCAACGAGTCGGATGTGCGGGTCGATACGTACAGAGCCTCCGGCGCCGGCGGGCAGCATGTGAACACCACCGATTCGGCGGTGCGGCTCACCCATGTCCCCACCGGCATTGTCGTCGCCTGCCAAAACGAGCGCTCCCAGCACAAAAACCGCGCCACAGCGTGGGATATGCTGCGCGCCCGCCTTTACGAGGCCGAGCTGAAAAAGCGCGAAGAAAAGGCGATGGCCGAAGCGGCCTCCAAGTCAGATATCGGTTGGGGCCATCAGATCCGCTCCTACGTCCTCCAGCCCTACCAGCTGGTGAAGGATCTGCGCACAGGCGTTGAAAGCACCGCCCCGTCCGATGTGCTGGACGGCGAGCTCACTCCCTTTATGGAAGCAACCCTTGCCCAACGCGCTTATGGTGAAACCGAGGACGTAGAGGACGTCGACTAACCTTCCCCAGAGCCCATTGGCATAAACGGAGGAACGGCTGATTCATCCATGCAGCAGCCTGAACTCCTTGCCCTTTTTGCCATCATCCTGACGCTGACCGCGGTCGCAGGGGGCTACCTCCCCATGACCCGCGGCCACAGTTTTCGCGCTCACCCTATGGCCGAACGCGGGGAGGCGGGCGCAGTGGGCGTCTTTTTGGGCGCCGGCCTCATCCACATGTTGAGCGATGCTGTCGATGGTTTCAGCGCTGCCGGCGTTGATGCCATGTGGCCCCACACTATCGCCGGGGCGACGGTGCTGGCACTTGTGGCCGTTGAGCACGCCGCCCAGCGGCTGAGGCGTAGCGTCGACGATCTGGGCCATCCCTCCATCGCGCTCCTTGCCGCGGCGATGCTCTCCATCCACACCTTCCTCGCCGGTGCGGCCCTCGGCACCCGGCAAGAGATCTCCGTCGCTGTGGTCGTCTTTATCGCGCTTTTGGGGCACAAGTTTGCCGCGGCCTTTGCCCTTGGCGTCACCCTCGGAAGGAGCGCTCTTGCGCTGACTGCGCGATGGGCCGCCTTTGCCCTTTTTGTTGTGATGCTGCCTGTTGGGATCCTGTCCGGCGCCCTTGCTGCAGGCACTAAGGGCGTTTCACCGCTTTTGGCACCGTTCCTCACCGCCCTTGCGGCCGGCACCTTCATCCATCTTGCCCTCCTCCACGATCTTCAGGACGGCATGATGGTCAAGCGCTGCCGCGACAGGGGGAACTTTGCGATCGCCGTCGCCGGCTTTCTTCTGATGGCCCTCATCGCCCTATGGGTTTGAGCTGATGGGCGGAGCGCTTAGGCGCGGATCATCTCCAGCGGGCGGTAGAACCCTGGCGTGAGACAAGCGCTTGAGCGGGCGAGATCGTTGAACGGCGGCTTCAGCGCCCCACGGAAATAACGCCGCACCAAAGCGTGGAAGGTGGGCTCGGGCGCCTTGCCGGTCCGGTCGCACAAATAGCGAAACCACGAGGCGCCGACGAACACATGGCCCTTTTCATCCTCATAGATCCGGCTGAGGACGGCGGCGGTTTTCTGGTCACCCGCGCCTTCAAAATGCGCGATCATGGACGGAGTCACATCAAGGCCCCGCGCCTCCAAAACAAGGGGGACAATTGCAAGGCGCGCCAGAAGATCGCCGCCTGTTGCCTCTGCGGCCTGCCAAAGCCCATCGTGGGCGGGAAGGTCGCCATAGGCCGCATCAAAGCTTGCCAACCGATCGCTCAAGAGGCCGAAGTGGGTGGCCTCCTCAAACGCGACCCGCACCCATTGATCGTAGAAGGAGCGGGGCATCGTCTCGCCTGCAAACCGGCCGATAATGTCCCACGCCAAATCGACAGCGTTGAGTTCGATGTGGGCAATGGCGTGCAAAAACGCGATTTGCCCGGCCTTCGATTTAAGGGACCGGCGCGGCACATCGCGCGGGGGGCAAAGGGGAGGGCGCGTCGGGCGGCCTGGCCGATCGGGCATCGCGCGGTCGAGGGCGCCGCGGGTGAGCGAGAGTTGCCGGCTCACCCAGGCTCCGCGCGCCTCCACCGTGAGGCGCGCCTTTTCGGCAGGATCGGGCTCAGCAACAATTGTTGCCGCCGCATCGCCCAACGAGCGAACGCTCACTCCGCCGCCCTCCGCCAGGGTCTAAAGGGCCTTCACAGCCTCAAGCACCGCCTCAGCGTGACCGGGAACTTTCACCTTGCGCCATGCCTTGGCAATGTTGCCGTCCTTATCGATGAGGAAGGTGGAGCGCTCCACACCCATGTACTTCTTGCCGTACATGGATTTTTCCTTCCACACCTCATAAGCCTGCGCCACCTCGGTCGCTTCATCGGCGGCGAGCGGAAAGCTCAGCTCATATTTTGCCTTGAACTTATCATGGCTCGCAGCCGAATCGGGCGACACCCCGATGATCACCGCACCCAGAGCTTCAAATTCGCCAAACAGTTCGTTGAACGCCTGCGCCTCTTTTGTGCAGCCGGACGTGTTGTCCTTAGGGTAAAAGTAGAGGACCACAGGCGCACCACGGTGGCCTGAGAGCGCAATTTCGCTACCGTTGTCACCAGGTAAGGTGAAATCGGGGGCGGGGCTCCCTTCGACAACATCACTCATAGGGGTGTTCCAGTTCGGTTGTTCATGATTGCCACATATCGATTGGGCGATTGTCGCGAAAGGGGGACCGCCGCGACCCGTTCGCCCGGCCGATGAGGATGTCTGTTGCGTGACTGAGTCAAAACCAGCCCTGTTGACCCTCCCAGCGCCGGAGGGGAGCACGCCGGTGAAGCCGCGTCGGCGGCTGAAATGGGTGCTTTGGGGTGCTGGGCTGTTGGTGGTCGCGCT
>JBCDLN010000252.1:0-6093 GCA_038745295.1 Pseudomonadota bacterium | reverse complement strand
TCGCACTCGAACTCTAACCCACGCTGAACATCACTCTTGCGTGGCTTTGGGGGCGTTTGAAGTCAAACAGCGTTTGGGTGTGCGGGGCTGGCAGGCGCGGCGAAATGGCCGCTGTGCGGTTTTGAAGTCACAGGGTGGGCGGGCTTAATTTGCCGTTACCGCGCAAGTCTGAGGAGCAGACTGCGGGGTTTGGGCGATTCTTCTTGGGCGGGTTAGAAGAGCGGGAAGGGGCGTCTTCGCTTCCAGTACGGGACGCCTGGTTGGTCTAGGGCGGTCCAGTAGACGGTGTGGCGGGGGGCTCGTGCAATGGCGATGGCATCTCCGCGGTTGTTCTCTGAGCTGAGGATCACCGGCCGATGGCTGACCCTGGAAAGATCTTCCATGAACTGGCCGGCCAACTGGGCTTCGCGCGGCCCCACGATATCGCGGGGGTCCAACACGAACTCAATCTCCTCTTTGCAAAACATGAAGCCCGTGAGGTGCAGGTCACTCAGTTGGATGTAGATGGAGGGGGCAAGGATGCCAGATTCGATGAGCGAGAGAAGCTCACCGACTGGCACGGGTGCTGTGAGGGGCTCTTCGCCCTCGCCACGGTTGAGGGTGGGGGTGGGACTGATCGTGCTGAGATAGTCGCAGACGGCCTGCCAGTGGGCGGCTGTGGTTTTGTGGATGTAGAGGTCGAGCTGCTCGCCGTCGTACTCGAAGTCTGGGGCGATGAGGGTCCAGTCGAACTCTGCGTCGTTCATCCGTTACACCGCGGTAAGGGGGCGGTCTTCTAGGGTGGGCTCACCGTCGAAGGCGGCGGTGAGGCGGGCGCGGATGTCGTCCTGGCGGGCGGGGTCGGTGATTTGGGCGTCTTCGGCATCCATGACGTAGAACACGTCGACCACGCGTTCGCCGAACGTGGCGAGTTGGGCGGAGCGCACATTGAGGTCGAGATCGCGCAGGGCGTTGGCGAGGTCGCGGAAGAGGCCCGGGCGGTCGAGGCCGGAGAGCTCGATGGCCGTGTAGCGGTTGGACCAATCGTTGGCGATCAAAATGTCGGTGGTGTGGGCGAAGGCGTTGCGCTTCACCGCATGGGGCCGCTGGTCGACGGCGGCAGGGACGACGCTTTCATCCACCAAGCCTTGGCGCACCATCTCGGCAATGCGGGCGACGCGGTTTTTCTCCCGCTCCAGATCGTCCGACAATGGCGTGAAGGTGAACACATCGAGCGCGACGCCGTCGCGGGTGTTGAAGATGTCGGCTGAGACCACGTTGGCTTGGACGCTGGCGCAGGCCCCTGCGGTGATGGCGAGGAGGTTGGGCACGTCGGGCGCCACAAGGGTCATCTCCGTCACCGCCTGGTCGGCGCGGGCGCGCACACCCCACAGGACGCTGGCGGGGTCGCCACTCGTCATGAGGGTGGCGTGGTAGTGGGCGTCGTCGACGGAGGTGCGGATCCAGTAGGGGGCTGGATGGCGCGAAATGTAGGCTTCGCGCGTGGCAACGGGCAGGCTCGTGGCGCGCTCCACAAAGGCGCGGCGGGCCGATTCCACGCGGGCAGAGCGGGGAAGGCGGGTGTGGTTGGAGGCGATGATCGCTTCGGTTTCATCGTAAAGGGTTTGGAGGAGCTGGGCTTTCCAGCCGTTCCACACGTGACTGCCGACGGCGGCAATGTCGGCCTCTGTTAAGATTTCCAAGAGCTTGAGGCGCTCAAAGCTTTGGGCCTTTTTGGCGAAGAGGTCGATGGTTTTGGGGTCGGAGAGGTCGCGCGACTGGGCGGTGATCGACATGGTGAGGTGTTCTTCGATCAGCCAGACGACGAGTTCGGTCTCCTGCGGGCTGAGGCCGAGGCGGGGGCAGAGTTCGCGGGCGATCCTTGCGCCTTCGATGGAGTGGTCTTCGGGCCGGCCTTTGGCGATGTCGTGCAGGAAGACAGCCACATAGAGCGCGCGGCGGTGCTTGATGGTGCCGATGAGCTGGCTTGACAGGGGGTGGGCGCGCTCGCGCTCGCCTGCCTCAATGTCGGCCAAGATGCCGACACTGCGGATGAGGTGCTCATCGACGGTGTAGTGATGATACATGTTGAACTGCATCATCGCGACGACCTTGCCGAAGTCGGGGATGAAGCGGCCGAGGACCCCGGTTTCGTTCATGAGGCGCAGGAGCTTTTCCCGGTCGTTTGCCTCGGTGAGGACGGTGAGGAAGAGGCGGTTTGCTTCCGGGTCATCGCGCACGGTCTGGTCGATGAGGCGGATCGACCGGCGCATGGCGGCCAAAACGTCCGGGTGGGGCCGCATGTTGTGTTCGTTGGCAATGACGAAGATGCGGATGAAGTTGGTGGGGTCTGTCTGAAATGCGTCTTGCCGGGAAAGGGCGATGCGGCCGTTTTCGACGCGAAAGTCCGCGGTGAGGGGGCGGCCTGAGGAGCCTGTCAGGCTGCTCATGATGCGGGTGAAGCCGATGGCGGGTAGGACGTGCTGGGCTTCGAGGGCCGCGCACAGGATGCGCGTGAGGTCGCCCACATCCTTGGCCACCAGGAAGTAGTGCTTCATGAAGCGCTCCACCTCGGACATGCCGGGGCGGTCAGTGGAATAGCCGAGGCGCTGGGCGATCTCGCGCTGGAGTTCGAAGGTGAGGCGTTCTTCGGGGCGCTTTGTGAGGAGGTGGAGGTGGCAGCGCACGGTCCACAGGAAGTCTTCGCAGCGCAGGAAGAGCTTGAATTCGGCCGCTGAGAAGACTTTGAGGTCCACCAGCTCGGCCTCATCGCTCACCCGGTAGAAGTATTTTGCGATCCAAAACAGCGTGTTGAGGTCGCGCAGGCCGCCCTTTCCCTCTTTGATGTTGGGCTCGACCAGGTAGCGGGTGCGGCCTTGGCGTTTGTGCCGATCGTCGCGCTCTTTGAGTTTGGCGGCGATGAATTTTTTGCCGGTGCCGCGCACCACGGCCTGCTGGTAGCGGTCGCGCAAGAGGGTGAAGAGGGATTCTTCGCCGGTGATGAAGCGGCATTCCAAGAGGGCGGTGCGGATGGTGAGGTCGCTGCGCGACAGGCTCATGCATTCATCGACGCTGCGGGCTGCGTGGCCGACCACAAGGCGCATATCCCACAGCATGTAGAGGATGGTTTCGACCATGGATTCGGTCCATGGCGTTGGCCTGTAGGGGTAGAGAAAGAGAAGGTCGATGTCTGAGCCTGGGGCAAGGAGGCCGCGGCCGTAGCCCCCTGTGGCGACAATGGCGACCTTTTCGCCGGTGGAGCGGTTGGCGGTGGGAAAAAGATGCTCACCGGCGAACTGGAAGAGCGCGGTGATGATGCGGTCTTGGTACTCAGCGATCCGTTTGGCGGCGCTGACCCCTGAGCCCGATACGGCAAGTTCTTGGGCGCACGCTTCGAGCGCTTCGGCGCGCTGGGCCTTGAGGTGGGCAAGAATTCCGGGGCGCGCGGCAGACCACTGCCCGCCGCAATCGAAGTAAATGTCCTCGATTTCCGCCACCAGTGCGGCGACCGATGCGTCGGTTGTTGCCGGCGTGCCGTCCAACATTACACCAAAAGCTCCCGCACCACGGCGTTGGTCAACAGCCGACCCTCCTCGGGGATCATAATACGCCCATCGGCTTGTGTGAGCACGTTGTCTTTGACGAGCGCGTCGATGCGCGCTGTATCGAGGAGGGGGCCGGCGCGGCGCTTGAGCCGGTCGAGGGGGACACCTTCTTTGAGCCTTAAACCCATCATGAGGGTTTCGGCGAAGATATCGTCCTGGGCGAGGGTCTCTTCGGTCTCGATCCCGTGGCCCGCTTCTTCGACGGCAGCGCACCAGGCTTCGGGGTTTTTGATGGTGGCGGTGGCGGTGCGCCCTTTTTCCGTCGCCATCCGCCCGTGGGCGCCGGGGCCGACGCCCAGATACCGCCCGCCGCGCCAATAGATGAGGTTGTGCTGGGCTTCTGCGCCAGGGCGGGCGTGGTTGGAGACCTCGTAACGGGTGAAGCCTGCGGCGCTGGTGAGCTGGTGGGTCAGCTCATACAAATCGGCGGCAAGGTCATCGTGGGGCGTGATGAGTTTGCCTGCGGCGGCAAGGTCGTAAAAGCGCGTCTCTGGCTCAATGGTGAGCTGGTAGAGGGAGAGGTGATCGCCGGCAATCTCCAGCATTTCTTGGAGTTCTTCGGCCCATGCTGCCTCTGTCTGGTGGGGCCTTGCGTAGATGAGGTCGGCCGAAACGCCCGGGAAGATGCGCCGTGCAAGCGCCAGTGCGTTGCGGGCGGTGGCCGCGTCGTGACGGCGGCCGAGGGCCACAAGGTCGTCATCGACGAGGGACTGGACGCCGAGCGACACGCGGTTGACGCCTGCTGCCGCATACCCCTCGAAGCGGCTTTGCTCCACGGTGGAGGGGTTGGCCTCCAAGCTGATTTCCGCGCCTGAAGGGAGGCCAAGGGTGGTGTCGATCGCCTCAAGGACGGCGCCGACGGTGGCGGGCGCCATCAGTGAGGGTGTGCCGCCGCCGAAGAAGACGGTGTGGGGGCGCTTATCGTCGGTGCGGTCCGCTAGGGTTTGCAGCTCGCGCACCAAGGCTCTGGCAAAGCGGGGCTCATCGACGCCTTGGTGGCGCACGTGGCTGTTAAAGTCGCAATAGGGGCACTTTGACTGGCAAAACGGCCAGTGCACGTAGATGCCGAAGCCGCCATCGCTGTGCGGGTCGGCGTCAATGCCGCTTTGGGGTTTAGACCGGGAGAGGAGCGCTGCGTCGTCCATCAGCGTGCGCTGAGGTTGAGGGCGGTGGCAAACTTTGAGATCGCCCGCGCACGGTGGGAGAGGGGGAGGGGATGGCCGTGTTTTTCGTCCGCCGTCATCTCGCCGAAAGTGCGGCCGTCGCCGTCATCGGGGATGAAGAGGGGATCGTAGCCGAAGCCGCCAGTGCCGCGGGGGGCGGGGGCGACGACCCCATCTGTGCGGCCTTCGAAGAAGACCGTTTCAGCGCCGGGGCGGGCGAGCGCCAGCACAGCAATGAAGGCGCCGCGCCGCTCGGCAGGGGCTTTGCAACCTGCTTCATCGAGCGCGGTGAGGACACGGGCCATGGCGTGGCCAAAGTCCTTGTCGGGGCCCGCCCAGCGGGCGGAATAGATGCCGGGGTCACCGCCCAGGGCATCCACCGTAAGGCCAGAATCATCAGAAAGGGCGGGGATCTTGAGGGCGTTCATGGCCGCTTCCGCCTTGAGGGCGGCGTTGCCTTCAAAGGTGGTGGCGGTCTCTTCAGGTTCGGGGAGGTTCGCGTCCGCGGCACCAATCACGGTGATGCCGGCGGGCTCCAGCATCTGCCGGAACTCGGCGAGCTTTCCCTTATTGTGGGTGGCCACCAGGAGCTTTTTGCCAAGGTCGACCGTCATGCGGTGGTGAGCTTTTGGAGGTCGACCAGTTTGGCGATCCCGCCTGAGGCAAGGTCGAGAAGGGCTGTGAGTTCATCGCGCGTGAAGGGTGTGCCTTCGGCCGTCCCTTGCACTTCGACAATGGTGCCGCTGCCGGTCATGACGAAGTTGGCGTCGGTTTCGGCGCTGCTGTCTTCCACATAGTCAAGGTCGATGACGGGGGTGCCGGAGACGATGCCGCAGGAAATGGCGGCGAGGTGATCTGTCAGCACCTTGCCCTCCACCATGCCGGCCGCTTCCATATGGCTGAGACAATCCGACAGTGCGACCCATGCGCCTGTGATGGCGGCGGTGCGGGTGCCGCCGTCGGCCTGGATGACGTCGCAGTCGACGGTGATTTGACGCTCGCCCATGGCTTTGCGGTCCACCACAGCGCGCAGCGACCGGCCGATGAGGCGCTGGATTTCCTGCGTGCGGCCAGAGGGTTTGCCGGCCGTCACCTCGCGGCGCATCCGTTCTTTGGTGGCGCGGGGGAGCATCCCGTACTCGGCCGTCACCCACCCCTCGCCGCCGCCCCGGAGCCAGGGCGGTACGCGCTCCTCCAGCGATGCAGTGCACAGGACATGGGTTGCCCCGAACTTGACGAGGCACGAGCCCTCAGCATGTTGAGAGAAGCCGCGTTCAAGACTGACGGCGCGCATTTCATCGGCGGCCCGGCCGTCGTGTCGCATAAAGTGTCTCCCTTTGGGCCTT
>JBCDLN010000251.1:0-6093 GCA_038745295.1 Pseudomonadota bacterium | reverse complement strand
GTCAACAATATTTTGAAGAACCCTTATATTGAGTCTCCCTTCGAAATTGTTCATTCCATCATCAGTGCCTCTCGGTCGAGCTTCTTCTCGATATTGAACAGCGCATCGATTGTTACTGCAGCCTTTGCGCGGTTTACCAGGCCCACTGCGCTCTTTATCGATAATATCGATGAATATTTGGAACACTACATTTCCAATCGCATGTACGAGCGGTCTGTTTTTAGCCGGCAATACATCGAGCTTTGGCACAATGGGCAGGTGGGGGCGCTGCTGGCGTTAAGGCGCCTCAACGGGATCAATCCCCATGTGAAGGTGTTCTTGTCCATCCGGAAAGAGGCGTTCCAGTACGCTGCTAAGAACGAAGTCTCTTTTGCGAATTTACGCGCGTTCACCCACGAGTTGCGCTACAATCGAGATGATATTCGCAACATCATCAAAAATAATATTTTGGCGGAGCCCAAGAGTAACCTTTGTGATCCACGGCAATTGGAGCGGCGCAATGTTGATCCGGTCACGGCGGCTGTTGAAGCGTTTTTGGGACACGGCGCCTTTTACGTCTCCAACGTGGGAACGGGGCAGGAAGAGCCAGCGCTGCAATACTGGTCACGCCACTGTACGCTGAGGCCGCGCGATGCTGTGGCCATTGGGAGCGAGCTCTCCAAAATCCGGCCCGAAGAGCGCACCCGCGAAACGGTGCGCTCCATCATCAATACCGTTGCCGCAGACAGGGTGCAGACCATTTTCGGCGAGGTTGCCCCGTTTTTTGACGATCTCGTCCCCTCCATCATCCCTAAGGTGATTGAGTCCAACGTCTTGTCGCGCGAGGCGCTGAAGCACTCAGCAACGCTTTATACCGAGCGCTTCGTGAAAGAGTTTGGCCCGGTGGACGGGGACATGCTCCACCCGTTTTGCGCGCTTTACGCGATGGGGCTGTTGGGGATTGTGCTGGAAGATCGTGACAGGCCCGGAAGGCTCACCCAGCAATTCCCGCCGCTTGGCGTCTTCCCCTTTGGCGACACCAACATCTTACCCACCGCCAACACCTATCTGTTGCACCCGGCGATGTCGGATTATGTGGCCTCCCGCAACGTCACATTCTTGCACCAAATCAACCGGCACAACATTATCGGAGATGGTTTGGAGTGGCGGCACGAGGAGAATTTGCGGTTTGTGGCGGTGGGGGACATTGCCGCCTACCGGCGCAATATCATGGCGAATGTGGGGGCCGCGTCGACGTTTGAGGCGTTTTGGTCCAACGTCATTGCGATCCATGCCCGTGACCTTGATCTGGCCAACGTGGCAGCGGGCGACACGATTGTGTTGGCAGACCGCAGCGCAGCACGGCTGTTGACGGTTGTGAAGGCGCTTGCCGGTGCGCTGAGGCACTCAGGCTACGGGCTCCACATGCGCTTTGGTGCCCACTGCGGCCACTGGCAATTCAGCTACGATGATGAGGGGATGGCGCACCCCAATATCAACCCTTTGATGGGCACCGCTGCCCGGCTTGAAGCGCGCGCAAAGCCAGGCGTTCTGCTCATGACGGCGGCAATGTTTGAGCATGGCGATCTGGGCTCAGACGCCCATCTCAGCCTTGGTATCCACCCTGTGAGTGCTGACGAGTTGATCGACCCCACCGACCTCAAGGGCCGGCGGCTCAACATTGCCAAGCCTGGCGAAGATGCTGAAGTGATCGATGTCTACGCCATGGCAAGCGCGGATGAGATGGCTGCGTGATGGCGCCATAATGGCGGTGTGATGGCCCCATGATGGCTCCGGGACGGCCCCATGATGGCCCGAAGCCGGTCTGGCAGCGGCCGGGGAGAGCGTCCACAAAGGGCGCAGGAGGCGGGGAGTTGACAACGCCGTTGCCGCTGCGCTCAGCATGGCATGCCAAGGATAAGGAGCGTCGGCGCGTGGCTCAGCGGGCAAGACGTGTGATGGGGCGGCCGGTGATGGGGCGCATCAGCCTGGTGACGGGGCTTGCGGTGCTTTGTGCGCCCATGCCGGCATCCATCGGGCTTGCCGCTGAGCTTGTTGTGACCATAACCGAGGTGCGCTCCGCCGATGGGCTCGTGTCGGTGGCGCTTTGCCCAGAGGCGGATTTCTTAACGCCGCTTTGCCCTTTCAACGCCACCGCCCCTGCGGCCGAGGGCGAGCTTGAGGTGGTGTTTGAAGACATCCCACCCGGCGAATACGGCGTCCAAGGCTATCATGATGCCAACGCCAACGGAGAGATGGACCGCAACATGGTGGGTTGGCCCTTGGAGGGGTTTGCCTTTGCCAACGACCCCACCATCCTCTTGCGCGCGCCGAAGTTTGAAGCCGCCTCCATCGTGGTGGGTGAAGAGGATCTGCGCACAACCATGACCATGCGGTATAGATAGAGCCACCTGGATGCGCCAAAGGGGATGGATCACGGGGGATGGATCGCGGGTGACGGATGATGGGGAGGGAGCGCATTGTTCACGCCATGATCGCGAGGGGGAATAGCGGTGGCCGCGCCTGTGGAGCCAACTCGCGCGGTGGTCTGCTCGCCGCCGCTCGGAGCCTTGGGACATGGCGGAAAGTCTTAAGAGGGATCATTGTCCGCGCGGCGGATGCGGCGCGGCATGCTCTGCCTGAAAGGCGTTCATCATGAATGGCGGGGCCTCGCCCCCTGGGGATTTAAACCGCACCGTGGAAACCCCCTCTGGCAAAGGTCGGAAGGATGAAAACTTCCCCGTGGCGTCGCGGCTGATTGCGCCGCATCTGAGGCCCCACATCATTGCTTTTTATGACTTTGTGCGTGCAGCCGATGACATTGCCGACAATCCCGACCTTGCGCCCGATGACAAGCTGGACCGCTTGAACCAACTGGACGAAAGCCTCACGCTGGATGGACCCATAGCCACAGCGCGCCGCCTTGCTGAAAGCTTGGCTGAAACAGGGCTCAGCCCCCACCATGCCCGCGCCATGCTGAGCGCCTTCCGGCAAGATGCCACCAAGACGCGCTATGCCTCGCTTGCCGAGCTTTGGGACTATTGCGACAGGTCCGCTTGCCCGGTGGGGCGCACGCTGGTCGACCTCCATGGTGAGAGCCAAGCGTGCTATCGGGGCGCGGACGCGTTGTCAGCGGTCCTTCAAGTGCTTAACCATCTTCAGGATATGACAAGCGATCTCACTCTCTTGGACCGGGTCTATGTGCCGCTCGATCGGCTCAAGGCGGCCGGCGGGTCTGTTGATGACCTGAAAGCGCCCCAAGAAACGCCGGCGCTGCGCCAGGTGATCCATGAGCTGCTTGATGCGTGCGAGGGGCGTATGAGGGAGTCTGCTGCGCTCTTGACGCTCATCAAAGACCCGCGGTTTGCGGCCGAAGCGAGCGTTGTTGATGCGCTGGCGCGGCGGCTTCTGGCGCGGTTGAGGCGGCAGGATCCGGTGGCGTCGCGGGTTAAGCTCTCTAAGATTGACTTTGCCTTGGCCGCTGCTAAAGGTGCGCGGCGTTATGGCGCAAGGCTGTGGGGGTGAGTGTGTCCGTCGATGGCGTGCGGGCGGGTTTAGCGCAACACCTCTTGCCGGAGTTGCGGGCAGGCGATGCCTGGGCGGATGAGCCCGGCGCCTTTGCCGCGCGCGTTTTGGCCGAAGCAAAATCCTCCTTCGCCTTTGGGCTCAAGACCCTTCCGCGCAGGCGCCGCGAAGCGATGGTGGCCATCTACGCGTTTGCCCGAACCATCGATGATATTGCCGACAGCGATGCCCCGCGGGCCGACAAGCTTGCCGCGCTCGAAGCTTGGCGTACCGAGATCAGCCGCGTCTACCGCAACGGTGCAAAAAGCCCTGTTGGCCGCGCTCTGGAGCGGTCCGTGCCGCGCTTTGAGCTGCCGCAGCGCGAATTTGAGCTGATGATTGATGGGATGGCGATGGATGTGGAGGCGCCCATCATCTCGCCCTGCCTCAAAGATCTTGCTGCTTATACGCGCCGTGTGGCCGGGACGGTGGGGCAGCTTTCGGTGCGCTGTTTTGGAGCCCCGCCCAGTGAGGCGCGCGATGCCTTTGCCCTTTGCCTCGCTGACGCTCTGCAACTCACCAACATCCTGCGCGATGTGGACGAAGACGCGGCGAGGGGGCGGATTTACCTTCCAGCTGAGCTTTTAGAAAAGCATAGCGTGCCGGCCGACTGCGCCACCATCGCAGATCACCCGCGGCGGGCGGAGGTGTGTGCCTCCCTCGGGGCCATCGCGCGGGCCCAGTTTGCCGCCGCCCGCGCTGCACTGGGCGCCCTCCACCATGGGACGGTTCGCCCTGCCCTCATTTTCATGGGTGTTTATGAGGGCTATCTCGACCGAATAGAAGCGGCGGGTTGGAACGGCGCGGCCATGAAGCCCATGGGCCGGCTGGACAAGATCTTGCGCGGCTTGCGCTATGCGTTTTTCTTGCCCGACCGCCCGGCTGGGCCAGCGCTTTCCAGTGACTGTCCGTTTCCAGAGCGGGTCGAGATGCGCAACGAGAGGGCCTAACCCTTGGCCGCTACCGTTCACATTGTGGGGATGGGCCTTGCAGGCCTGACCGCTGCTGTGCGGCTGGCCAGAGCAGGGGTTGGCGTTGCCCTTTATGAGGCCGCCGGACATGCGGGGGGCCGCTGCCGTTCGTTCCAAGATCGCAAGCTTGGCGTTGAGATCGACAACGGCAACCACCTTCTCCTCAGCGGCAACACCCGCGCGCTCGCCTATTTGGACGCCATCGGCAGCCGCGAAGAGTTGACCGTGTTTGATGAGGCTGTGTTTCCCTTTGTGGATCTTTCAACAGGCGAGCGCTGGTCCATAAAGCTCAGCGAAGGGCGGGTGCCGTGGTGGCTTTTTGATCCCGCGCGCCGGGTGCCTGGGGCGGGGGTGATGGCACACCTGTCGGCCGGGCGCATTATGCTTGCTGGCCCCAACGCCACTGTGGCCGATGTGGTGGGCCGCGAGGGTGTGCTTTATGACAGGTTCTGGGCGCCCATCACCATGGCTGTGCTCAACGCTGTGCCTGAGCGGGCAAGCGCCCAGCTCCTCAAGAAGACACTTTTGGAGACCATCGGCAAAGGGGGGGCTTTTGCGCGCCCCATGATTGCCACCACAAGCCTGGGCCGCGCCTTCATCGACCCTGCGCTGCGCGTCTTGAACGCATCGGGCGCGGCCGTCTCCACCCATACGCCGCTGCGCGATCTCGATGTGGGTGAGGGGGCTGTGCGCGCGCTGTTGTTTGAAGGGCAGCGGGTGAGTGTGAGTAAGGGCGATCAGGTGATTTTGGCTGTCCCCCCCGCGCGGCTCAAAGGCTTGATGCGCACTCTAAAAGTTCCCGATGATGACTGCGCCATCGTCAATGCGCACTTCAAGGTTCCGGTGGGTGAGGGGGAGCGTGCGGTGGATTTCATCGGCCTCACCAACGCGGTGACCCATTGGATTTTCCGTCGCCCAGGGCTCATCAGCACCACCATTTCAGCGGCCCACCATCTAGGCTCTGACAGGGCCGATAGTGACACCCTCCTCAATGAGATTTGGAGCGAGGTGCGCCGTGCCCTGTCCCTCCCCGCTGACATGGTGCCCGAGGCGCAGCGGCTCATTCGCGAACGCCGCGCCACATTCGATCAGTCGCCCGACGGCGTGAAAGCGCGGCCAGGCCCCACAACCCCCCTCGCCAACCTCACCCTGGCGGGAGACTTTGTGGACACAGGCCTCCCCGCAACCATTGAGGGCGCGATCCGCTCCGGCGAGCAGGCGGTGGCGCACATCTTGGCGCGGCTGCGCGTCACCGGGCATCACGCGGCTTTGGAGGCGGCCTGAGATGACGTCCCTGCCCGCCTTCCCTGTTGAAGACCAGCTTCTTGAAGAGCAGCGCAAGGCTCTCCTGGCGCTCCAAGAAAAGGACGGCCACTTTTGCTTTGAGCTTGAGGCGGACTGCACCATTCCGGCCGAGTATGTCCTGCTAAAACACTTTGTCGGCACGCCCGATGTTGAGCGCGAGCCGTCCATCGCCACCTACCTGAAACGGCGGCAAAACGACGATGGAAGCTGGCCGCTTTTTTATAGCGGCGCTGGCGACATCTCCTGTTCTGTCAAAGCGTACTGGGCGCTGAGC
>JBCDLN010000250.1:0-6128 GCA_038745295.1 Pseudomonadota bacterium | reverse complement strand
GATCTCCAACGCCGGCCTCGGCGCGGCCCTTGCCATCACGCTGACGGCGGTGGGGAGCCTCATCGTGGCCGTCATCTTCATCTTTGTGGGCACCGGCACGCTGGGGTTCCGCGCCGCTCAGCGCTAGCAACACTTGATTTCGTGAGAGAGAAAATCTATTTTTCTTTCTGAGGAAAGGGTGCGCTGATGGTTGCTCAACTCACCAGACTAGACACAAGCCACGATCCTGGCCGGCTTATCGCCAAAGCGGTCGTGAACGCCGGCCGCGCGCTTGGGCTCAGCCAAAAGGAGGTTGCGCGTGCAATTGGGGTGAGCGAAGCGCAAGTCTCCAAGTTCAAGGGCGGCTCGGCCCCAGTCAGCGGCAAGGCTGATGAGCTGTCGCGCTATTTGATCCGCATCTTCCGCTCGCTCGATGCCATCACGGGGGGCGATCCTGCCACCACAACAGCCTGGATGCGGGGCCACAACACCGATCTACGTGGCGTTCCGGCTGAGATGATTGCGACAGCCGCAGGCCTTGTGGAGGTGATGACTTATCTTGATGCTGCCCGCGCACCCCTTTAAGGCATACCGCGGCAACGTCTGGCGCGTGATTGAGGGCCAGTACCGCCCCTCCACGCAGAAAATTGTCGACACACTTGATGAGCAGGCGGCCCTCGAAGCGCTGCTGGAAGAGAGTAAGCCCTCTGTGCCGCCTGAGTGCGCCAAGCTCGACTACCAGTTCCGCTCGCCCTTTCGCTATTCGGCCTATCCGGGCTGGTCCCGCTTCAGGCGCCCGGGCAGAACGCCAGGCGTCTACTACGCGGCCGAAAGCGTGCTAACGGCCGCCATCGAAACGGCTTGGAACAGCATCAAGTTTTACCGCGCATCACCTAAGACGCCGCTGCCGCGGGCCGCCACAGCCCATACCGCCATCGAAGCTTTGGTGGCGACTGAGACTGCAATCTATCTCACGCGGCCCAACCTTAAAAGTCTCGGCCCCTGGACCCACCCGAGCGACTACACCGCATGCCAAGATCTTGCCGATCTCGTCCGCGCGAAGGGATGCGAGGCGATCCGCTATCAGTCGGTGCGCGACCCGGCAGATGGCGCAAATGTTGCCATCCTCACCTGCGGCGCTTTCCTGGAGAACGAGCCGACGCGGCGCCAGACCTGGCATATCATGCTAAAGCCGCGCCGCGTTCAGCTCGTCAACGAGACGCTTCGGGAGCGCCATGAGTTTGGGGTCGGCGAACATACGCTTGTGGCCGGGCAGTAGGGGGCTGGGATGAACTCAAAAGCCGTTGTCCTGTGGTCCATCACCGCCTTTTCGCTGGTGACGCTCAGCCTGCCGACGCTCATTGTGGTGGGCGCCTCATTCACCGCGGGCGAGATCATCGCCTTTCCGCCCGAAGGGTTCTCCCTCAGGTGGTATGGGGAAATGTGGCAGCTTCCTTCGTTCAAGCAGGCGCTGTGGCGGTCGCTTTATGTGTCGGTGGTGTGCACGCTCATTGCTATTCCTGCAGGCACCCTCGCCGCCCTTGCCCTTGCCCGCTATCGCTTCAAGACCCGCACCGCCATCAACGTTTACCTTCTGCTCCCCTTCACCATCCCGCTTGTGGTGTCGGGCATCGCGATGATGCTGATTTTCGGCGAAATCAGGATCTTGGGCGCGCTGTGGCCGGTGGGCCTTGGGCTTTGCGTCATCAACCTCCCCTTTATGATCTGGTCTGTGGCGGCATCTGTGAACGCGCTCGATCCTGAGCTTGATAACGCTGCCGCCAACCTCGGTGCCGGCCCCGTTGCTGCGTTTTTGACGGTGACGCTGCCCGCTGTCGCCCCTGGCGTGATCACCGGGGCGCTGCTCATGTTCATTTTGGCGTTCAACGAGTTTTTGGTGAGCCTCTTCCTCACCGACAGCCGCACCGTGACCCTGCCGGTCCAGATCTACAACTCCATCCGCAGCGTCATCACGCCTGACCTTGCGGCAGTTTCGGTTCTTTACATTGTGATGGCGCTTGTGGCGGTGTGGCTCCTCGACCGCCTGGTCGGCCTCGATATTTTCCTCAGATCAAAGTGAGCCCCATGCCTGAGCTAAGCGTCCACCATCTTGCCGACCTCTCGCAGGAGGCGCGGGCCGCATTGCTCACCCGGACAGAGGCTGACCTTGGCCCCTTTCTGGAACGGGTTGCCCCCATTATCGAGGCGGTGAAGACGAAGGGCGACGCCGCTCTCGCCCGGTTTGCGAACGAGTTCGATAAGTCACCCGTCACAGCCGACGCCATCGCGGCCACTCCAGCGGACTTCGATGCTGCGTTCGGTGCGGTCGACCCTGCCCTCATCAAGGTGCTGGAGCAGGCGGTGGACAATGTGCGCCGCTTTCACGAAGCGCAGATGCCGCAGGACATGTGGCTGAAGGAAATGGCACCGGGCATTTTCGCCGGCGAGAAGGCGACCCCCATCCCCTCCGTCGCCTGCTATGTGCCGCGGGGGAAGGGCTCGTTCCCCTCCGTCGTCAACATGACGGCTGTGCCTGCGGCGGTGGCGGGCGTGCCTGAGATTGCCATTGTCACCCCGCCAGGACCCAACGGCGCCATCGACGACGCCACGCTGGTGACGGCGCGGCTTGCGGGGGTGGAGAACGTCTTCAAGTGCGGCGGGGCGCAGGCTGTGGCGGCGGTGGCGTATGGGACTGAAACCGTGCCGCGATGCGCCAAAATCGTCGGCCCCGGCAGCCCTTACGTGGTAGCGGCCAAGCGTCTCTTGTCGGACAGGATCGACCCTGGCCCGCCCGCCGGCCCTTCAGAATCCATCGTGCTCGCCGACGAGACGGCCAATGGTCGCGTCGCCGCGCTCGACCTTCTCAACGAATCTGAGCATGGACCTGACTCGTCCGCTTACCTTGTCACCAATTCGCAGCGTGTGGCCGATGAGGTGATCGCCGCGGTGCCGGAGTTTTGGGGGCACATGGGCGCAGAGCGCACCGGCTTTTCGCAAACTGTGCTGTGCGGGCCCCGCGGCGGGATCGTGGTTTGCCCCACCATGGATGACGCCATCGCCTTCACCAACGACTACGCCCCCGAGCACCTTCAGGTCCACGCCAAAAGCCCGTTTGACTATCTGGGCGCCCTTACGAATGCAGGCGAAATCCTGCTGGGCGAGCACAGCGCCATTTGCCTGGGCAACTACATCTTGGGACCCAATGCCGTGCTGCCCACCAATGCAACGGCCATGACCCGCTCGCCCCTTGGTGTGCACGACTACCTGAAGCTCACCTCAATCGCCCACGTGACCCAAGCGGGCTACGACAGCCTTGCCCCGCAGGTGCAGCTCTTTGCTGAGTACGAAGGGTTTGACGCCCACGCCAACGCCGTATCGCCACTGCGCAAAGCTGCCTTTTTAAAGGGCTAAGCCTCCCGGATCGATAAACACTCTGGCCCGGGGGGACCCAACCGGTCCAGGGATGACCTTATGCGGCAGCGCTTGCAGGGTCCGGTCCGGGTCCAACGGCACGACCGATGCCGCGTTCACATGACCGTGTCCGCTGTTCCTAGAGTGCTTTAGTGTGGGCTGAGGAGCGGCTCAATGGCGGTTGCGGCGGGAGAAATCCGTGCTTTTGCCATCGCGTCAGCCACCTGGTCGGTGGGCGCATCTTCTTCGTCGGCCAGGCGGAACACCTCAAACAGGCGCTCACCGATGGCATCCACGCGGCGGTCCACTTCATCCTGGTCCCAGCTGTAGTACTCGCTGCACATCTTCACCAAACCGCCAGCGTTGACCACATAATCGGGTGCGTAAAGGATACCGCGTGTGTTGAGGCGCTTGCCGTCTTCAGGGGTTTCGAGCTGGTTGTTGGCGCAGCCGGCCACAGCCGCCACTTTGAGACTAGGGATCGTGCGCGCGTTGAGAACAGCGCCCAGCGCATTGGGGGAGAAAATATCAGCCTCCACCTCGACAATCTGGTCGGGCGAGACTGCCGTCGCACCAAGTTCATTCACCGCACGGTCCACAGCGTCTCGATGAATGTCGGCAACGGTGAGGCGAGCGCCCGCTTCACAAAGGCGCTGCGCAAGCCCGTAGCCCACATTGCCCAGACCTTGGACCGCCACGTGAAGGCCGCACAGGTCACGGCCGAGCGCAGCGGCGGTGGCTCTGAGGGCAATAAACCCACCTAACGCTGTGGTGGGAGACGGGTCGCCCACACCGCCGTGCTCTGGCAGCAGTCCGGTCACATGCTCTGTTTCAAGGCGGATGGCCGCCATGTCGTCTGGCGAGGAGCCAACATCCTCAGCCACAATGTAGCGGCCAGAGAGGCTGTGCACTGTCCGCCCTAAAGCCTCGAACATTGCCCGCGTCTTTGCAGCCCTGTGCGGCACCATCACCACCGATTTTCCTCCGCCCAAGGGCAGATCCGCCATGGCGGCTTTAAAGGTCATCCCGCGGGAAAGGCGCAGTGCATCGGTGAGGGCGGCGGTGTCATCCTCATAGGTCCAAACGCGGCAGCCGCCGAGGGCCGGCCCGCGCGCCGTATTGTGGATGGCCACGATGGCTTGAAGGCCGCTGGCTTCATCATTGGCGAACGCGACCAACTCATGGTTGTCAAGCGCGGGGTTCTGAAACATGGCCGCATTTCCCTTCCGGAGACCGATGCATCGTTCACACGGCCCCGAAATGCTGCCAGGCTGGATTGATCTGGCCACACAAGCAACGGGACCCTGTGATGGTCAGATGATATCGCCGATGGGTCTGTGCAACCTTGCAGGGAAGTTTGAGGGCACCTGCCTGCCTTGCGGTGCCCAGAGTCTCCCGCACCGCAGCCGGCGCAAGACACGTGCTTGTCCTGTTGAAAAGCGGGCGGCCTTTCCTGGTCAGACGGTGCCGTCTACCGGGTGACCGCCTTAGCCAAAATCGAGCGTTTCCACAGTCACGCCAGCCACATCAGAGCTGGTGGAATCCACCGTTCCGTTCTGCACATGGAGTTCGGCGCCAAAGAGGGCCGCGAGCGCCTGATCCACCAGTTTGTTGGCGTTGGACATGCCAAGGTTCAGAACATCACGAGACCCTTCGCAGGCCATGGGCGTGTCGACCAGGGCTTCAAACCATCCTGCAAGGGTCACCGCACTCATATCGGAGCTGTCCACCAGAGCGGCATTGCCGCTCCCGCTGGCGGCGTCGGCTGTGGTTTCGGCCACCCCATCATCGAAATCAAACGAGAACGTATCAGCAACAAGGAACGGTCTATCGTAGTCAAAGCCGTCCTCGGGTGCCGGTGTTACAGCATCGTCGCTGCTCTTGCCTTCGATGGGGGCGTGTGCGGCATGTGTGGGTCGCATAGGATTTTCCTCGACCTTAGAGGAGCATGACTGGCCTACCTTTCTGGACCGATCATCTCCTGTGCAGTCGTCACTCGAATACACTCATAACGTGCACACGTTTTACGCGAGTTAGGGGCTTAACGCGAACAAAATGACGCTCATTTTTGTGCATATCAGGTACACCCTGAAACTGGGGGGTGCGACTCATGGGTATCGCCAGGCATGCTGCGGCCCGCAGCGTTCACCCGGTTAATTCACCGCTCATCACAAATTCGCGTTTGACCGCATCGCACTGATTGGCGAGGCTCTGGCGAAGGGAGGACCCATGACTGTCATTCTTGCGAATGATGCTGTGCGCGATGGCGCGGCAGTGCGCGCGACAATTCGCAAAGGCGAGCACCGGCGCCATACCGCAGGCCTTGCACCGGGGAAGTTGCAAGCCAATCTCGCCATCCTTCCTGAAGCGTTTGCCCTCGATTTCCTGCGCTTTTGTCAGCGCAACCCCAAGCCGTGCCCTGTGGTGGGGGTCACAGACACGGGCGACCCAATCTTTCGCACCCTTGGCGAGGATGTGGACGTGCGCACCGACGTGCCGCGCTACCGGGTCTTCCGCGACGGGACCCTCACCGATGAGGTGGATGAGATCGGGAGCCTTTGGCGGGACGATCTTGTGGCGGTGGCGCTCGGCTGCTCCTTCACCTTTGAAAGCGCTTTGATGAGCGCCGGGATTGCGATGCGCCACATCGATGAGGATCGAACCGTCCCCATGTTCCGCACCAACGTCCCCTGTGCACCAGCGGGCCCGTTCAAAGGCAACATGGTCGTCTCCATGCG
>JBCDLN010000249.1:0-6136 GCA_038745295.1 Pseudomonadota bacterium | reverse complement strand
GCGGTGCGATCGCCAGGTTCGACCTTGAAGCCTGCCATCTACGGGCTGGGGATTGATGCCGGTCTGGTGGCGCGGGGGACGTTGATGGAGGATGCGCCCCAGTCCTTCGCCGGTTACGAGCCCGACAACTTTGACGATGCTTTTCGGGGCACTGTGACAGTGGAAGAGGCGCTGCAGCGCTCGCTCAACATCCCAGCGATGACGCTGCTTGATGCCATAGGGCCCATGCAGCTTTTTGTGCAGCTGCGCGCTGGCGGTGTCGAGCTTGTTCTGCCCGATGGCACCGCGCCAACGCTCGCGCTCGGCCTTGGTGGGGCCGGCACAACGCTGCTCGACTTAGCCGCGCTTTACGGCGCCATTTCCTCTGACGGCACGCCTGTCCATCCCCATGTTGGCGATAAGCGTCCTGCGTCATCTCCCATCCTGAGCGCCCGTGCGGCATCAGATATCGCCGCAATCCTTGATGGGATGCGGCCGCCCAAGAATGCCGCTCGCGGCCAGATCGCCTACAAGACTGGCACCTCATACGGCCATCGCGATGCATGGGCGGTGGGATTTGACCAACAGCATGTGGTGGCCGTTTGGGTGGGGCGGCCTGATGGGACCCCGGTTCCCCAATTGACAGGTTGGACTGATGCCGCCCCGATGCTGTTTGATGCGTTTGCTCGGATCGGCGTCGTCCCGCGCAGAGCCCCGAGCGGACGACGGGATCGGGATGCCTTGCCGCCACCTTTGCAGCGGTTTCCGCCACGCCCTGGTGGCGGTGCTCCTGCCGACGGATCGAGCTTGAAGTTTGCATTTCCCCTTGAGGGGTCTGTCGTTCAGTTGACCCGGCCTGACGGCGGGCGTGTTCCTCTTTTGGCGCGCATTTTAGGGGGCGCGGCAGATCTTTGGCTCGTCAACGGCCGGCCGCTTGTGGGCGCCGCCCATCGCAGGCAAGCACAGATTGAGCTTGAGACCGGGGCTCATACGCTCACGGTGGTCACTGCTGAGGGCGACAGCGCCCGCGTCCAATTTTCAGTGGAATGAGGCGAGGATCACCGCCGGTGATCCCACAGCTGCCGCGCCTGATGCGGCACCATCGCGATAACGGCCTATGCCGATAAAGCGTGTCCGGCTGAGCTGGAAGCAGAGCCGAACTTGCTGATGATGCTGGTGCACGAAGCGGCACACACGGCACCAGCTATGAAGCTGGCGGCGGTAAAGTGCGGGCGTCAATCGCGCCGCGACTGACGCCCGCAAGGGTGTTTGTAGATGGGCTGTCGGACGCGACCGACGCATGGCTTTGATCCGAATTCAGCGCGGCGATGAAAGTTATCGTTCGCGAGCCCTATGCGGTGCGTGAGAAGCATGTCGAAAGCCGCTGTGCCGTCAAATTTCATTTTGCGTGGAGGGTTGGGCTTACACTGATGCGCCCGCCTGCGATGGCGGCGGCTCACCACATCCGCTCGCGTTTCTTGGTCAAGCTACGCTGTTCTCTTGGAGCGCCATCCCCTCGGCGCGAAGCAATTACGATCGCGAATTCTGGCTGACGTTTGCGCCGGAGCGTGTTCTCACTAAGATTAGCTGATGTGTTGTTAGGCGGTGCGATGCATCCACGAGTAGAAATGCCCATATCTGGTAAGAAATGGCGAGATGGTCAATGATGAGCTAAGAGCGGTGGGGATCGACTGTTCCAAAATATTGAATGTTCCATTTTCGGCACCGTAGATCGGCATTGAGTTAATCATTTTATCACCTGGGCTGATCCGCGACATCATTCGCTTTAGATGCTATCATGAATTGAAATATTGACGCCAACTGATACGAGTCGTTCTAAAACTGATAGAGGTAATATGCCTTTCAATATTCATTATTATTGCAACACGACAGCTCTACGGCGTATCCCTCTATCGTGAGACAATTTCACACAAAAGAGTGATAGCTTTATATCCGGTGCGTCTTGAAGACATGTATTTAAGCTCGCTGAACATGGGGCCACGAGATCTCCGCGAAAACTGGATCGGTGAAAGGCGCTCGCGTCGATTTACTTGCCTAATATAGAGCAGAGACATTCCATAATGCTTAACCCGGCGCCAATAGTTGGTCTGATGTTGTTGGCGACGTTTTTAGCGGAGCTTTTAAAGGCGTAGTGGCACCGTGTTCCTTTGCTGAGCATTGATAAACCCTACCCGGTCAGCTCTGATCGAGTAGGGCAAGGACTATGCGGTGCGGCTCGGCTTGTGAATGACCTCGATGTCATCGGAGCGGTAGCCGGCTTGTGCCACAAGGTTCGCCAACGCGTCTTTGTCTTCGTTCAAGAGCTCAGCGGTTTCCCTGTTAGTGGCTGACACGGTGACCTTCAGCCCAGCGCTGGTAAGGCGCAGCGTGACCGCAAGAGCGCCCAGAGACGCCGGCTGCAAAGAGATCTCTACAAGGCGCAAGGGCGCTGGGGTGCGCTGGGCAGCGGTGGCTTGCTGGTTGAGCGCCTGCTGAAACCTCTGCTCCCCGTCACCATCTTGTCCATCAAGGGCCGCCTTGAGCTGGTCTGCAATCGCGGTGAATGACGCTTGCGCTGTTTCAGGCTTTGCAAGCATTGCTGCGTCACGGCCAAGGTGCTGTTGAACCACGTGCGCTTCGATGGCGGCAGGCGCACGGACAGGGGCAAAATGAGTTTCACGCCGCGTGACGTTGACCGAACCAAGGGTCGGCGCAGAGGGTTCTGCGGCAAGGCTTGACGCGCCGGCGGTGAAGGCGGTCGTCTGCCCCCGTCCCTCAGCGCGTGCGGCCACCGGAGGCAGCGGCGCCTGCGAGGTCTCACCGGCTTGTGGCGCGACAAGGGTTTGTGAGGGTTGAGGGGTTTGCTGGGTGGACGCTGGCCACAGCGGTGCCCTTCGCGCAGGCTCGGTGGGTTGCGGCCGGGTCGCCGGGTCGCCCTTCGTGCTAAGCGTAGGCGCTGGAAGCCCGAGGGTGGGCGGCGTCTCGGGTGCCCTTGATGGTGTGCGAGCCTCTTCGCCAGTGGGTTGGGGGAGCTGTGGCGGCACCAGTGGCGGGTTAGGCTCGGATGGGACCGCTTGCGGCAATATGCTGTTGGCGGGGGCCCGGCTGACAGCGCGCGGCTCATCGCGCGCGATGGGAGTGGGTTGCAGCCCATCCTTCTGTCCTGTCCCAGCCTCGACATTGGCTGCTTTGGCTGTTTGCAGGGTTGCAGCAAGTCCCTCTCGTGACGGCAGCTCACCCGTCCCGGCCACCTGGCGGATTGGCTTTTTGGCAAAGCTTGGCACCGGGATGGGGTCTTGTGTCTGGCTGGCCTCCGGCCTTGGCCCCGTGAAGCCAGGCGGTAACTCCACGGACCGAACGAGAGAGCTGCGCGGTTCTGTGGCAGCCTCTTTCGTTGGCTTGGCGTGTTCGTGCTGGGGTGCCGGTTTGGTGTCGACAAGGCCGTCAGGATCAGCGTCTGAAAGGCCCGCCTCCACAAGAAGTGCTGCGAACCTGTCGGCCGTCTTGCCATTGGATTGGCGCGTTGCAGGTTGGGCAACGGTGTCGTCTGGGCTTTGGATTGGAGGTAGGTTCATTGTGTGCTCTCAAGCAAAGCGTCAATTGCGGAAAGGGTGTCGTTGACACGAGACTCGATTTCGAGGGGCTCGTCAGGGGGCAGCATCGCTTCAGCAATGGCGGCGCGTTCAGCATCGGTGGCCAGCGCGGGTGCGGCACCGGACTGTGGCGCCAAGCCCCCATCTCCGCCGCCACGAAGTTGGGCGGGGTCACCCGGTTCGGGGATGTTGGCCACCGCTTGACCCAGCTGCAGAGCCGCTGTTCGCAGGACGCGATCCGCCTCGGGCAGCATGGTGACATCCATGGTGCCGAGTGCAAGAAGGGCCGCTTCGTTGCGGCGCGGATCCACCACGTCGGCCGCTGCCGCATAAAGGGCTGCCCGTCGCGAATCGAGCGTTTGTTCTCCGAACTCGCCCTGCGAGCGCCTGGCCGCCTTTGCAGCCACTGCGCCCCGGCCCGTTTCAACGGCAGTTCTTGCAAGGTCCAGAAAGATCTCCCGACGGCCTTCTTCGGTCATAGGGGCGAGCACAAGCTCAAGTTTTTCAAAGCCATCAGGGTCGTCAAGAAAACTCATTCTTGTGAGCGCGGCCGATAGACGTTTGCGAAAGTTACCGGCATAAACTGAACTGCGGAACTTGCGCAGATACCGACCCGTGAGGGTGCGAAAATCGTCAAATGCGTTGAGCTCGCTGGTGATCAAAACAGCGCGGCGCAGCGCAGCCTCTTCCACCAAAGTGCCCGGTGCGGCATGGCGCGCAATGGCAAGATGATTGAGCGCTCCTTCAGCGTCGTCCCCAAGTTTTAGAGCTGCCAGAGCAAGATGAGCCGGCCCGCGAACCACTTGGTCTAGACCATCAAGATCAGCTTCGCCAAAGTGGCGTAAAGCGTCGGCTTTACGGCCCTCAAGATAGGCCAATGCGCCTGCCATGAGAGTGTCGTAGGGTGGTGTGAACGCAGTCTTGTCGACCACGGCGCGCACGACGGATGGCCCGCCCCCGGTGAGGGCGTAGGTAAGAGCGTGCCTTGCATTTTGAGGCTTCGCCAGCGCATAGCCCGGCACACGGTCAAGCTCGGCTGCTATGCGCTGGGCTAAGATGCGCTGGGCTGCGATGGCGGAGCCGGAGCCGCGGGCAATGTCGTCCTGCAAAGCGCTCATCAGCCGCATAAGCGTTGGGAGCTCAGTGGGAAACGGAGGCTGGCTTTCAGCGCCGCCATCCACGGGTGCGTCCATCATCTCTTCAGAGGCGATGGCGACTTCTGCATTCGCCATAGGGTTTTCGGGTGATGAAGTGGATGTCCCTAGAGGAACCTCCCGCGGAGCAGCGACCATGGTGGCCACAGAGGAGGATGGCCGGACCTCTCCATCAGCCTTTGGTGTTGTCGCGCCAGCGTCTGGCAGCGCTTCAGCGCCGGGCGCCCCCTCAAGGTCCGGTTCTGCGGGTATGAACAGGGCAGCGTCTTGCGCGGGTTGGGTCTGCCCAGTTGCCGTGCTGGGGCTATTTTCAGAACTGATGCTGTCATCGGAGGAGGACAGGCTGGCTGCATCGCTCGCCGCTGCTGCTGGGCTTGCCATGGCAACGAGGGCTTCAGCGTCTTGACCCTCCGGCTGGTCTTTGGCTCCCTCGTCCACCTGATTGGCGCTTGGCCCGCCATCGGGCACTGCCGCTTGGGGGGGGCCTTCAAGTGCCACCACGTCGCCGCTCGACCGTGAGCCAACCTTGATGTTGATGGTGGGCTCCGTGCCGTCGTCTTCGACGGGACGGCGTGGCGGTAGGTCGAGAGCAACGGGAGATGTGACCTCACCACCGTCACTTTCAGGGAATGAAACTGCGATGGAGCGATCAGGCGACGATGGCCGGCGCCGAGGGAGCAGGACTGATGGTGTTGCGCTGGGGGCGGCAACTTGCACTTGAGGCGGCCGGGAGCGAGAGCGTTCCGATCCAGAACGTGTTGCATCAGCAGGTGCCGCTATCTGGGCCGCACGTGTTTGGGAGTGCGCAGTGCGTTTTTGAGCAGGGGGGGAGATCGTTGGTTCAGAGCGCGCGGCGCTTTGACCGGTCGGAACGGGGAGCGTGAACACGGCAGTTGGTTCCGGGGGAAGGAGCTGCATTGGCTTGCCAGGGCGGGGGTCCATACCCATCGCGACCCGCACTCGCGATAGGATCCCTTTGCCACCTTGTTGTGTGCCGCTTGGCGCTCCGCCCCCCGGCGCGGTGACGGGTTGGCGACTGGCGGGTGTATTTTGTGCCTCTACCCGCGCAGGCTGGGGCCTTCTATCTAAAAGGTCATCCAAAGGGTCGCTCTCGGCGGGAACGGGTGCCGCTGCAAGACACATTGCCAAAGCGAGCGTGGCTGGTGCAGCCCCTCGCCCTTCAGAACTGCGTCGAGCCCTCATTGAGCGTTCTCCGCCGGCTCGTAAAGGATCTCAATACGCCGGTTCTCATCGGCAAACGGATCATCCGGGCGTTTGGGCTCTCGGTCTGCCAATCCTTCAACCCGGCGGAAGCGGGTCTCATCAACGCCGTTCTCAGCAAGGGCGTTCTTCGTGGCATGGGCCCTTTGAAACGACAGCACCCAGTTGTCCGAAGTGCCGCCGCGGAAT
>JBCDLN010000248.1:0-6141 GCA_038745295.1 Pseudomonadota bacterium | reverse complement strand
TGCAAAACGTTACCCATCAACCTCACGCCAAGAGTAAGGAGACCCCGAGATGACTGATTGTCCCAGTACTGCTCCCGTCGTCATCATCGGGGGTGGCGCAGTGGGGGTATCCACCCTTTACCACCTTGGTCTGATGGGGGTGAAAGACTGCGTCCTCATCGAGAAGAACGAACTCACCTCAGGCTCCACCTGGCACGCGGCCGGGAACTGCCCCAATTTCAGCCCGAACTGGGCGATCCTCACGCTGCAACGGTATGGGTTGGCGCTTTACCGCGATCTGGCCGAAGCGGTCGACTACCCCATGAATTACCACGTCACCGGTGCGCTGCGCTTGGCGCACTCCAGTGAGCGTATGCGCGAGTTTGAGCACGTGGCGTCCATGGCACGCTCCCAAGGGCTCACCATCGATATTCTGACGCCAGAGGAGATGACGGCGCACCACCCGTTCATGGAAACCCATGACCTTGAAGGCGGGCTTTGGGACTCTCTGGATGGCGACATCGACCCGGCACAGCTCACCCAAGCCCTTGCCAAAGGGGCGCGGGATCTGGGCCAAAAGATCGAGCGCTTTACCGACGCCACAGGCGTCAGCCGCGAGGGGGATGAGTGGATCGTCCACACCAACCGCGGCGACATCCGATGCGAGAAGGTGGTGAACGCGGCCGGCTACTATGCCCAGCGTGTGGGTGACTGGTTCATCCCCTTTGGCGGACGGCGCCCGCCCATTGTGGTGATGTCGCACCAATACTTCGTCACCGAGCCGATCCCCGAGATCGCGGCATGGTCAGCCGAGCATGGCCGCAAGCTCCCCATGATCCGCGACGTGGATTCCAGCTATTACCTGCGCCAAGAAACCACCGGCCTCAACCTTGGACCCTATGAGCGCAACTGCCGGGCCCATTGGATCACCGCCGACGATCAGATGCCCGATGACTTCAGCTTCCAGCTGTTCCCGGACGATCTGGACCGGCTGGAGTGGTACATCGAAGATGCTTTGGGCCGCGTTCCGCTCCTGGGCGCACAAGGTGTGGGGCGCGTCATCAATGGGCCAATCCCTTACGCGCCTGATGGCCACCCCCTCGTGGGCCCCATGCCGGGTGTGCGCAACGCGTTCGAAGCCCACGCGTTTACCTTCGGCATTGCCCAGGCTGGCGGGGCCGGCAAAGTGGCCGCGGAGTGGATTGCCCACGGCGAAACCGAGTGGGACATGTGGGACGTCGACCCGCGCCGCTTCACCCGCCACGCTGACGACGCCTATGCCAAGGTGAAGGGCATGGAAGTCTATGGCCACGAGTACGCCATGCACTTTCCCCATCACGAGTGGCCGGCAGGGCGCGGGCTCAAATTCTCAGGCGTTCATGACCGGCTGGTGGCCGCCGGTGCACAGCTTGGCGCTTATAATGGCTGGGAGCGGGCCACATGGTTTGCCAAGCCAGGTGATGATGTGAGCGAAGCGCCCACACAAACCTGGTCCCGAAAAGGCCCGTGGGAGCCGCGTGTGCGCGCCGAATGCGAGGCTGTGCGCGATGGGTGCGGCATCATCGCGATCCCAGGCTTTTCCCGCTACACGCTGGAAGGGCAGGGCGCCGCCGAAGCGCTCAACCACATGATTGCCGGCGCCCTGCCTAAAGTGGGCCGCATGACGCTCGGCTATTTCCCGGACGACAAAGGCCGCGTTATCACCGAAATGTCTATCCTGCGCACCGGCGAGGATAACTTCACCCTCATCACCGCTGCCCTTGCCGAGTGGCATGACTATGAGCTTCTCGCCAACGGCATCCCCTCTCACGTCACCCTCAACAACGTCACCGATGATGTGGAAACGCTGCTGGTCACCGGCCCGCAATCGCGCAACATCCTGGCGCCGATCACCGAAGCGGATCTGTCGCTCTCCTGGCTCAGTCACCAAGACGCTGTGGTGGCAGGGGTTCCTGTGCGTCTGGTGCGGGTTTCCTTCGCCGGGGAACTGGGCTGGGAAATCCACGTCGCGCCAAGCCGCGCCGGCGCGATCTATGATGCGGTGATCGGGCGGGGGGCGACACCTTTTGGGATGTACGCGCTCAACAGCCTGCGCCTTGAGAAGGGTTACCGCGCCTGGAAGAGCGAACTTTCGGTGGACTACACCCTCCTGGAAGCCGGGCTCGACAGGTTCATCCGCTTCAACAAAACGGCCCCCTTCCCGGGACGCAATGCGCTTTTGATGGAGCGCCAGCGGGGCTCACAGCGCAACTTTGCAACGCTCATTGTGGATGCTGGCGACTGTGATGCGCCCCCCATGGCCCCCATCTGGAAAAACGGCGAGCGTGTGGGGGAAGTCACCTCAGGCGGCTATGGTTACCGGGTCGGCGCCTCCATTGCGCTTGGTGTGGTCTCCAGCGCATGCGCAGAGGCGGGCAGCACCCTCGAAGTGGAAATCTACGGCGAAAAGCGCAGCGCGACCGTGCAGCCGCCGCTGCCTCTGTGGGACCCACAAAACGCCAGAATGTCTGCCTAACACGCGTGCCTTACGCCGCCTGACATCCAGATGCGCTGCGGCCAACCCGTCCCGCCGCAGCGCAAGACCTAACCGACACTGACGACACAACACACCGAACCTCGCACCAAAGAGACGCCGCCCATGCCCACTCCTCCATCACACGCCCGCGCCGTGATTATCGGTGGTGGCATCGTTGGTTGTTCGGTCGCCTATCACCTTGCCAAACGCGGCTGGTCTGACGTTGTGCTCTTGGAGCGTAAGTCGCTCACCTCCGGCACCACCTGGCATGCGGCCGGCCTCATCGCGCAACTGCGCGCGTCTAAGAATATGACGCGCCTTGCCCGCTATAGCCAAGAACTCTACTCAGAGCTCGAAGCAGAAACAGGCGTTGCCACAGGTTTCCGCAGGACCGGCTCCATAACCGTTGCGCTCACAGGCGAGCGGCGGGAGGAGCTCTTACGCCAAGCGGCCATGGCCCGCAGCTTCGGCGTTGAGGTGGAGGAGATCGGCCCCACCGAAATTGCTGATCGCTACCCCCACCTCAACATGGACGGCGTGGTGAGCGGGGTCTACTTGCCCAAAGACGGGCAGGGTGACCCTGGCAACATCGCCCATTCTCTCGCGCGGGGCGCCCGCAACCGCGGCGCCACCGTCCACGAATACACCGCCGTCACCGGCCTTCAGCGCAGCGGCCGGAAGATCACCGCTGTCGATTGGGAAACTGCCGATGGCACCAAAGGCACCACCCATTGCGACGTGATCATCAACTGCGCGGGGATGTGGGCGCGTGAAGTGGGTCAAATGGCCGGCAGCAATGTCCCCCTCCACGCGTGCGAGCATTTTTATATCCTCACCGAGAACATCACAGACCTCAAAGCGCTTCCGGTCCTGCGCGTTCCCGATGAATGTTGCTATTATAAAGAGGACGCCGGCAAAATCCTCCTGGGTGCCTTTGAGCCCAAGTCGAAACCTTGGGGGATGGACGGCATCCCAAGCTCCTTCGAGTTCGATCAGCTCCCTGAAGACATTGAGCACTTCGAGCCCATCTTAGAGGCTGCCGTCAACCGGATGCCGCTCTTGGCTGAAGCGGGCATCCACACCTTCTTCAATGGCCCCGAAAGCTTTACACCAGACGATGCCTACCATCTTGGCCTTGCGCCAGAGATGGACAATGTCTGGGTCGCTGCCGGTTTTAACTCCATCGGCATCCAATCCGCAGGAGGGGCCGGCATGGCCCTTGCCGAATGGATGGAGACAGGCACACGCCCCTTTGACCTTGGCGAAGTCGACATCGCGCGGATGGAACCTTTTCAAACCAACCGCCGATACTTGCGCGAACGCGTCAGCGAAACACTCGGCCTCCTTTACGCGGACCACTTCCCCTACCGCCAAAAAGCCACGGCCCGCAGCGTCCGGCACTCACCGCTCCATGGCGAGCTTGCGGCCCGCGGCGCAGTCTTTGGTGAGCTTGCAGGGTGGGAGCGCGCCAACTGGTTCGCGCGCCCCGGCCAAAATGCCTCCTACGAGTACTCATGGCAGCGCCAGGTCTTCTTCGACAATGTGGGCGAAGAACTGAATGCCATCCGCAACAATGTCGGCCTTTACGACATGTCCTCCTTTGGCAAGCTCAAGGTGGAAGGGCGCGATGCGGCAAAGGTCCTCAACCGCGTCTGCGGCGGTGAGATGGACGTTCCTGTCGGCAAGATCACATACACCCAGTTTCTCAACGCGCACGGCGGCATCGAAGCGGACGTCACCGTCACCAGGCTCAGCGAAACGGCGTATCTGGTGGTCACCCCGGCTGCCACCCGCATCGCCGACCTTACCTGGATCAGCCGCCATATTGGCGATGACTTTTGCATCGTCACCGATGTGACAGCGGCTGAAGCTGTGCTGGTGCTCATGGGTCCACGCTCTCGCGATCTCATGCGCCTCGTCTCGCCGGACGATCTGTCCTCAAAGGCGCTGCCCTTTGGCACCGCGCGCCAGATCGAAATCGGCATGGGCCTGGCGCGCGCGCACCGTGTCTCCTATGTCGGCGAACTGGGCTGGGAGTTCTACGTGAGCGCTGACATGGCGGTGCACGTATTCAGAACCCTTGCAGAGGCGGGCGAAGAGGTGGGGCTCAAACTGTGCGGCCTCCACATGATGGACTGTGCACGCCTTGAAAAAGCCTTCCGCCACTTCGGCCACGACATCACGTGCCAAGATCACGTCTTGGAAGCGGGGCTTGGCTTTGCGGTGTCAAAGACCAAGACCGACTATATCGGGCGCGACGCTGTGGAGAGAAAGCGGGACAACGGGCTCGATATGCGCCTGGTTCAGTTCCGTCTCAACGACCCCGAGCCGCTCCTTTACCACAACGAACCCATTGTGCGGGACGGCGAAATCGTGGGTTATCTGACCTCCGGCGGCTATGGTCACCACTTGGGCGCGGCCGTCGGCATGGGCTATGTCCCTTGCCCCGATGAGAGCGTGTCTGATCTCCTTTCGTCGGGCTTTGAAATCGATGTCATGGGGACGCGCGTTGAAGCCACCGCGTCGTTGAAACCATTTTATGATCCCAAAGCGGAGCGGATGCGCGCCTAAGGCGGTTCCCCGACAAACGACATCGATTGCTGGGGCGCTTTGCGCCTCAACGGGGCGAGCAAATCGGCAAGCTCATCTGCCGTGTGATGTGCCCCTTGGCCGCGCGTAGAACAGGATGCGGCGCCGGCCGGTGACGATTGCATCGATCACCGCGCTGGCGAAGCCTGTGACCAATGTGCCTTTCAACTTACCCTCGTGTGTGGCAACCTTTGGTCAGCGGTACCGCGTCGAACGCTCCACCCTTCATAACTTTTAGGAGCTTCGGCAAACATCTGGCATCTGTTCTGGCATTCAGACGCGTTGCGCAGAACGAAAACTGGATCGGTCTTGTTGTGCATAGAGTTGTAGAAGTTCGCGTGATTGCAGCCGGGCTAGTCGCTTTGTTTGCGGCCATCCTTTTGAGCGGGTGCGTTGCCAGCACAGGCCCCAACTACGCGCCATCTGTCGTCTATTCCCAAGAGCGCTTTTTTGACCGCACCGAGCGCACACCACGCTTCCGTCAAGGAGGTCGCGGGCGCGGTTCAGGGTTGAGCGGTGGTGGTCGCGGCGGCGGCGGTGGTGGCAGCAGTGGAACGGGGGCCCGCTAGGCCAGTTCCCGGTCAAAAGACGTCCTTTAATCGGGAGAAACCACCCGCCTTTTCCCATAGGCGAGCATTTGCGCCGGCCGCGTCCGCCGCAAGATGCTCTTGGCAGTAGGGACGATTTAACTATCGGAGCCACAGACACACCGCAGCAATGAGGACGAAAGCGCGGAAGTTTGCGGCGAGCTTGTCTTAGCGGGTGGCGATGCGACGAGACTGTTTCAGGCGGCCCATGAGGCGTTCGACAAAGTTCCGCTCGCGATACATGCGCCAGTCACATGGAATATGGCGGGTGTGGTCTGTTTGGGACGGGATCGTTGCAGTCGCGCCGGCGGCAGCAATGGCGTCGCGGAAATGGTCAGCGTCGTAGGCCATGTCCGCGACAACAAGGCCGGCAGCCAGGCCGTCGATCAGCGCGCGGCCTTGAAGGACATCGCCGCGATGGCCGGGCGCCACAAGGATGCGGACCGGCAACCTGAGCGCGTCTGCCGCAAC
>JBCDLN010000247.1:0-6171 GCA_038745295.1 Pseudomonadota bacterium | reverse complement strand
ATGCTTTTGTGGGCTGTCAACTAGGTCGGTTCCCGATCAAACGGAATCGTCTGATCGGGAAAAACCGCCCGCTTTTCAAAGGGGCGCGCATTTTTCCTCGCGCCACATGCGGCGCGAAATGCGCTAGGCGGCATCGGCCCAGGCGCCTGCGCGCGCAGCAGCCTTGGTGAATGCTGTAAAGTCGCGCGGTGGCCGACCAAGGGCACGTTCCACGCCTCCGGCAAGATGAGCGTTGCGCCCATCGAGCGTCTCGCGTGCAATTTCGGTGATGACGCCGGCAACCATCTCGCCGCTGTCGCGGGCAACCGCCGCATGGAAGTCTTCAAACGAGATGGGCAAGTGCTGGATGGGACGGCCCATCGCCGCTGAAAGCTCTTGGGCCATCTCGGCGAAGGTCATCAACCTTGGTCCCGTGACCTCATAGAGCGCGCCGTCGTGCCCCTCTTCGGTGAGTGCTGCGACCGCAACCTCAGCAATATCATCCACATCCACAATCGGTTCGCGCACGTTGCCACCTGGCATGGGTAGGACACCTGCCAGGACCGGCCCCAAGAGCGCGCCTTCTGAAAAGTTTTGAGCAAACCAAGCAGCGCGGACAATGGTGAACGCTACGCCTGAGTGCTTCACGATCTCTTCGGCCCGCTCAGCATGCGCTTCCCCGCGCCCGGTGAGGAGGACGAGGCGCCCCACGCCCATCTGCCGCGCCAGGACCGTGAACGCCTCCACCTTTTCCACAGCGCCCGGAAAGGCAATGTCGGGGAAGTAGGACACATAGGCAGCCGAAATGCCGGTGAGCGCAGCAGGCCAAGTCTCGGGCTTTTCCCAATCGAACGGGACTGGCGCGCTGCGCGATCCGCGGCGAACAGGATGGCCGTTGTCTTCCAGCAGCTTTACAATGCGCGAGCCTGTCTTGCCGGTGGCACCGATGACGAGAATGGGTTGTGCTGACATGGTTCATCTCCGATAAGTCTGCGAGCAGTCGATTGTTCGATGCACCCAAGATATGCAGGCGCATCAGATGAACCATTCGCGATCATCCATCTTTCTTATCCGATCGTCCAATATGGCTGGACGCGGCGCTGTCGCTGGCGTATCGATCCATCATGACCAACACCACACCGCATGTCCCCAATCCTGATGCCATTGCCCAACCGATTGGCGACCCCTTGGGCGAAATCCTCCACCTCCTCAAACTCACAGGAACGTTTTACTGCCAGTCCCGCCTGAGTGCGCCGTGGGGCGTTGCGATCCCAGGCTTTCCTGGGGTGATGAGCTTTGCAGTCATCATTGGCGGGCGATGTTGGCTGACAGTGGATGAAGACGAGCCGTTCCCCATGGAAAAGGGGGACCTTGTGCTGATGACGCACGGCTCCCCAGTTTGTTTCCAAAGCGACCTCAAAGCGACAGCCTATACGCTCGAAGAACTTCCCATACGCAAAGTCACCGATCTCTACGAGACGCTGGAGTTTGGTGGCGGAGGCGCTGAAACCAGCATCATGTACGGCCTTGTCAGAATTGATCACGCCGCCAGTGGACTGTTGATGGCTCTCCTGCCGAAAGTCTTAAAGATTGATCCCTGGGAAGAAGATGCCAGCAGTTGGCTCCAGGGCACGCTTCAGTTTATCGCCCGCGAAGCAAAGGAGTTGCGCCCTGGCGGGGAGACGGTCATCACCAGGCTTGCTGACGTCGTCGTCATTGAAGCCATAAGGCGCTGGCTCAACACTGCGCCGGAGGCCGACCGTGGGTGGCTCAAGGCTGCCCGGGATTGGCAAGTGGGGCGCGCGATCATCGCCATCCACCGGGCGCCAGCAGAGGACTGGTCGGTGGAGCGGCTTGCTGGTGTTGCAGGCATGTCTCGTTCGGCGTTTTCAGGAAAGTTTGCAGGTCTTGTGGGCACCCCGCCTATGGAATACTTGGCCACGTGGCGGATGCACCTTGCCCGGCAAGCCCTTCTCAACACCAGTCAGCCCATCGGGACGATCGCCTCAGAACTCGGCTATCAGTCGGAACCGGCCTTCAATCGCGCGTTCAAACGCGTGTTCCAGGAGCCGCCTGGTCTGGCGCGCAAACGGCACGGCGCTGCGGCTTCTGTTCTCTAACGCATTGTGCACATTCTACCCTCTCTAACCCGCTCGATAGTGCAGGAGTGTGTGACACATGATTGAGAAATAACGGGTTTGCCATGATGGCTATGTTGTAAGCAAAGTCAGCATTGAGCCCGCCATCGGCACCGCCTCGATGCAATCAACTACTGATTTTCAATCACCCATGGGTTAACTTGCCTCCGGTAGCGGTGAGTGGGGGGCGACATGGCTGAAGCAAACACAGGTGCGGGTTTTTGCGACACGGTGACCTTGGGTGCTTCGGGCGCGCCGGTGATCGGAGGCGGCTGCAGGGCTCGGCCGGGCTCGCCTTTGACAGAGTTCGGCCAATGGCCCGTAGCGGTGGCGGTGGGGGTGCTAGCCGGACAAACCCGTGCTTTCACAAAGACCCAGGCGCGCACGAGACGCTGGTGCACGCAGTACGGCGGCATGCGCCTCACCAATCGGGCCCGGGTGAGGACATCACAATGGGCGACATCTCCGAAGACTGAATGACCTTCTGGTTGCGCTCATGTCAGATCTCAATGTTTGGCTTGCAAAGCATCAATTGAGCGTCCTTGGCCCAGTTCTTTGCCAGCACGATATAGATCTTGATACGCTTGGCCTCTTGAGTGATGAAGACCTCAAGGACATCGGCGTGTCCCTGGGCCATCGGCGGCGCCTCCTCGCCGCGCTTTCAGGCAGTGTCAGCGCCGAGGCGGACACAACCATCGACGATGTCGCGCGCATTCCAATCGAGCGACGCAACGTCGTCGTCCTCTTCGTAGACCTTGCGGACTTCACGGCACTTTCCGAAGAACTCGACCCTGAAGATCTGACCACGCTGATTGATGGCTTCATGGTGCTGGTGCGCGAAAAGGTCACCGCGTTTGGCGGGGCGGTAGACAAGCAAGTGGGTGATGGCGCGCTCGCATTGTTTGGGGCGCCGCGTGCCTATGGCGATGATGCGTTGAGGGCCGCCAGGGCCGCCCTTGGTATCTTTGACGACTTGGACCAGCTTTCACAACAATTCGGCCGCCCGCTGGCGGCGCACGCCGGGCTGTCAATTGGCGAGATTGTTGCGGGCGGCGAGCATGGTGTTGTGGGACATGCCGTGAACGCGTCAGCGAGGCTAGATGCCCTCGCAAAGACCGGCGAGATCCTGATCGACCATGCCCTGCGGGTTGAGCTGGGGGCAGCTGTCCGTGCCACTGATCTTGGCGAACACGCTCTGAAGGGCATGGCAGAACCCGTGACCGTGTGGCGCCTAGAGGGACTGGCACCAGCGTCACAATCGCCGCCTGAGACGCTTTTTGTCGGCCGTGGTACGGAGCTTTCTCAAATCCTTGCTGCGGCCGAAACGCTTCTTCACGAGGAGGCGGGGGCTATTTTTGTCCTTCGGGGGGACCCTGGCATAGGCAAAACCCGTCTCCTTGAAGAAGTCCTACACCGTCTCAACGATAGTGGCTTTACAGCACACAAGGCACACTTCTTGAACTTTGGAGCAGGCCGAACGCGCGATGCCATGTGCACGTTGATGCAAGGCCTTGCGGGGATCAATGATGATCGGCCGCCCTCAGACCAGGCTGAAGGGGCCGCGACATTCATAGCAAAAAGTGGCCGCGAACCGCGCGTGCGCATCGCGCTTAGTGAACTGCTCGATACCCCACTTGGCGACGATCTCACCGATATTGATGCCGCGCTTGATGCTGACGCGCGCGAGGAGAGCCGGCGCGACGCCGTCCATCTCCTCCTTGATGACGCCTGCGCTCAGAAGCCAAGGCTGATCGCCATAGAAGACATTCATTGGGCACCGCAATCCGCCCTCACCCTCATTGAGCATCTGGCCCGGGCGGCGACCACGCGGCGGTTGATGCTGGTGCTGACAACGCGGCCCGAAGGTAATCCGTTTGCTCATTCCAACCAGCCGTTCCAAGGATTGAGCGCCACAGGGATTGACCTTGGCCCGCTACGCCTGAAGGACGCTGAGCGCCTCGCCCGGACGCGGCTTTCCGATGCACCGGATCTTGTGGCCTCGTGTGTTCGCAAAGCAGATGGCAATCCGCTATTCTTGGAACAACTTGTCCGCACGGCGGTGGCTGGCTCCCACGATCTGCCCGGCACCCTCCAGCATATGGTGCTTGCGCGTGTCGACGCACTCGATGCCAAAGATCGCGCCGCAATTCGAGCCGCCTCGATTTTTGGACAAAGACTTACCCTAGCCGACCTGCGGGCCTTGCTGGGTGATGGAGACTTTCACGGAACGCCCATTTTCGAGCGCGGCCTTTTCAAGATCGAAGGTCAAGACATCGTGTTCGGCCATGCCCTCCTCCAAGAGGGGGTCTATCGGTCGATCCTGAAGTCAGAGCGGCGCACCCTCCATGCCGCCGCAGCAAGGCTTTTTGAAGGACGCGATCCGGTTTTACACGCCCACCATTTGAAAGAGGCGCGTTCGCCCCAAGCCGCTGCGGCCCATCTCGTAGCAGCGCAGGACGCCCTGGCACGCCATCGCCCCCAAGTTGCGCTCACCTTAGCACAGGAGGGAGCAACACTTGCCAATGACGATGAAACAGGTCTTGGCCTCAGTATTTTGGAAGCTCAAACCTTGTTGGACATGGGGAATGCCCTCGACGCTGTCCCCGCGTGGGAGCGAGTCTTAGCCCGGGTGACGACCCCGGCGGAACGCGGCAAGGGGCTCTTGGGGATGGCCGGCGCCCTTCGCCTTGCTGGAAGCTTCGATGCAGCCTTGGCAACAGCTGAGCAGGCCACCGCTGCCCTTGAGGGAGATGGCTCGCTTGAGGATCGCTCCCTTGCCTCTCACCTTGTAGGCAATCTTCAGTTTGCGCGTGGCGAAGGAAAAAAGTGCGAAGCCTCCCACGGCCGGGCGCTGGTCTTGGCCCGGAAAGCAGGATCTGCCGAAGCGGAGGTGGCGGCCCTCGGGGGGCTTGCCGATGCCGCCATCGCACAAGGACACATGACATCAGCTCACGGTGCGCTGTTGCGGTGCATTGATGCGGCGGAAGCCACCGGCCTCCACCGAACCGCGGCCGGCTACCGCTCAATTGCGCCACTGACAAGCTATTTTGCCCTCGATTTTCCAGGCGCCGATCGCTTCGCCCAGGAAGCTTTTGAGGCCGCGCAGTCGATTGGCCACACGCGGGCTGAGTATCTTGCCCACCATTCCATCGAATACGTCCTCTTTCAACGAGGGGACCTAGAAAGCTGTCGTGCCAATATAATGCGATCCAGCGAACTCCTTGAGCGTCTTGGCAATCGCGCCTTTCAGGCGTACTTGGCAGAAAAGCGCGCCGGACTTTACATTTTGGAGGGTGATGAGCTTGCCGCCCGCGAAGCGCTCGAAGAAGCAACAGCCATTGCCCGCGCCACCTCTTTCCGTTTGGCGGGGTCGCGCCTCTTGGCGCATCAAGCCAAACTTGCTCCAGATGCTGCCAGCGCCCGGTCATTGGCCCAGCAAGCCCTTGCCGCACAAGAGCGCGGCGCACTCGGCCTCAACGCTCTTCAAGCCTATGCGTTCTGCGCTGATGCAGCACTGAAAGTGGGCGATGCCACTTGGGCGCAAAACCTCTCGCGGACCATCCGGGCTCTTGGCGAAGAAGATGGCATACCTTGGGCCCTATACTTGGCGCGGCGCACAGATGCCCTCGCCTCGTTCCTCAGCCATGGCGCTGATGGTGGGCTGATAGACGAACTGGAACAGCTTTATCAACATACCCAAGACGTCGGTTGGGCCGTGGAAGCCGCTCTACTCAAAAGCGCACTCAGCGCGGCAAGACTTTCAAGACCTTGGGCAATTTCACCAACCCACGAATTGTTGGCCTGCGCCACGTCTTAGTAGAACTGAGTATGTTGATCGCATGATCCGATCTCGGTGCTAAAAACCTCTCGACACCGGTGGCAGAACACATGGGCCGCGCTGGCGATTGGGAGATAAATCGGCCAGACCTCAACCAGCGTGCGCGGACTGCGCCCAAGCGCGATCGGCCGGATTTGTGTGTTCCAAGTGGCAGCGCACCCAGCGCTCATCCTGAGTGACGATGGGTGGTGGCTCACGCTCACAAAGCCCGTCGAT
>JBCDLN010000246.1:0-6211 GCA_038745295.1 Pseudomonadota bacterium | reverse complement strand
GACGAAAGGGTTGGTGCCTGGGTCTGATGCGGTCCCCCTCACCTATGCTGAGGCGTTCCCTGAAATGCTTCGGGGCCGCGGTCTTTCGTTGCCGTTTGTGGGGATTGGCGGGCCGTGCATCGCGCGCGAGCTGGCTGAACGGCGGCCGACGCGGGTGGTTTATGGCTCCGCCTCGCCGACGGCGGCCGAGGCTCTCAAGACGGTGTTTGAGACGCCCTACTACCGCGTTGACCTCTCAGATGACCCGGTGGGGATTGAAGCGTGTGCAGCGCTGAAGAATTTTTACGCCATCGGCGTCAGCGCGATGCTGGGCCGGCATCTGCGCGATGGGGTGGCGGTGAAAAACCCTGTTGCGGGCGCGTTCCAACAAGCTGTTGACGAGATGGCGCTTTTGGCGCCTTGGATCGGCGGTAGGCGCGAGAGCGCGTTTGGCCTTTCTGGCGTGGGTGACCTTCACGTGACGGTGGGGGGCGGGCGCAACAGCCGGCTCGGCCGCCATCTTGGCGAGGGGATGAGCGTTCAACAGGCGATGTCTGGTCCCCTCGCCGGTGAGACTGTTGAGGGAGTGGACGTTGGCCGGGTGCTGGGGCCGCATCTGGAGGCCGCTTTTGCCGATGGCGCCCTCGACCGCTCCCAATTCACCCTCGCCCCGGCACTGATCCGCGCCATTTTTGAGGGCGGCCCATTCGGCTACGATGTCAGCGTGGGCGCGGCATGATGTTTCTAGGTTTCAAAGAGGCGATAGAAGGAAACCCAAGATGAGTGATCTGAAGGTCAAAAAAGTCGGCATCGGGTGCGACCATCTCGGGCTGGAGCTCAAAAACGCACTGCGGGACCATATGGCCGAGCAGGGGGTTGAGGTGACCGACATGGGCGTCCATAGCGAGGACCCTGTGGACTACCCCGATATGGGTGCATCCCTTGCCAAGAGGCTGGCGGACGGGGCGTTTGAGCGCGGCATCTTGGTGTGTGGCACGGGTGCGGGGATGGCCATTGCCGCCAACAAGATCCCGGGTGTGCGGGCGGTTTGTGTCAACGATCCCTATACGGCTGAGCGGGCGATTGCCTCAAACAACGCGCAGGTTATTACGTTTGGTGCGCAAATCACCGGCGCATCGGTCGCTAAGATGTTGGCCGATATTTACTTGAAGAACGATTTTGGGGGTGGGCGCTCTGCGCCGAAGGTTGCCAAGCTTGAGGCGCTCGACGCAGGCCGTTAACAGCAAGAAAGGGACCGGCGCTTGGCCGGTCCCTTGAAGCGCCACTACTCAGCGCGGGCGTTCAAGAAATCGGCGACGTCGAGGATGATCATCTCGTTGTTGTCGACGTCCACAAGATCGCGACCCTTGGAAAAGGGGAAGTTGTTGTCGTTGGCGACGATGATTTGGGTGTCGCTCACACGGTCAACATTTTCGATGGTGACGAAGGGCATGGCGAAGCGGCCATCCTCACGCTTACCGATGCGGGCCACACCGTCGGGGTCGGCAATATCCATCAGGTCGATGTAGCCCACCTTCTTCACCGGCTGGCCAGGCTCAACGCCCGCCATATCGATCATGTAGACGCGCTTGAAGAGGGCAGGCTTTTCGAAGCAGCCTTCTGTGGCGCCGTCGGTGCAGGCGAGATCGGGATGACCTTGGCCGCCATCGCGCTCGATGACGAGGCCGCGGGTCTCATCGATCATGTTGAAGTCGCCAATGGCGTTGCCGTCTTGCGCCATCGGGTAGAGCCAGGAGCGGCCGGTCCACGCGCGGGTGGCAGCGTCCATCTCAAGAAGCCGAAGGGCTTCGATGCCGTTGACGCGCTCATAGTCGCCCGCCTCGGGGTTCCAGAGAGGGCCTTCGAGCAGCGGGTAAAGCATTGTGCCGTCAACGCTTTGGGCAAAGCCTTCATAGCCGCGCGAACGCTTGGCCAGAACAATGGGCATCTCGCCATCGGGGTTCGGCAACCGCATTGTGTAGTGGTCTGGTGATTTGATGGTTTCACCGTCCACAACCGTCTCGTGGAACTCGGTGATGACGCCGGTTTCAGCGTTCGCCACGAAGATGTAGGGGCCGAACTCGTCGCCGATGACGATGTCGTCGCCGACCATTTGGAAGCCCTCGATGTCAAAGTCAGCGCCGGTGAGGTAGCGCTGGTCTGAGCCTTCCATGGTGATGATGAAGGGGATCACCTTGTTGGGGTCGGAGAAGAAGGTGGTCTTCTCAACGTTGACGTCGCCGGTTTCGAAGTTGGGGGTGACGACGTGGTAGAAGAGCATGGCGTCGGGCGAGTTGGCTTTGGAGCCAAAGCCATTGTCGGTGAGGACGGTGAAGCTTTTGCCGTCGATGGACTTGATGCCGGAAAAGCCTTGGACGGTCTGGCCGTTGAAGGGCAGGCTCTCACCGTCGGTTGGGGCGGCGGTGATGCGCGCGGGGTTGCCGCGGGTGGTGAACTTGCCGGAGACCTTAAGGGCTTCTGGGGCATCGGCCGGAGCGGGGATCAGCGTTTGGGCCGGCAGCGCGGCGTGGCCGACGAGTGTGGCCTTGAACTTGGGGGCATCGTCTGCGGCGAGGGCGGTGGTGGCCGTCAGTGCCGCGATCAGCGTGAGCGCCGTGCGCATGGCGTGTCTCCTTGAACAGGATGAGCGGGGTGGTGCCGTCCGCGCTTACAAAGGCCATGCGACGGCGATGCGTCGCCTCGATGACGGTTCGATGAAGAGACGGTTTCCGCCAAAGGGACGCTGCACACGCGCCTTGAGAGCTTGCCGCCCGCTGGATAAGTGCGCTGCAATCAGTCCAAGTAGCGGCCGAGCCTAACGGCAGTTTGGCCTGGCCACAGCCGCATCGATGGCATGATGAGCACGCAGCCCGGATAAGGCGTCGTCACCGGGCGGTCCCCATCATGGGCAATGACAGTGCCTGCATCGGCGATGACATCCATTCCCACGAACTTTTCCGTAAAATGAAAGTCTTCGGTTTCGATGGTGATGGGGTGGGTGATCTCTAGCACCCTCTGGGGCGCCAAGTCGGCGGTGATGCGATCGGCCCAAAAGTCTGGGGCGACTGCGCCGGTGGCGGCCAAGAAGCGCACCGCCGTTGCAAGGGCAAGGGGTTCGGCAGAGGCCTCCCAGTGTTGCCCGCACTCCATAAGGAGTGCGTTTTTCGCCGAAGAGGGGCTGATGAACCCGCCATAGTCGCGCATGCGGGGGCCGGCGGCGTGGCCCTGGTCGACCACAATCGTCCTTGGAATGCCGACCGCCTTGGCAAGCGCCACACCTTTTGGAGCGGGGCCGGCCATCATCAACGGCTCCACCTTGTGCTGCATGGAGTGGATATCGAGGAGAAGATCGATCTCGTCGAGGAGGGGGCGCAGCACCCGAGCCCTTTCCAACTCGCTCGATTGGCGCGGTCCATCAAGAGTTTGTGCTGACCAGAGGCGGTTAAAGTCTTCATCCAACCAGCGTGAGGCATTGGGCGCGTCAGGATCGAAGCTTTCATAGGCCGCAACATTGACGAAGATGAACGAGAGCGTGCCACGGCGCGGGCGCACGTCTTCTTTGAGGAGCGTGTCGAGGGCGATGGCGCCGCAGGGCTCGTTGCCGTGGACGATGGCGCTGATCGCTACGTGCGGCCCAGGCTCTGGGGCGCGGAAGGTGAGGGCGTAGGGAATGCCGCCGGTCCCTTCACGATAGGGCGAAAGGTCGGGGCCCACGAGTTCGACCTTGTAGCTGTTGGTGAGGGTGTCGAGGCGGCGTGTCACAGTGGTCTGTCCCTTGATGGCCCTTTTCGCAGGATCGGTGCCGCGAAAGGGCGATTGCGGCATCAGTGGCCAAAACCTAAGGCCGTTTTGCGCTGGCTGTACACTGCTAGATGGTGGGAGGGGGCTGGTGTCGTGATCGGGCCGGCAGCGGGCCACGAAGATGACGGTTTCCAGTCATCTTGAAATTGCTCTAGGGTCGGCGGCAAAGGACGAGAGAGGCGCGCCCATCCAGATGCGATGGAGCGCGTGAGATTGGGAGATGACAGCATGATGACCTATCGCTGGGCGAGACTAGCGCTGCTATCGGGGGCAGCATCACTCGCGCTTCACGCGCACGCCGGGGCGCTTGAGCTTGCCGAGGACAACACCCTCACCGTGGGGCTTGCCTCAGAGGCCACATCCGTTGACCCGCACTTTCACAACTTGACCCCCAACAACCAGATTGCCGCGCAGATCTTCGACGGGCTCATCAACCAAGGCTCGCGGCAAGAGCTGTTGCCGGGCCTTGCCACAGAGTGGGGTCCCATCGATGACCTGACCTGGGAATTTAAGCTGCGTGAGGGGGTGACCTTCCACGACGGCTCACCCTTCACGGCTGATGACGTGGTGTGCACCTTCGTGCGGGCACCGGACGTCCCCAACTCGCCCTCATCCTTCGGCCTATACACCAAAGGCAAGACGGTGACGAAGGTGGACGACTATACCGTTCACATCACCACCGAAGCGCCCTACCCGCTGATGGCGAACGATGTGTCGACCATCAACATCATCTCCGATGAGAAGGGCTGCAACGCCACGACGGAAGACTTCAACGACGGTACGGCGACTGTTGGCACCGGCCCTTGGAAGTTCGTTGAATTCATCCCTGGCGACCGCATTGTGCTGGAGGCCAATCAGGACTATTTCGGCGGCGCGCCTTCGTTCGACCGGCTCGTGCTGAAGCCCATCAAGTCCGGCCCGGCGCGCGTTGCAGCGCTCCTTGCCGGTGATGTGGACATCATCAACGATGTGCCCACCACCGACCTGGAGCGGCTTCGCGCCAACGACGACATTAACATTGCGCAAGGCCCGTCGAACCGGGTGATCTACCTCCACATGGATCAGTTCCGCGACGACAGCCCCCATGTGAGCGGGACCGATGGCTCGGGCATCACCAACCCGTTGCTTGACCAACGGGTGCGCCTTGCCATCTCCAAAGCCATCCACCGCGAAGCCATCCGCGACCGTGTGATGGAAGGCCAATCGCTGCCGGCGGGCCAGCTGTTGCCTGAGGGTTTCTTTGGCGTTTCCGACAAGCTGGAGCCGCTGGCCTATGACCCTGAGGGGGCCAAGGCGCTGCTTGCAGAAGCAGGTGTTGGCGATGGCTTTAAGCTCACCATGCATGGCCCCAACGACCGCTACATCAACGATGCGCGGATCTTGGAGGCGATTGCGCAGATGCTGAACCGCATCGGCATCGAGGCTTCTGTGGAGACGCTGCCGCGCTCGGTCTTCTTCTCGCGCGCGTCGCGGGGCGGGCCTGATGACACGCCTGAGTTCTCGCTCATCCTCGCCGGTTGGGGCGCTGGGTCCGGCGAAGCCTCCTCGCCGCTCCGCTCGCTCATCCGCACCGGCGGCGCATCGAACCGGGGCCGTCACTCCAACCCCGACATTGACGCGGTGATCGACGAAGCGCTCCAGACGGTTGACGATGAAAAGCGTCAAGCTCTGCTTGCTGAAGCCACCGAAATGGCCATTGCCGATGTGGCCATTATTCCCGTGCACTACCAGGTGAATGCTTGGGGCATGAAAAACGGCCTCAACTATGAGCCGCGCACCGACGAGTGGACGCTGTCCCAATTCGTCACCCGCGCCGAACAATAGCGTTGCGTATTGAAAAGGAGGCCCCCGCGGCCTCCTTTTTTGGTTTGTGCGGGGGCTTTGGTCCCTGCCCTGCGGACAAGACGCATGGGGCGCTAAGATGACCGTCACCATAATTCGCAGGCTTATGCAGTCGCTCTTGGTGGTGATCGCCATGAGCCTGATTGTGTTCATCGGCGTCTCGCTGATCGGCGATCCCACTTACATGTTCGTGTCCCCTGATGCGGACCAAGAAGAGATCGACCGGGTCATCAAAACCTTCGGGTTCGACCGGCCCATTTGGGAGCGCTACTTCCTCTTCGTGCAAGGCGCGCTGTCCGGCGACCTTGGCAACTCCTATGTGTTCGGCCAGCCCGCCATGCAGCTCATCTTGCAAAGGATGCCTGCGACGCTGGAGCTCGCCTTTGCCGCACTGGTACTTGCTGTGGGGCTTGGTATCCCCCTTGGGCTTTATGCGGGCCTGAAGCCAGACAGCCCCTTTTCAAAAGCCATCATGACCGGATCGATTGTTGGCTTTTCCCTGCCGACCTTTTGGGTGGGGATCATGCTCATCTTGATCTTTGCCGTGATGCTGGGCTGGCTTCCCTCCACGGGCCGCGGTGACACTGTG
>JBCDLN010000245.1:0-6280 GCA_038745295.1 Pseudomonadota bacterium | reverse complement strand
TCTAGCCTGACGCGAGGGCGACCAAGAAGTTTGTGGACTGCTGCGACAAGTTATCGTTCGCTTGGGCAAGCTCTTTGGCGTCGTCTGACAGGGCTTGGGTCGCCTCAAGGTCTGAGTTGGCCGAATCCTCCACTTCATTGATGATTTCCGCCGCTGTGCGGGCACCACCTGACGCACTTTTGGCGTTCTCGGTGATCTCATGGGTGGCAGCTTGTTGCTGCTCGGCGGCCGAGGCTGCGCTGGCGAACACCTCGTTGAGCCCGCGGATGGTCTCAGAAACCTGAACCACGCCGTTCACCACAGACCCGATCCGGCCTTGAACGGCTCTGATTTGGCTGTCGATCTCCTCGGTTGCTCTGGCGGTTTGCTCAGCAAGGCTCTTCACCTCGGCGGCAACCACAGCAAAGCCCTTACCGGCATCGCCAGCGCTCGCTGCTTCGATGGTGGCGTTGAGCGCCAAAAGCTTGGTCTTGTTTGTGATGTCGGCAATGGCCTCAATCACTTGGGTGATCCGATTGCTGGCATCTTCCAACTCTTCAGCGCGCTTGGCCACATCGGTGGTGGTCTCAGCGGCCGAGGCTGCTTCCCGCGCCGAGGAATTGAGGCGGCTTGCAATCTCGGCGATGGACGCTGAGAGTTCTTCAGCGGCACCGGCCACAAGCTCAACATTTTCTGTTGCTTGGACGACGGCCGATGAGCCTTCGGTGAGGCGCCCCTTGGTGCCGCTCAGACGGTCGGAGATCCCGTCGATACGCACGCGCATCCCTTGGAATGTGGTGGCAATTTGGTCGATGGTGCCCTTGACGTTTGTTTCAAACGATGAGGCACTGCGCACTTCGTGGGTGATGTTGCGCCAGGTGGCCATGGCCGCCTCATACTCGCCGGAAGCATTTTCGACAGGCGAAACGGTCAGATCGATCACGTCGCTATCGGACAGATCCACCCGGCTGCGAATGGGCATATGGCGTGGATCATCCATATGCGCACGGTTTTCACCGTCGAACTTGAACACCTCAACAAAGCCAGCATCCGTGTCCGCTTTCGCATCGCGCAGCGCATTGGTGGCGGCGGTATTCATGTAGGTGATGGCGAAGTCTTCTTTGGGGTTGGTGAGAACGACGGGGGTGGGGAGCTGTTCAATCATCTGCGCCCGGGCAAATGCGGTCTCTGCGGTGCTGCGCAGGGCAGCCAGAGCATCCCACATCCGACCCCACTCATCTTTGCCATTCTCTTCGCGCACGCGGAAGTCCACTTCGCCTTTCGCGACAGCTTCCATTCGGGCAGCAAGGGTCTTGAGCGGCTTGTTGGTCACGCGGACCAACACAATCGTGCTGATGATGGCTAACACCAGCGCCACGCCAAAGGCGATGATGGTGTTTTGCTGGTTCACTTCGGTGAGCGCGCGGGACGTGGCGACAAGGTCTGTTAACTCGATCAGCTGAGCATCAAGTGTTTGCTCAAGAATGTCCAGTTCATCAGTTTTTAGACTAATGAGACCGTCCAGATAGCCGTTACGCTCCTCAATAAGCGCGGCCACGTTCGAAAAATGCTGCTTGTACTTGCCGATCTCGTCAACCAACTGGGCGGTCAATTGTCGGCGGCTGGGGTTTTGTAACTCGCTGCGCAAAACTGAGAGCTTTTCCAGGGCGTCATCAAGCGCGGCAAGCGTGCTTTTCGCGTCTTCAGGTGAGTTGCGCAGCAAAAACTTCTGACCCACCAATCGGGCAAAGTTCACAGCGGTCGAAACGCTGCCTGCTCGATATGCAGCTTCCACATCTTGGTCCGCGTAGGCTGATCCAGCAACTGTTGCCAGATCAGCAACAATCTTCGGACCCAGCTTGTCCAACTGAGCCACCTCCACGTTACGCTTTGCTTGAAGGTCGTAGATGATGCCAAACTTCTCGCGGATTGATACGACCACGTCCATGATCTCGTAGCCGAGACTTTGCTCTTTCTCCGGGATCATCGGAAGGTTCACGAACCGGTCCCCGTCTGTCAGCACCTCCTCAATGTTGTCGAGGAAGTACTGGCGAGCCTCTTCACTCGGCTCAGCCGCCCATGTGAGAAGGCCCAGCCGCGCTTCAAGAATATCTTCCAACTGCGCATTCAGTATGAGCGTGCGAGAGGACACCTGATCGTATTCGAGTGCAAGTTGACGCGACTTCTCAGAAGTGAGATAGGACAAAGCTGACGTCACGATTAAGCAGAGGATCATTATTCCTACGATCGCTGCAAGCTTGATCCCGAAGGGAAGGTTATTTAAAAAGCTCCGCTTACGGCCATACTGCATCGTGCGTCTCAGGTTGTGTTAAAGCTTTTCATCTCCTAATTTGATTGGATTGCGTGAAGCTTGAAGCAACTGAATTGTTGTCTTTCGATACAAATCACTTGTAATAGCCACACTAGAGGTCCGCGGCTCTGCGCAGGATTATAGCGCTGCCTCATGCCTTCGGTATGTGACGAGGCGGCAAGCACTAAAGCTTGGCGCAAGTCATCTTGATGGCCAGGATGAGATACGCGGGACGAATGGTCCGCATTGATCGCGCGGTTCCGCACCGCTCGCGTGGATAGCCTGGCAGGTCTGCCAGCACACGGTGAGGTCAAGCTGAGATCGAAGCGGGGCCGCTGGCGTTACCGGCCGTCGGGCGTGCGCAGGCCGAACCACTTATCGCGGATCGCATCGGTATGCTCTTCAGGCCTGTAGATGGCCACATTGAGGCCAAGGCGTTCGGCGTTGAGGTTCCCGATGGCCGACAGCAAAGTGTAGGTGGTGACATCGCGATCACGCTCTGAGAACACAAGGGTCAGCTGAGCGTCAATCAATTCGCGCTGCGCGTCGAGCACATCAAGGGTGGTCCGCTGGCCTACCCGCTGCTCTTCAATGACGCCCTGTAGCGCAAGCTGCGCAGCAAACACACCGGTGCGCGACGTTTGGATCGACCGAAGCGCTGCCTGATTGCGCGCCCAGGAGGCGACGGTGAATTGGCGGATCGAATCGCGTGTCACATCCACTTGGATCCTGGCGCTGCCAAGCTGTTCTTTCGCCTGGCGCACCTCCGCCGAGACCCGGCCACCCTGATAGATGGGCACCGAAAGGTTAAGGCTAATCGAGGCCGCGTCATCCTGTCGGCGGTCCGAGCGGTTGAGCGCTGTGCTTGCGTTACCCACTACCTCGAGGCTGGGTAAAAACTGGCCTTCGAGCTGGGCAACGTTGAACGAGGCGGTGTCCACGTCAAACAACGTCGCCCTGATGGCGGGGTGAATATTTTGGCCGATCTGGATGGCCGATTGGAGCGATGGTGGGACAAACCGGGCCTCGGTGATGTCATCACGCAAGGTGCCAGCTTCCAGCCCGGTCAGCTGTTTATAGGAGGCCTCGCTGGTGGACAGATCCGCAATCGCCTCGTTGAGCAGCGCCTCGGCCTGAGCTTGGCGCGCTTCGGCCTGGCTCACATCGGTGCGGGTGCCTTCGCCCACTTCAAACCGGTCCTGTGCGGCACGGATCTGCTCTCCCAAGAACGACACGTCATTGCGCCGTAGCGTCACCACTTGGCGATTTAAGATGACGTCAAAGAAGGCGGTCGCCGTGTCGAGCAGGATGTTTTGCTCGGTGTTTTGGAGGGAGCTGCGCTGGGCGCGCACGGACGATTCAGCCCCGCGGATGGCATTGCGCACCTGGAAGCCGCGGAAGAGCGGCTGGGTGAGCGAAATAGAAAACACGGTGGGCGCATCGTTGGAGCCGAAGCTGCGGCCCGACACACCTAAAGGCGGAGAAGTGCGCAGGATCGAGCGGGTGGTTTCAAACGACTGTTGGATGGCGCCCGACAGGTTGGGCCGGTTTCCCGAGCGGGCGATGGCGATTTGCTCATCCACTCCGCGCAATTGGGACCGCGCAAGGTTGAGGCTTGGGTTGTTCGAGTAGGCAGACGTGAACGAATCGGTGAGCGATTGGGCCGACGCTTTGGGCAATCCCAAGCCGCCGCAAATCACAGCCGACGCTGCAAGTGCCACGATTGTCCGCTTCACAGGCCAACCTCTACCCCAAACACGACGTCCCCTTGGTACGTGCTGGTGCGGCGGTGTTGGAAGGTCGCCGTGGCAGGATCATGCCGGTCGGAGCCGTTGAAGTTTGCCAATGAGGCATTTGCGCAACGAAATCAGAGCCAGACGGACCCGGGGAGGGATGCTCTTACAGCTGTGGTGCAACATCTTGCGTGATGGTGCGTGTGCCAGGTAGCGGCACGGCGGCAGTTGATGGCGTGGCCGTGCCCGCAAGTGGCGGGGTCTTGCCCGCGTTGGGGGGAGAGGGGGCCGTGTGTGGGGGCGTAGCATTTGCGATTTCAGCGACGGAAACATCCCGCTCTGAGATAGAGCGAAAATCGTTGATCAAAGCGACGTCGACGCCTCGCTATGGCATCACCGGCCAGCTCCGCACTCTCGTGCTTTAAGCCTTTACTGCATTATTTTAGAACATAAATTCCGGTTTGGGTGTAAAGCCGGGCAACACTGCGCCTGCCGCGTTGAAGACAGCTCGGCTTGAAATTGAGTCCCCATCCTTGGTGTAGATCTTTGCGCGTCCGGCCAAGCCCTCGCCCTCAATGGTGACCAGGCGGCCGCCGTCTTTCAATTGCGCCAAAAGGGGATGCGGTGCGCTCAAGACGGCGCCGTCACAAAAGATCACGTCGTACGGCGCCTCGGAGGGGTAACCATTTTCAAGCGGGCCGGTCACCACAACGACGTTTGTGGCCTCATCGTCTTCCAAAGTTTCGGCCGCTTTGTCAGCCAAATCGCCATCTGTTTCGAGCGCGATCACTGAGCCGCTGAGCTGGCCGACCACAGCGGCCGCGTAGCCAAGTCCTGCTCCCACAACGAGGACCACATCATCCTCACCGATCTGCGCCAGCTGGAGGAGCCGTGCCAGGATGGCCGGGCGGGTCATACTGCGCGTGGGACGGCCGATGGCATCGCGGGTGAGGGGGATAGCCTCATCGGAGTAGGCGATGACCCTTTGGTCTGAGGGGACGAAGCGTTCGCGGGCAACAGCAAGCATCGCGTCTTGCACCCTGTGATCTGTTACATCGAAGGTGCGCAGCTGATTGTTGACCATGCGCATCCGCAGGACCGCCGCTTCGTCACCCATCAACGCCTCCGCTTTGTGCCGCGCCGTTGCCTGCACGGCGAGCATTCTACCGTGAACAAGGTTCCATCGGACCGAGCCCCTCGCCGCTCCGGCGCGCTCCTTCACCAGCCCGACAAACCATACATTCCTGGGAGTGGCCTTGCACGATGGCCTGACCCCGTTTGGCGCTTTTGCCATAGGCGGGTGTGGATTCCAATGCGCAAGGGCGGCTGATCCCCGCCAACGCAAAGCCCCATGAGACCGCGCCACGCTGTGGCACATGCTGCCAGCCGGGCCCGGTTTTGAATGCGGCGTGAAATTTTAGGCTTGGAGGCGACGCCCGGAATCGAACCGGGGTCCACGGATTTGCAGTCCGCTGCGTAACCACTCCGCCACGTCGCCCCGCCGAGCCCTGTTACGCCAATCATGCTGCACCGGCAAGAGAGGCTCACGGTTCGCTGAAGGCCCAGATGCTGGCGCAAGGGACCGATCGGCCACGCTCTCAAACCTTGCCCGCAGATTGCATGACCGGCACAAGCACTCAGCGCCCCTATGCTTTGAAGGACATGTGATGACGGACGAGGCAACCGCGGCGGCTCTGTTTGACGGCTCGGTGCGCAATGCGTGGAATGGCGGCGGCATCATCGACATGCACGTGAGAGCCCATGAGGCCATTGCCGATTGGTCGGTGGAGGTGAACCTTGGCGGCGCGATCGTCAACATATGGAACGCCGTGGTGCTGGCCCGCACCGGCAACACCTATACGCTCGGCCCGCTCGATTATAACAAAGCCGTCAGCGCCGGCGGTTCGGCCGATTTTGGGGTGGAAATCAAGGGTGATGCCCGCTTCGACCCAAGGCACGCCACCGTGGTCGAGGCGGGTGTGACGCCTGGTGTCGAGGCCGCGCCGCCACTGTCACCTCCCCCCCTCGACGCGGCTGAGGCCGGTGCCCCTCCGGCGGACGTCGCGTTGCCCTCAACCCCCAGCGCAGCACCTGCCTCGCCCCAGCAAAGCACCTCGGCAGCCCCATCAGGCGTCGCCACAAATGCACCCATCGACGGGCCGCTCAGCACCTCAGGCCGGGCGATTATGGACGAGACCGGCCAACCGGTGGACATTTACGGCGTCAATTGGTTCGGCTTTGAGACGGACGTCTACAC
>JBCDLN010000244.1:0-6288 GCA_038745295.1 Pseudomonadota bacterium | reverse complement strand
GCGTGAAGAGTAAGGGCAAACGATCGATCGGGATCAAGGAAACCAGGGATGAGCCAAGAGCCGTCGAGCTCGCGTTTCTGATTGGGTCTTGGTCTTCGCATCACCATACCGGCCAGCGGTCAGAAAAGCGCCGCAAGAAAGCGCCTGACACATGACCGCTCCCGATCAACTGCAACTCGCATATCGCCGACCTTGCACAAACGAAGGCACCTTTCTGGCTCATCGTAACCGCCAAGGGCTGGAGATGAGCTGTCGGAACCCCGACACGTTTGAGGAGATCACGCAGATCCTCGGGGCGGCCCTTCGCGGTGCGGGGAACAAGGTCACGGACGACGAAGTGGGCCGTATGCACATCGGTGGCGGCCTGCCGGTGATCCGTCGCGTGCTCAAAGAGCTTGCGGATGAGGCGTTCGGTACCAGATGAACCTTAGACCACTTGACTACGGAAAGTACCCTAACCGCCCGTAAATCTTCAACTTCTGTAGTCAAGTGCGCCGAGGTACAGGTGAACCTTTGACCGTGAACAAGGTGAGCACAAACACCCTTAGTGAACGCAAAACTGAACTAAAAACGCCAATAATATCAGATATTTGGTGCTCGGAGCGGTGACTGGGGGTCAAGGGGTCGTAGGTTCGAATCCTGCTGCTCCGACCAACAATTTCAACGATGTATGAGCGACTTGCGGTTTAGCCGGCGTTTACAGTGGGCCGTGCCCTGTGAGGTGGGCCTCGCGGCGAAGGTGCAAAACCCGCCGCTGCAACTTCAGTCTTTAAGTTGCGCGCAAACAACTACACAACGCTTGGCGGGCACCAACACCACTTTCACATCGCTGCGATGATGTCGTCCCGCAGCTTGGTCGCACTCTCAAAATGGTACGCGCTTTCATCCGGGCTATAGACCTCGAGTGCTTGGTTCACATGCGCCAAGGCTACGCTGAGGTGAGCGTTGCGGTCTTCCCCGTCTTTCTCCGCAAGCGCTTTCTCTGCCAGAGCCAAGTTTTCATGCGTCATGGCCCATTGGATCGGCACGCGCTTGCGGGTCCATTCTTCGAGGGCGAGGCAGTAGGCTGAGACGGCGTCCTCGAGGTGCGCGGTGCCGCTCTCCCGCTCCCCGAGGATTCGAAGCGCGTTGCCGAGGTTGTTCTGAGTCATGGCCCAATCTAGCGGAACGCGCTCGCGTGTCCATTCTTCGAGCGCCAGATAATAGGCTCCGACGGCGGTCTCGAGGCTTTCGGTACCGCTCTCCCACGCCCCGAGAACTGCAAGCGCATTGCCAAGGTTCATTTGAAGCGTAGCCCATTCGAATGGCAGGTTGTCGCGACTCCATTCCTCGGAGGCTAAACGATAAGCCGAAATCGCGTCCTCCATGCTCGCTTTATGACCATCCCGCTCCCCGAGAGTGGCAAGCACGATACCGAGATTCATTTGCGTTTTTGCCCATTGGAGTGGCAGGCGATCACGGGTCATCTCTTGGAGAGCGAGCTGATAGACTGTAACGGCTTCCTCAAGTCGTGAAGTACCGGCCTCCCGCGCCCCGAGGTACGACAGCACTACGCCTAGGTTCATCTGCGTTCTGGCCCAGTCGAGCGGCACGCGCTCGCGGGTGAATTCTTCGAGGGCGAGGCGGTAGGCTGAGACGGCGTCCTCGAGGCGCGCGGTGCCGCTCTCCCGCTCCCCGAGGGTGGCAAGCGCTGTACCGAGTCTGTTCAAAACGGCGCCGCGATGGTCGATGCTCGAGACGCGCGCGCGGCACTCGCGAATGAGCGCAATCGCCACTTCGAGATCGAAGTTGAGCCCTTTGTCGCGTCCGCGCTCGTACCATTCGAGAAAGGCGGAGCGCATGGCTTGGTAGTGCTCGTCGTGGTTTTTGAGGCGCTGGAGGTCGATCTTGGCGAACGCGAAGCGGCAGACGGTGTCGGCATCGCGGGCGAGGATCGCCTGGGCGATTCCTCTGTCGTAAAGGGTGAGTTGGAGGGCATCGCGGCGGTCCTCTTCCTCCTTGAGGGCGGCGAGGGCATCGTCGATGACCGCGGCGCCGCCTTCGAGGTCGCCTTCTGCGTTAAGGGCGTCGACCTTGGCAAAAATCTGGTTGACGGCCTCGTCGATGTTGGACGCAAGCGCCCCTTTCTCGCGCTCGTCACGGGCCACCTCTAGGGCGCGTTCCAGGCCGGCGAGGGCGGTGTCGAAACTGTCTGGGCTGCCCTCGGCATAGCGGCGGGCGAGCGCGATCAGCATCCCCTCTTTGATTCCGAATTCCCGCGCGCGATCCGCCTCGGTGGCGACCAGCTTGTCTTCCAGCGCCTGAAGCTGCGTCTGCAACGCCTGAACGCGAGTGTTGGTGTCCGCCACCACCCGCGCCGCTTCCGGCCATTGCAACGTTTCGGGAATCAACTCGCGGTCGATCTCAAGCGCCGTGGCGACCTGCTGCACCACGTCGTGCGTGATATTCGGGATCTTGCCGTTTTCAATGCGTGAGATGTAGCCTTTGCGGTCGAGGTTGCCGAACGCCTTCGCCGCAAGCGCTTCTTGCGATAGCCGCTGTGCATTGCGCCTCTCGCGCACAAGCTTGCCAAATTCAACAGCGCCTTCTGCCAAAATTCACCCAGAAACTTCATGAGGTTACGAGGCTCGCAACCTTGATGTAACGACCTGCCGGCCCGGCCTCGCCATGTTGCGCCTGTCGACGCGTTCAACCACCGCCAGGGCCCTGGCTCAAACATCAAGGATAATACGATGTTCGAGCGTTTCACGCCAATTCGATGGCTCAAAAAGGTCTGCGTGATGTGCGTGTGCCACCGCGCCATCTATGGGGCACTGTCGGCCTGTCACGGCTCCGGCTGTGTCATCACCGATAAGCCGGAGCTCTATGCGCCCATGGCGCTGCTTTATGCCGTGCTTGCAGTCAGGGGGTGATTGTGACGCCGGGCCAAGCGCCCGGCGTAACCGACATGTTGGGCGGTCGCGCTTGGCGGGCACGTCCGGGGCAATCAGAATGCTGCGCCCCACCGCTCAGCTTTGGCTTTGGCTGTCCGGTCGCTTGCCTGAAAAGAGGCTGAGGAGCCATTGGAAGGGCGCGGCCAACCGTGACAGGAGGCTGGGTGCAGGGGCCAGGGGCGTGACGGGCTCAGGGGCCACCTCAACCGCTGGGGCGGGTCCCATGCGGCTTTCCATCTCGGCGGCGAAACTTTCAAAGAACTGCTTTGATAGGCGCTTGGCAGTGGCATCAATGAGCCGGCTGCCCAGCTGGGCGATCTTGCCGCTGACATCGGCCTTGGCGTGGTAGCTGAGGTTCGTCCCCTCGCCATCGGGGCCCGGGGAAAGCGCCACCTCCGCGCCGCCCTTAGCCATCCCGGCCGGCCCACCGTTGCCTTCGCCCGACAAGGCAAAGCGCTCTGGCGCCCCTGTCCGATCAAGGGTGACGACACCTTTGAAGCGGGCTTTCACAGGTCCCACCTTCATGGCGACAAGGGCTTCAAGCTGATCGTCACTGGTTTGGATCAGCTCTTCGCATCCCGGGATCGACGCTTTTAAGACTTCGATGTCGTTGAGCGCTGCGTAAACCTCGTCCAAAGTCCCCGGAACGACGACGTGATCTTTAAGATCCATGGTGGATACCTTTACACTTCTAAAGAGGTGGCATGGGCTGCCGGCGCCCGCGCACCACGACGGCGCACGAGAACGGCTTGTGCCATGATGGAAAGGGCGATTTCGTCCGGCGTGACAGCGCCAATGTCGAGGCCTGCGGGCGCTTGGACCTCAGCAAGGCGCGACGGATCTGCACCTAGGGCGGTGAGTTTGGTGCGCAGCGAATCCCATTTGGCACGGCTTCCCACAAACGCTGTGTAAGGGCGTGGGACGGCGAGTGCGCGGTTAAGGGCATCAATGTCTTTGCGGCCTTGGCTGGCAACCACGCAGTAGGCCCCTGCCGTGCCAGGCGGGGCGGGTGAGAAGCCAAACTGATCTCCAATATGGCGCAGCGCTTCGGCGACGGGGCTCTCGCCGATCACCTCCAACTGCGGGCCGGGGCGCACAGGCTCAATGAAGATATCGAGCGAGCCGCGGCTGGGACACATGGAGCGGGCGTAGGTCACCCCGTCGGTCTCTTTGCCCAATTCCACCCCATCGGCGATCAAGTCTTCGGGCCGGATGGACAAAAGTGTGGGCCTGTTTTCAGCAATGGCGAGCCGCGCGGCCTTGCTCGCCGCACCCGTCGCACACCCCCCGCCGATCCAGCCTGAGAGCAGCGTCCCCTCTTCGTCGAAGACCGCCTTGGAGCCGGCTTTGGCTGACGTTGCGGCGATCGTGCGCACCACCACCGCCACCGCGTAGGCGCGCCCAGCCTCGGCAAGGTCCTCCATGGTGGCGGCAGGGCCACTCTTCAAAGACATGAAAACTCTCCCTCGAGCGCGGCGAGATCGTTGATGGTCGCAGCGCTTGCGAAATGATCGATGTGCGGCAAGGCCGCTGCCATCGCCTTGGCGACGGGCGCATAGCCGCGCCATCCTTTGAGCGGGTTGAGCCAGACGATCCGGCAATTGCGCCGCTTGAGCACTTGGAGTGCGTTGGCGGTGAGTTCGGGCGGGTCCTTGTCGTACCCGTCCGACAAGATGAGGACGACGGTGCGGCCATCGACAATGCGTCTGGCGTGCTGTTGGTGGAACGCCGTCAAGTTTGCGCCGATCCTGGTGCCGCCGCCAAAGCCTTCGGCCAGCAGCGACAATCGGTTGACGGCGCGCAGAGTGTCACCATCGCGAAGGGCATCGCTGATCCGAACCAATCGGGTGTGGAACAAGAAAGCCTCTGTGGTGCGGTCAGCGCCCATCAACCCTTTGACAAAGGCCAAGAACACCCGTGCGTAGACGGACATGGAGCCCGACACATCCACCAACGCCACAATGCGCGCGGGCCGCTCTTTGCGGGTGCGGAAGGCAAGGTCCATGGGCTCGCCGGTTTGGAGGCTGCGGCGGGCGATGGTGCGCAGATCGATCCGGCCCCGCCGCGATTTGGTGAGACGGCGGGAGCGGCGGTCACGGATTGCGCGGGCGATGCGTTCTGCGGTGGCTTCGGCGGCTTTGAGATCGGCAGGTTGAACAAGCTCGCGAAGGTCAACCTTGGCAAGGTTATGCCGCCCGGAGGCGACGAGCCGGCCTTCCCCCTCCCCTGCGGCATCGCCTTCGTCGTCACCCTCATCAGGGGTGTCGGCCTTATTGCCTTTGGGCTTTTGGTGTGCGGGGTCGAAAAGGCCGGGGCGCGATCGGCGTTGACCTTGTGTTGATGCGTGTGGGGTGGTGCCGGTCCGCTCAGAGCCTCTGTTGTGCCAGTACGCGTCGAAGAGACTGGTGAAGCGCGCCCGTTCTTCCGGGGTCTTGGCAAGGACAGCGCTGAGTGCCGTGCGGACCTCGCCAGGATCGGCCGCGTTGACGAGGGGGAGCGCACTGAGCGCGACCGCTGCTTCGCCCGTGCCCACCGCGAGACCGTTGGAGCGGAGGTGCGCAATGAAATCCACCATGCGCTCTGTGGGCCCCTCGGCGCGGGCCGGAAACCGCGTGACGGGCACCTTAGGCGGCCTTGCTCGCCAGGCGCTCACTCACCGCGCGCGGCACGCGGGCTGCGTCCTCCCGCGTTTTAAGGACTGCGCAAAGGGCTGCTTGGAGTGCGGCCGGCTCGGCGGTGATGTCATTCACCCCAAAGCCTGAGAGGGCGGCGGCAAAATCCAGCATCTCGGCAACGCCCGGCGTCTTTTGCAGCTCCTCTTTGCGCAAGAGCGCCATGAACCGGGCAACTTGGCCAGCAAGACGCCCATCAAGGTCCGGCAGACGCGCCTTCAGGATGGCAAGTTCTGTCGCCCGATCGGGAAAGTCGACATAAGCGTAGATGCAGCGCCGGCGAAGAGCGTCTGACAGATCGCGGGTGCCGTTTGCGGTGAGAATGACATGGGGCCGGGTGGTGGCGCGGATGGTCCCAAGCTCTGGGATGGTGACCTGAAAGTCTGAGAGGATTTCGAGGAGATAGGCTTCGAACTCCTCGTCAGAGCGGTCCACCTCATCGATGAGCAGGACAGCCGGTTTTTTGCAGCGCAGCGCCGCCAGAAGTGGCCGCTCCATGAGGTAGGTTTCTGAAAAGAGCCGTGCCTCAACGGCAGGACCCGCCTCGCCCCCCTCGGCAGCCGCGCGGATGGCGAGGAGCTGGCGTTGATAGTTCCACTCGTAGATGGCGTGGGTGGCTGCTCTTCTCTTTCCAGTCCAAGTACCTCGGTATGTCGGCCTGGGAGTGCCCCGGTGCCTTCGCG
>JBCDLN010000243.1:0-6304 GCA_038745295.1 Pseudomonadota bacterium | reverse complement strand
GCTGAGGTCATTTTATCGTTTGTGCTTGAGGGTCTGGGGCCCATCTGGCCAAGCCGGCTCATGTTGGGCGGGGTGCCGCTGGGCGATGCGTGGCACCATCCTAGTCTGAATTTAGGGGGGCCTGCGCCGGACATTGTGCCGTTCCACAAGCTGTCGACCTGGCTTTCCTTGTCGCTCATCGAGCCCTTAGCGGCGCGCGGTGTGACGGTGGAGGCGATGGACGCTTTGCCCGGACTTGCCGAGTATCGCAATGGCGGGCTGTTCGTGGATGGGGGTGTGCTGGCCTTGCGCGAGCCGGACGCTGCCCAGGCACCGCGCAAAGTCGACGACCCGTTGATTGTGGAGTGGCGCGCAGCAACGGTGGCGTTGCTGTCGCAGATTGCACCGATGGTGCGCGGCCGCCTCGGCGCCAATGACCTTTCCCTGGCCTCAATCTTGGAAGGCGGGACTTGGCTTGCCGGGCGGCAATTGGCCTATGCGCGCCGGCCCGACGGCAGTCCGCCCATCGCCATCATCAGCGATGGGACTGTGTTTTAGCGCACCAACCCCACTGCCCTTGTCCCACACGCCCTCGCGCCCCGTGAGCCTGGAAGCCTTTATGTCGACCCCTGCCCCTGCCGCTCCCCCGTCTGTGACCGTGATCGAGCACCCTTTAGTGCGCCACAAGCTCACACTGATGCGCGATGTGAATACGTCCACCGCAAGCTTCCGCCAGCTTCTGCGCGAGATTGCGATGTTGCTGTGCTATGAGGCGACCCGCGATCTGGAAATAGAGCTTGTGGACATCACGACCCCGTTGATGCCCATGCAAGCGCCGCTTCTTGCGGGCAAAAAGCTGGTGTTTGCGCCCATCTTACGCGCCGGTGTCGGCCTTCTTGATGGGATGCTCGATCTTGTTCCGGCCGCCCGGGTCTCGCACGTGGGTCTTTACCGGGACCCGCGCACACTCGCGGCGGTGGAATATTACTTCAAAGCGCCTGAAGATATTGCTGAGCGACGGGTTGTGGTGCTCGATCCAATGCTTGCCACTGCAAACTCGGCCATTGCCGCTGTCGATCGCCTGAAGGAAGCAGGCGCCACCGATATCAAATTCGTCTGCCTTCTCACCGCCCCTGAGGGGGTCAGTAATTTCCACGGTCACCATGCTGATGTGCCCATCGTGACGGCCGCAATCGACGAGCGTCTCGATGAGCACGGCTATATTGTGCCAGGCCTTGGTGATGCCGGTGACAGGATGTTTGGCACCAAATAGCGCCGCCCGTAGGGTCGGCCCGGTGTCGCACACATGATCTGACCCTCACGCAATGGGGCCGGTTCTTGCGCGTGCCAGCAGGTCTCTTGTCAGCTTAACGTGACGCGCTCTCGCTCTGCCCCAGCCCTTCGGCAACCAGCGCGTCCACATCGAGCGGATGATTGAACATTTGGAGTGAACCGTCGTCCTTGTGCGGCCATTCAGACGGTGGGCGGTCTCTGTAAAGTTCTAAGCCATTCCCATCAGGGTCATTGAGGTAGACGGCTTCGCTCACCCCGTGGTCGGCCGCACCAGTGAGGGCGTAGCCGGCCCGGCGAACACGATCGACGGCAGCGCCAAGGCTCCGCCGGTCAGGAAACAGGAACGCAAGGTGATAAAGCCCAGTGTGACCTTTGGGCGGTGGCGTCGCATCTTGGCTATGCCAAGTATTGAGCCCGAGGTGGTGGTGATAATCATCGAACGATAAAAACGCCGCCTGCTTCCCATAAAGGAGCATGAGCTTCATGCCGATCACATCACAGTAAAACGCAATGGCACGATCAAGGTCGGCGACCATCAAGTGACCATGCCCCACCCGCGCGCCCGGTGTGCCGTTGCCGTTTCCCATCACCGCACCCGCATCTTTAGAAAAACACTGATCGCCTTAGTAACCACCTGGTAGACGGCCCGGTCGAACCGTCAAGTCAACTCTACACGCCGCTCACCTCTCGGCCGGTCGGGTGATTGCCACGACAAATGCGCGATGATGTGACTCCGGTGCCCTTGGGACGCGCCGCCTGATCCAAAAATTCAGCGGTCCAAAGGTCCTGCGTCAGCGCGGTCGGGCGCCGGTCTACGATGTGGGCTCCCCCTCAGGAGCGACCGGTTCGGGTTCATTCGTCTCGCCGGTCTCCAAGTTGACAACCACCGGGTTAGGGAAGTGATCCAGCATGGCGCCCGTCGATGCGTCGACTGCGACACCCACCAAGCCGCCCACAAGCGCGTTCCCGACCACGCCAGCGCCTGCTCCACCCGGTGATAAACGCGTTTTTACGTTGACGCTCGCGGGCTTGAACCCTTCTTTGTCGAATGTCGCTTTGAACGCAGTCTTGCGCGCCACTTTGAGAGAACAGGGCGTCACGCAGCTTTGCCCGGTGGACAAAAGCACCGACGCGCCATCCGGCGTTGATTGGAAGGCGACATCATCGTTCATCCCACGGGTGACGCTGGCACAGGCGGTCAACAAGACGCCCGCAGCCGCCACAACTGTGAGCCTGTGAAGGCAGCAGCCTGAAAAAATAATCATGAAAACATCAACGCTCGCTATTTAAACCGGACCTCACAACAGCGGCATCGATCACCGCGTTAATTCAAATAATGTGCAAACAAATTTCACCCAAATTGCCGGAATGCGCCAAGAGACGTGGCAAATTTGCAACGTACATCGTGCCGGAGACAGAAGAAGGGTGCACGGGGCACACCATCACGCGATGCCGCCAGAAATCCCGAACCATCTTGGGTTCAGCCAAGCGATTGCCATAACGCGAGCTGCATCGCTGCAAACGAGGCAGCACGTGGCGCCGTCTCTTAGCAAAAACCTGTGGTAGCAAAAATACGTCGAACACTGTCCTGCGCGACGCTGAACGGCGCGCCCTGATCGGACTTGCGATCGGCCAGACAGAGGCGTATGTCCCGCGGTGGGACACCCCTCCCCAACGAGGGGCGCCTATCTGAAAGGGTAGCTCATGACTGCGATTGACAAGCCTGGCCGCCGGCCGGGCAACGCGTGCTTTTCCTCCGGCCCGTGCGCCAAGCGGCCAGGCTGGTCAACCAGCGTTCTGGCGGACACGCCCACCGGCCGATCCCACCGCTCAAAGCCCGGCAAAGCAAAGCTGGGCGAAGTGATTGATCGGACGCGCCAACTCCTCAGCGTGCCGGATGACTTCAAGATCGGCATCGTGCCAGCGTCTGATACAGGCGCCGTTGAGATGGCAATGTGGTCGCTCTTGGGCCATCGACCCGTCACCATGGTGACCTGGGAGTCCTTCGGCGAAGGCTGGGTCACCGACGCTGCAAAGCAGCTCAAGATCGACCCCACGATCTTGCGTGCGCCTTACGGGGTCCTGCCCGATCTTGCCAGCATCGACTTCAGCCATGACGTGGTGTTCACCTGGAACGGCACCACATCTGGCGTGCGCGTGCCTGATGGCAACTTCATCCCCGACGACCGGGCCGGCCTCACCATTTGCGATGCCACATCGGCCGCCTTCGCTCAGCCCCTCCCCTTCGACAAGCTCGATGTGGTGACCTTCTCCTGGCAGAAGGTGCTGGGGGGCGAGGCGGCTCATGGCGTTCTCATCCTGTCACCAAGGGCCGTGGAGCGCCTTGAAACCACGACCCCGCCATGGCCGATGCCAAAGATCTTCCGCCTCACCAAAGGCGGCAAGCTCAACGAGGGGATTTTTAAAGGCGAAACCATCAACACACCGTCGATGCTTGCGGTGGAAGACTGTCTTGATGCGCTCAAGTGGGCTGAAAGCTTAGGCGAACCCTTGAGTGCACGGTCGGACCGGAACCTTGCCGTCCTCACCCAGTGGGTGGAGGCAACGCCTTGGATCGACTTTTTGGCTGACGTGCCTGAGACCCGCTCTAATACATCCGTCTGCCTCAAAATTGTCGATCCGCGCATCACGGCGCTGGGTGACAAAGAGCAAGCAGCGTTTGCCAAAGGCCTTGCAGCGACTTTGGAGGCTGAAGGCGTCGCCTACGATATCGGCGCCTACAGAGACGCGCCCCCCGGCCTCAGGATATGGGCCGGCGCCACAGTGGAGGCCGACGACCTTGCTGCCCTCACGCTATGGCTCGACTGGGCGTTTCAATCAGCCGAAAAGCCCCAAGCCGCGGCCGCTTAGCCGCGGCAGCAGCCCACACCTTTACCGTTCTCATTGACATATGCGGCCAAGAGTTCTGGCGCGCAGGATCTCACACATGCCCACAGTCCTCATCTCAGACAAACTCTCCCCCCTTGCTGTCGACATCTTCAAAGATCGCGGCATCGTCACCCGCTACGAGCCCGACCTTGGCAAAGACAAAGACGCTCTCCTCAGTGCCGTGGCCGACGTTGACGGTTTGGCCATCCGCTCTGCCACCAAGGTGAGCGAAAAGGTGTTGGCAGCGGCCCCCAAACTGCGCGTGATTGGCCGGGCGGGGATCGGCGTCGACAACATTGACGTGCCGGCCGCCACCCGTTCCGGCGTGATCGTCATGAACACACCCTTCGGCAATTCCATCACCACCGCCGAGCACGCCATCGCAATGATGTTTGCCGTCTCGCGGCAGATTGCTGCGGCGGATGCTTCCACCCAGGCGGGCAAGTGGGAAAAGAACCGTTTCATGGGCCGCGAACTCACCGGCAAAACCCTCGGCGTGGTGGGATGCGGCAATATTGGGTCTATTGTGGCAAGCCGCGCGATCGGGCTCAGGCTGAAGGTGATTGCGTTCGACCCCTTCTTGTCCACGGACCGCGCGCTGGAGCTCGGTGTGGAAAAGGTGGAGCTCGATGAGTTGGTCCGCCGGGCCGATATTGTCACCCTTCACACACCGCTCACCGACCGGACCCGCAACATCATCAGCCGCGAGGCCATAGGTGCGATGAAGGCCGGCGCCATGATCATCAACTGCGCCCGGGGGGGTCTGGTGGATGAAGAGGCCTTACGCGAAGCGCTCGATGAGGGCCGGCTTGGCGGCGCCGGGATCGACGTTTTTGCCGAAGAGCCTGCAACCTCAAACGCCCTTTTCGGCGCGCCAAACCTCATCTGCACGCCACATCTTGGGGCAGCGACCACGGAGGCGCAGGAAAACGTCGCCCTCCAAGTGGCTGAACAAATGGCGGAGTATTTGTTGCGTGGCGCAGTCACCAACGCCCTCAACATGCCATCGATCAGCGCTGAGGAAGCGCCGTTCCTCACGCCCTTTGTGACCCTTGCAGAGCGGCTTGGCTCATTTGCAGGCCAACTCACCGAAAGCGCCATCAAGGGTGTGCGCATCGAGTACGAGGGCGCGGTGGCCCACATGAACCTCAAAGCGCTGACGGCGGCGGTGGTGACCGGGCTCATGCGCCCGCTCCTTCAAGACGTGAACATGGTCTCCGCGCCCACAATTGCCCGCGACCGCGGGATAGCCGTGGAAGAGGTGCGCCGCGAGCAGCAAGGCGCTTACGAGAGCTACATTCGCCTTTCAGTGAGCACAGAGCGGCAAGAACGGTCGGTGGCAGGCACCGTCTTTTCTGACGGTAAACCGCGGATCATCCAGGTGAAGGGCATCAACCTGGAGTCAGATTTTGCCGACAACATGCTCTACGTCACCAATGAAGATAAGCCTGGCTTCATCGGGGGGATCGGCTCACTCTTAGGTGAAGCTGGAGTAAATATTGCCAACTTCACCCTTGGCCGGCGGGATGCCGGGGGAGAGGCCATCTGCATCGTCGAGGTGGACGGCGCCCCCGATCCTTCAATCGTTGAACGCGTCGAAGCGATGCCCCTGGTCCGCCAAGCCAAAGCCCTCGCCTTTTAACGCGGTTCCCGATCAAACAGGATCGCTTGATCGGGACAAACCGCCCGCTTTTCAAAGGGGCGAGCATTGTCCTCGCGCCGCACGCGGCGCGGCATGCTCTGACGCAATGGGCAATCACTGAGCGTCCACCGCGAGTGCATGTCTCGCTCGATCTGGGTCAGATCGAGCGGGGAAACCATGCGCGCTCTTCAGGGGCGAGCCCGTTTTTATCCGCTCAGTATGTATCAAACTGAGCGGATCGTGCTCTAGATGTGGAGGCCATGAAGGTTGTTCACTCTAACCTCCGCCAGAACTCAGAAGTGCTCCCAAAGAACCCTTCACATCTTCCTTTGGTGGGACACCAAATAGCGACGTTCCTTCGGAGCCGACACCATCAGAATCCCGCGGTGGGCCTGATGGGTCAACCCCACCGAAACGCGCGTGCGCGTTTCGGCAACGTCTGAGGCCGGCAAGTGTGCCGGCTTAGCGATGCGTGGGTTGATGCAGCAGCCCCACCGCGGG
>JBCDLN010000242.1:0-6340 GCA_038745295.1 Pseudomonadota bacterium | reverse complement strand
GCGGTCCACTCCGCCAAAGACCTTGAGACCGTGCTGCCCGACGCGCTCATCCTGGGCGCATTCTTGCCGCGCGAAGATGTGCGTGATGCCTTCATCGGCCGGGGTGGTGTGCCGTTGAGTGCCCTTCCCGAAGGCGCCACTGTGGGCACGGCCTCTTTGCGCCGCCAAGCGCTCATCAAACGCGCTCGGCCCGACCTCAACTGCGCGATTCTGCGCGGCAATGTTCAGACCCGTCTTGCCAAACTGGAAGCGGGGGAGTGCGAAGCGACCCTTCTTGCCCTCGCGGGCCTCAAGCGTTTGGGCCAAGAAGAGGTCGCCACAGAAATCCTTGATATTGAGCGCTTTCCGCCCGCCCTTGCGCAGGGCGCCATCGCGGTGGAGACCCGGCGCGATGACGCCAGGGTGCGCGCGGCGCTTACCACGCTCAACCACCCCGCAACAGCCCACGCCGTCCACGCTGAACGTGGGTTTTTGTCGGCCCTTGATGGCTCTTGCCGCACACCCATTGCAGGGCTGGCCACGGTAGAGAATGGGAGCGTTTCCATTAGCGGCTTGGTGGCAACGCCCGATGGTGCCCACTTTGCCGAAGCTGAAGGGAGCGGCCCCGCAGATGATGCCTTTGCCGTCGGCCATGAAGCGGGTGCGGGCTTGAGGCGACGGGTTGGTGATCACTTCTTCCAAAGTTGGTCATGATGATGGGTCTGCCCCGCACAGCGCTGAACAGCTGTTGCCCCTTAGATTGGAGGGGCCGATGACCTTCACCGTCGCTGTGACACGGCCGGAGCCCCAGTGCTCACAAACAGCAGCGCGGCTTGAAAAGATCGGCTATCAGGTGCGCTCTGCTCCGCTTCTTGTGGCCAAGGATGTGGGCGATTGGGGCCCAGCTGACAACATCGGCTCCCTTGCCATCACAAGCCGCACCGCCGCCATGCGCCTTGCGCACCACCCTCAGTTTCACACCATCCCCACCTTTTGCGTGGGTAAAGCCAGCGCGGCTGATGCAAGACGCAGCGGTGCACTCCACGTGGAAAGCGCCGATGGCGACGTTGAGACCCTCTTTGCGCTCTTATGTGAGAAGGCTAAGCCGCCCATCGTCCATGTGGGGGGTGAAGATCAAAAAGGGGACCTAGCGGGCCGCCTTATGGAAGCGGGTTGGGCAGCAGAGCGCCGTGTTATCTACAAGATGGCGCCCAGTGAGGCTTTGCCGTCCGTAGAGGGGCCCCTTGATGCGGTGCTCCTTTATTCGCCCAGGACAGCAAAAATATTCACGCGCTATGCCACGCATTCGCCCTGGCGAGAGGCTGCGTGTGTGGTGCTTTCCACAGCGGTAGCGGCACCCGTGCGCAGCACAACGGTGTGCAAGGTGGCCGAGCGGCCCAACGAAGAGGCCCTCTTCAAAGCCCTTGCCGCGTTGCGCGACGGCGGCTGACGCAGCTGGCCACGTCCTGTGTTGCGCACACTCATCCTCACCATTTTGCTCCTTTCTCTCGGCGTGACCTGGTTTGCGCAGTTTCCTGGTGTGGTGCGCTACACATGGCATGGCATCGATGGCGAGATCAGCGCCACAAAGGCCGCTGCTCTTTTGGCGCTTGGCGTGGTGGTGGTGTTGGTGGCTGGGGAGGGGCTGAGGCTCTTGTGGCAGTGGCCCTCCAGGCTGAGAGCCCGGCGCAGGTCGCGCAAGACGGCGCAGGCCTGGGCAACCTTTGGGGATGGGCTCGTTGCCCTTGGCGGCGGCGATGCCAAAACCGCGGGCCGTGCGGCAGCCCGCTCGCTGAGGGCGCTTCCTGATCGCGCGCTCGCCACATTTTTTGCCGCACAAACCGCCCAGTTGAACGGGGACGGCGAGGCAGCCCGCCGGCACTTTGGCACACTCGCGGCGGCAGACCCCACGGCCATTGTTGGTGAGCATGGTCTCGCCATTGAGGCAATCCGCTCCGGCGATCATGTGGCTGCCCTGTCCCATGCGCGCGCAGCGCTTGCACGTGATCCGCAGCTTGGCTGGGCTGCACACATGGTGTTCGAGGCAGCCGCCGCGTCGGGCGATACCGCCTTTGCGCTCGCCCAGCTAGCGCGCAACCAAAAGGCCGGATTGGTCGACACCCGCGCCGCCAATAGGCTCCGCGCGGTTCTGTTAACCGCGCAGGCGCTCTCCGGCCAATCAGAGGATCGCGGATCAAGCCGTGATATGGCGCTTGAGGCCCATCGCCTTGCAAAGGACTTTGTCCCGGCAGCCCTTGCCGCCAGCGCTGCCGTCGCCAGCAGGAACAAACGCCAAGCTGCCACGATTTTGGAGGAGACCTATAAGCGCGCGCCGCACCCGGACCTCTTTCGCGCCGCACTTGATCTTGAAGGCCAAGCGGCTGATGTCCGGTTGAAGCGGGCCAAATCATTTGCCGCCATTCAGCCCCAGCATCTTGAAAGCGCGTTGGGTTTGGCCCGCGCTGCCCTTTCTGCGCGCGAATTGGACGCGGCGCGCGAGGCGATCCATCCCTTCCTCGACAGCAGCGCCCCCCAACGGGTCTGCATCTTGATGGCCGAGCTTGAGGCGATGGCCCCAGGGGATGAAGGGCGGGTGCGCGATTGGCTCGCCCGGGCCGTGCGTGCCCCGCACGATCCTGTATGGATGGCCGATGGGGTGATGGCGGCAGCCTGGGCGCCGGTATCACCAGTGACGGGCCGTCTTGATGCGTTCACTTGGCAGGTCCCGCCCACTCTGGGGACGCCGCCCGTTCCGGCCATCGACTTGCCGCCAATGCCAAGCCGGATTACCGCCGGTCCAGACCCTTCGGTCCCCACAATCACCGATGAGAGTGAGGGGGACCAGGGCCCATCAACATCCAACCCGCCACCGCTCCCCGATGAGGGGGCGCCCCGCTAGAAGGCGCCTGATGCGTTTTGTGACGGTCTATGGCTTCTTAGGGTTCGCTGGCGATTGCAGGACCGCGTCAACATAGCCTAAACCGCCAAGAAGCCAGCGATGTTCGCCCCAGTTGACGCATCGATGTGTAAATGCGGGGCGATGGAGCATTGCTACTTAGGATTGATTAAGCTAATCAGCTAGAGACCGCTTGCTCGCGTGGAAGACAATATGGTTCTGACAGACGCCACAATTGCGGTTGTGGGCCTTGGCTATGTGGGCCTTCCTGTGGCTGTGGCATTCGGCCAGCGCCAGAAGGTTGTTGGGTTTGACCCCAGCCAAACCCGTGTGGCTGAGCTCTCCCGCGGGGAAGACCTCACCGGCGAAGTGACGGGGGAGGAGCTCGCCGCTGCTCGCCATCTCACATTCACCACCGACCCGGCTGCGCTTGCCGCGTGCAGCGTTTTTATAGTGGCTGTGCCGACCCCGGTGGACGATGCCAAGCGGCCGGACCTTCGCCATCTGGAAGAAGCGTCCAAGACGGTGGGGGCGCACATGCGCTCTGGCGCTGTGGTGATTTATGAATCAACGGTCTTTCCAGGCTGTACGCGTGATGTGTGTGCCCCAATCCTTGCCAGGCAGTCGGGCCTAACCCTCAACGATGGGTTTTTCATCGGCTATAGTCCCGAGCGCGCGAACCCTGGTGACAAGCGGCACAGGCTGGCCACAATCGTGAAGGTGACAGCAGGATCAACGCCTGAGATTGCCGATCAGATCGACGCGCTCTACGGCACCATTGTGGAGGCCGGCACCCATAAAGCGGCGTCCATCGAGGTGGCGGAAGCGGCCAAAGTCATCGAGAATACGCAGCGCGATCTCAACATTGCGCTGATGAACGAGCTTGCCATCATCTTCAACAAGCTTGATCTGGATACCACCGAAGTTCTTGCCGCTGCACAAACCAAATGGAACTTTTTGCCGTTCACACCAGGACTTGTGGGTGGGCACTGTATTGGCGTTGACCCTTACTATCTCACACACAAGGCTCAGCAGGTGGGTTACCACCCTGAGGTGATCCTGGCCGGGCGGCGTATCAATGACGGGATGGGCCCTCATGTGGTCGACAGGGTCATCAGGTTGATGATGGCAAGGGGGCTTCCGGTGGTGGGCTCGCGGGTGCTGGTTATGGGGCTTTCGTTCAAAGAAAACTGCCCTGATCTGCGCAATAGCCGCGTTGTGGATATTGTGAGTGAGCTGAAGAGCTACAATGCGCAGGTTGATGTGTGGGACCCTTGGGTGGCGCCTGAGGAGGCTAAGCGGCACTTGGACCTAGACCTTTTAACGCACGAGCCGATGCCGGGTAGTTACGACACCATTATTCTTGCCGTGGCCCATGATGTCTTTGCTGAACTGGGTGCAGATCACATTCGCAGCTTTGCCCGTTCGCCTCACGTGTTCTTTGATGTCAAATCAAAGTTTGGCAGGACCCAGTCCGATGGGCGGCTTTAGCGCCATGGCGATCGGTGGGGCGCTATGAAAGTCTTGGTGACAGGGGCGGCGGGCTTCATCGGGTTCCATGTGGCGCGCGCGCTCATGCAGCGCGGCGACAGCGTGGTGGCCGCCGACATACTCAACGATTACTATGATGTATCGTTAAAAGAAGCGCGGCTTGACGTCCTTCGCGACGTGGCGCGGGAAACCAACGCCGGCTTTACCTTTCACCGCATCGACCTTGCCCACCAGGGTGCAGTGTCGTCGCTCTTTGAAGAGACATCATTCGACAGGGTCATTCACCTTGCCGCCCAGGCGGGGGTGCGCCATTCGCTGACTGACCCTCATGCCTACGTCACCTCCAACCTCATCGCCTTTACCAACCTGTTGGAAGCGTGCCGATATGGGAGCGTGGGCCACCTCACCTATGCGTCCACCTCATCTGTCTATGGCGCCAACACGAAACTGCCCTTTAGCGAGGCTGATGGGGTGGACCACCCGCTGCAGTTTTATGCGGCCACCAAGCGGGCCAATGAGTTGATGGCCCACGCCTACAGTCATCTTTATCGCTTGCCGACCACAGGGCTGCGTTTCTTCACGGTCTACGGCCCATGGGGGCGGCCTGACATGGCGCTCTTCAAGTTCACCAAGGCGATTCTCGCGGGCGAGCCCATTGAAGTTTTCAACGACGGAAACCACAGCCGGGACTTCACCTATATTGACGACATTGTCGAAGGGGTCATCCGAACGAGTGATCGGCCTGCCGAGCCTGACCCGCACTGGAACGGACGGGCACCCGACCCGGCGCGCTCCAACGCGCCCTATCGGATCTACAACATCGGCAATGGTGCGCCTGCTCAGCTTGGCGAATACATCAGCGCACTGGAAGAGGCGCTCCAAAAGCCAGCGATCAAAAAGCTGCTTCCCCTTCAGCCTGGGGATGTGCCGGACACCTATGCTGATTCTAGCCGGCTTTTCGATGCGACAGGATATCAGCCTAAGACCAGTATCAAGGTGGGTATTGAGCGGTTTGTCGCGTGGTATCGCCAGTATTACAGCAGTATCTGACGCGTCCTAGCAGTATCTCAAAATTGAGTTTGGAAAGCGATGTACCAAGTGAGTGTGTCTTTGCGGTGTGGCACTAAACCATAGGTTTTGAATGGCGCGGCAGCAACTTGAGTGGGTGAGCGCTGATTGCTGGCGTTCTTTTGCACACACGCAGATCAAAGATCTGCAGCCGGATAAGGAATGCACAATGCACAATGCGCACCGGCCTGTGACGATGTTGGTGGCGAATACTGCGTGGAACCTTGCAAATTTCCGTCAGGGGTTGATTGAGCGGCTGATCCACCGCCGTCATCGTGTGATTGCGGTTGCACCTGCAGATGAGGCGATGGCCACACTTTCAGCGATGGGGTGTGAGACGGTGGATCTGCCCATGGATCAAGCGGGGCGCTCGCCTTTGAAGGAAGCACAGCTTTTTGCGCGGCTCATCAGAATTGTCCGGCAGGTGAGGCCGAATGTGATGCTCACCTACACCATCAAGCCTAATATTTACGGGTCAGTGGCGGCCGCCCTTTCAGGCGTCCCAACGGTGGCGACTGTCACCGGTCTTGGGACAGCTTTTGTGGGTGGCGGCCGGTTGGAGGACCTTGTACGCCCGCTTTATCGCCTTGCTCTGAAGCACCCGCGCACCGTGTTCTTTCAAAATGCTGACGATTTGGCTTTATTTGAAGGGGCAGGGCTTGTGCGGGCGGGGCGGTCGGCCCTGGTGCCAGGTTCAGGTGTCAACCTTCGTCGGTTCGTGCCTCACCCTTTGCCAAAAGGCCCGTTGCGGTTGTTGTTTGTGGGCCGCCTCCTGGCTGAAAAGGGTGTGCGGGAATTTGTGCAGGCCGCAAAGATTGTCAGCGCCATGCGCCCTGACGTGGAGTGGGCGATCTTGGGCGCCCACGGCCAAGGTCACAAAGCGGCCATTGGCGACCGGGAAATCGC
>JBCDLN010000241.1:0-6350 GCA_038745295.1 Pseudomonadota bacterium | reverse complement strand
TTCAGGGGCTCCATCGGTTCGACCCCAACACCTTTGATTCGCAAGGCCAGATGGGGCCCGGCGGGACATGGTCGGATGATTTTATGTGGTACGGGCCAGGCGGGATCGGCTCCACCATGGGCTGGCCAGGCTTTGTGGACCACCACCGGGCGTGTTTCTTAAGAGCCTTTCCCGATCGCATCGGCGGCAACCACTACTGCCGGTTCAGCGACGGCGCCTATGTGGCAGTCTCCGGCTGGCCGTCGATGACCATGACCCACGCGGACACCTACCTTGGCATCCCGCCGACAGGCAAAAAGCTCACCTTGCGCGTGATGGACTTTTATCGCTGCGAAGGGGACAGGATCATGGAGAACTGGGTCCTCCTCGACTATGCCGATCTGGCACGGCAGATGGGGCGGGATCTCTTCGCTCAGCAGCCGGCGTAAGACGGTCGTCCCAAAGGCGGCCCACGAGCACAAAGACACAGTGAGGACGCCAACGTGAACAGCTACGATTTTGGTGGGCAGGTCGCCATCGTCACCGGTGGGGCGCAAGGGATTGGCGGGGCGGCCGCCGACCGGCTGGCAGAAGGCGGCGCCCGGGTTGCCATTTGGGATCTTGACGATGCCCTCGCTGAAGAAAAGGCAGCCGCCATCAATGGCGTCGCCGTGCGGGCTGATATAGCGGACTGGGCGTCGGTGGTGGCCGCCCACGATAAGACAGTCGAGGCGCTGGGCCCGGTGGATATTGTGGTCAACTCAGCGGGCATTGCCGGCCTCAATGCCACCGTTGAGGACTACCCGGTGGAGACGTTCCACGAGATTTGCGCCATCAACCTTTTGGGGACCTTCCACGTCAACAAAGTGGTGGTCGCGGGTATGCGGGCCAAAAACTACGGCAGGATCATCAACATTGCCTCTGTGGCCGGGAAGGAAGGTAACCCCAACGCGGCGGCCTATTCTGCCTCAAAGGCAGGCGTGATTGGCTTTACGAAGAGCTTGGGCAAAGAGCTCGCGGGCCAGAACATTGCCGTCAACTGCATCACGCCGGCGGCCGCGCGCACGCGAATTTTCGATCAGATGAGCGAAGAGCACATCGGCTATATGCTCGCCAAAATTCCCCGTGCGCGGTTTTTGGAGGTGGCTGAAGCGGCAAACCTCATCGCCTGGCTCGCCAGCGCGGAAAACTCGTTCACCACAGCAGGCGTTTTCGATCTCTCCGGCGGCAGGGCGACCTACTGACGGACGATGGGGCCTTGGCTTCAGTGCCATTTTCAAGGCGATGCTGCGTTTCCGTCTCAGACCTGTCGAAATGATCTGGTGCGATCCGTCACCTCAGTGACAGCACAACTGGAGGCAGCTCATGTCAGACGTTGAAATCATCGGCGCACCGCAAAGCAACTTCGTGTGGGCGACGCGCCTTGCTCTTGCGCGCAAAGGCGTTGCCCATCACGTAACGCCAGCCTATCCCCACAGTCCCGAGGTTTTGGTGATCCATCCCCTCGGCCTCATCCCCGCGATGCGCCATGGCGAGTTCACCCTGTGCGAGTCTCGCGCCGTTGTCGCTTACGTGGACGCCGCCTTTGATGGCCCGTCTCTCACAGCGACTGATCCCCTTGAGGCGGCACGGGACGAAAGCTGGGTCCAGATGCTCATCGGCGCCATGGATAAAGTGCTCCTGCGCCAGTACGCCTTTGGCTACTTCTTTCCAGGGACGGACGATGGCAGCCCGAACCGGGAGATGATCGATGCAGCTTGGCCCACGGTTAAGACCCAGCTGGGCGTCCTCGACAAAGCGGTCTCTGATGGCGCCCTTCTTTCGTCCACGTACCGTCTGCCAGACCTTTGGGCGATCCCGATGCTCTACTACGTCTTGCGGCTGCCGGAGGCGGTGGCGCTGAAGCCGTCCGTCGCTGCCCTGTCACATGGTGTTGAGCGCGCGCTCGCCCGGCCTGAGGTGGTTGCGACAATGCCGCCGCCACTTCCCGGCCGCGAAGCCGCATAGGGCTGGGGAGGGCGCGCTGGCATGCCGGTGTCGCGCTGATCCGCCCGACCCTCAAGCGGTTCGCTCCTTCCCCCTGCCAATAGCGAGCCCACATTGGCGCGTGGTCTGCGCTGGCGCGCGACGCGGGCTGACGAATTCGTGGCGCCAGGAAGGGTTGTGGCCAATGCCAGACTGGGCATATTGCAATTACAATAAGTCCAGTGAGCTGGCGGGGCGGTGGGACCGTGGAGTGATGCGGCAGCAAAACGCTCTCCTGCGCGCCACCGTGCCACCAAAAAGCTCGCCCTGACGATTGCGCAAAGAGGAGCAAGGGACACGCATGGGTCTAATGTTGTTGGGGCTCTTGATTTTCCTGGGGTCGCACTCGCTACCCATGGCGGTTGGCCTTCATAAAAGGCTGAAGGCCATTGGCGGCGACATTGCCTACAGGATTGTCTATTCGGTGGTGTCTCTGGGGGGGCTGATTTTAATCGCAGAGGGCTACAAAGCCTGGCGGTATGTGGACGGCGCGCCGTTTCTTTACTTTCCGCCTCCGTTCTTGTCCCACATTGCCCTGTTATTGATGGCGTTTTCGTTCATCTTGTTCGTCGCCACCTATGGCAAAAGCCATATCAAAAAGGTGGTGAAGCACCCGATGCTGGCCGCGGTGAAGATCTGGGCGTTCGCGCACCTTCTGGCCAACGGTGACGCGGCGGGCGTGGTGCTGTTTGGGTCTTTTCTCGCCTGGGCTGTGGTCGACAGGATTTCCGTCAAGCGGCGCGAGAGGGCCGGCGTTTTGGCCCCAGCCGACTTTCAACCCACCTTCCGCGATGATGCCATTGCGGTGACAGTGGGGCTTGTCGTTTACGTCTTGTTTGTGTGGCACGTGCATATGTGGCTAATAGGCGTCTCGCCGATTGTCATGGGATCACCGACCACCCAATAAAGGGGGATCCTCGCGATGGGCGAGGGTGCGGATGGATCGGCCCAGGTGGCGTAAATGAGTGATATCTTCCAGGAAGTCGAAGAGGACCTTCGGCGCGAGAAGCTGAAGCGGCTTTGGGACCGTTATGGGATCGTGCTCATCAGCGCTGCTGTGCTGATTGTGGTGATCACGGCCGGCTACCGAGGCTATGAGGCTTGGTCCACGAGCCGGGAACGCGCGGCTGGCGATTTGTTCATCGCAGCGTTGCAGTCAGCTGATGAGACCGGCACCCGCGGTGCAGGGGACCAGCTTTTGGCGTTCGCTGAGGGGGCGCCGGGTGGCTATCCGATGCTCGCCAAATTTCGTGCTGCGTCAGCCTACGCTGCTGCTGATGACACGGCAGCCGCCCGCGATGTCTTAACCGAGCTTTCCACAGACAGCAGCGTTCCTGCGCTCTATCAGGATCTCGCCCGGATCCGCCTTGCCCATACCCTCATCGACCTTGGTGAGACCGCCGAAGCAGAGCAAACCGTTGCGGCTATGGCCGAGGACACGAGCAACCCCTTCAACAAGTCTGCGCAAGAGGTTATGGGCCTTGCTGCCTACGCCGCTGACAATATTGCTGGTGCAAAGCGCTGGTTCACGAGCCTGCGCGATGCGGTGGCCGTCCCGCCGGCACTCCAAGCGCGAGCCCGTTTCATGCTGGCTCTGATGGCCCAGTCGAGCGCTGAAGGCGCTGAACCAGCTGCCGCCACCGCCGGGGAGACCAACTGATGCGTGTTCTTGTCATTGGCCTTGCTGCTTTGGTGGCAGGTTGCGGGTCCATTGCCGACCTCAATCCGTTCGGGGTGAAAGACACCAAACTCGTGGGCGACCGGGAGACGGTGTTCACCACCACCACCGCCATGATGCGCCCCGAAGACATGAAGTCAGCGTCGGTGGGTCCTGCGCGCGCCAACAATGATTGGCCTCAACCTGGCGGAAACGCACAGAACGCCCCCGGTCACCTCGCCTTTAATGGCGGTGGGTCGAGGGCGTGGCGGGCACAAGTGGGCGGAACATCCATTTCCGGCCTTACAGCAACACGGGGGACACTGCGGATCTCCGCCCGGCCGGTCGTGGCGGGCGACCGGGTGTTTGTCTACTCCCCCGATGGTGCGGTGACGGCGCTCACAGCATCGTCCGGCGGGCGGGCGTGGCGCACCTCCTTGCGGCCCGAAAGTGAGCGTGACTGGGCCTCCGGCGGCGGGGTGACCGTTGATGGGGGGCGTGTGTTCGTTGCCACCGGCTATGGGGAAGTGGCCGCACTCTCCGCCCAAAACGGCGAAGTCTTATGGCGGCGTGAAGTGGATACGCCCATCCGCGGGGCCCCCACCGCCGGGGCCGGTAAAGTGTTCGTGGTGAGCAAGAAAAATGAGGTGTTCGCCATCAACCAAGAAGATGGCGCAGAAGCCTTCACCTATGATGGCATCCCAGAGCAGGCTGGCTTGATGTCAGTCGCCTCACCGGCCGTGTCGGGCGACAAGGTGGTGGTGCCTTATTCTTCAGGCGAGTTGATGGCCTTCTCAGTGGAATCGGGCGAACCCACCTGGCAAGAGTTTGTCACCCGCTCCATGCGCACCCTCGCCGTATCGGGGCTGATGGACGTATCGGGCAGTCCCGTCATTGATGGCGGCATTGTCTACGCCACAGGAATTGCCGGGCGCACCGTCGCGGTTAAGCTGAGCGATGGCAGCAAAGTCTGGGAGCGGGACGTGGGGTCGGCCCATACACCGGTGGTCTCAGGTGATGCGGTCTTCTTGATCGACCTTGCCAACCGCATGATTGCCCTCTCGCGCTCAAGCGGTGAGATTTTGTGGATGACGGAGCTTCCCAAGCCCCACAAGAAGAAAGACCAAGCCTACGCAGGCCCGATCCTGGCCGGCAATGCGCTTTACGCCATTTCCAACGACGGGCGCCTTGCCACAGTGGACCCCATCACAGGCCAGCTGAAAGGGGACCGCAAAATTGGCTCGCCTGCGTACACGGCTCCCATCGTGGCGGCCGGTCAGATGATCATCGTCTCCGACACCGGCGAAATCACGGCGCTGCGCTGACGGGGATGCGCGTTGCAATCGCCGGGCGGGCGAATGTCGGCAAATCGACACTGTTTAACCGTCTGGCCGGAAAGCGCCTTGCCATTGTGGATGATACGCCGGGGGTGACCCGCGACCGGCGTGAAGCGGACGCGCGCCTCCATGACCTCACATTTTCCATCACCGACACGGCGGGCTTTGAAGATGCGGGCGAAGGCTCGCTGGAGGGGCGCATGTGGGCCCAAATGGCGCCCGCGCTCGATGACGCTGATGTGACCCTTTTTGTGGTGGATGCCCGGGTTGGCGTCACCCCACTTGATGAAACCCTTGCTGAGATGGTGCGCCGGCGGGGCAAGCCTGTCGTCCTTGCGGCCAACAAAGCGGAAGGTCGCGGCGGCGATACGCTCAGCCTTGACGCTTACCGGCTGGGGCTTGGGGACCCGGTTGCGGTGTCGGCCGAGCACGGGGAGGGGCTTGCGGATCTGCGCGATGCGCTCGCAGAAGCGTTTGAAGAGGCGGCCCACCAAAACGCCCTCAACGCCCCCGATGACGAGGACAACCATGTCGAAGATGCCCCCGAAGGGCGCGCCATTTCCATCGCCATCGTCGGCCGACCCAATGTGGGAAAGTCAACGCTCTTAAACCAAATTGTCGGCGAAGAGCGAATGCTGACGGGCCCCGAAGCTGGCCTCACCCGCGATGCGATCAGCGTGGAGTTCCAGTCCGGGGCGCAGCGCTTCAAGCTCGTCGATACCGCAGGGCTTCGTCGGCGCTCGCGCGTGGTGAGTGCGCTTGAAAAGGCTGCCACCGGCGACACGGTCCGCGCCCTCAAATATGCCGAAGTTGTTGTGGTGGTGCTCGATGCGCTGCAACCCTTTGAAAAGCAGGACCTTCAGATTGCCGACCTTGCCGTGCGCGAAGGGCGTGCGGTGGTGATTGCCCTCAACAAATGGGATCTGGTGGAAACGCCCGATGCCACCATCCGGGCCGCGCGAGAGGCGGCGACACGGCTCCTCCCGCAAGCAGCGGGCGTGCGGGTGATGTCGGTCTCAGCGCTGTCAGGGCGCGGGGTGGACAAGCTCCTTGCCACCGTGGTGGACGCTGTGGCGCGGTGGTCGACACGGATTTCCACCGGCCGCCTCAACCGATGGCTTGAAGGGGCCCTCACACGCCATCCGCCGCCGGCTGTGGCAGGTCGTAGGATTAAAATCAGGTATATGACGCAGGCAAAGTCCCGCCCGCCGACCTTCGTTGCCTTTTGTTCGCGGCCCGATGCTCTGCCGGCCGCCTACGAGCGCTACCTCGTCAATGGCATCCGCGAGACGTTTGATCTGCCGGGCGTTCCCATCCGGCTCAACCTCAGACGTGGTGACAACCCCTACGCC
>JBCDLN010000240.1:0-6418 GCA_038745295.1 Pseudomonadota bacterium | reverse complement strand
GCCTGATGGGTAAACCCCACCGAAACGCGCTTGCGCGTTTCGGCAACGTCTGAGGCCGGCAATTGTGCCGGCTGAGGCGAAGCCGTGGGTTGATGCATCAGGCCCACCGCGGGACGATTGACCCTAGGCGGGAGCAGTGAGGCACGGCCCCCTATGGCGGTTCGGCAATGAACTACGTTGATGGAAACGGCAGCTAGCGCTGGCAGCCTGGCAGAAGCTCTGGCCGATACTCAAAGTGCATCGTGTCATAGTGATACCAGCGACCGCCCCAGATGAAGCAGTGCTTCTCAAAGATAGTGATGATTTCGAGGGGGATTTGGTTGCGGAACGCAATGGCGTCACCGCTTTGTCCATCCCATCGCCAGTAGTTGGCGTAACGGGTATTAATGTCGATCGCAGCCCCGAAAGAGTGGACGCTCAGCCGATTTGTCCCCGCGATGCGGCGCCACAAAAATGTGCCGGCGGAGGGCCGTAGATATGCATGAAACCGACTGGGTAGTCGCTCCAATTCAGCCGAAACCTTGGTGAGCTTTCGGTCAATACCGAATTTTGTGGTGACTGGGAGTGTACCCCCACCAAGCCTTGGAACCCAGTTGATGGTGCGCACAGTGCCGGCCACCTCCCGCTGGCTGTTGCCATAAAGGGCCCTGAAGAAGGGGTCGCTGCGCACCCGGCCCGGATCGTGGTGGCGTTTGGGCGCGGTGATGGCGCTGCCGGCGCGGGGGTAGGGGTAGTGGAACATGTCTTCAAGGTCGGGGTTGGTGAGCCGCTCGGCGGGCGATTTTTGGCGCCCATCGTCCCACGCAATGCGCTGGCCGTTGGGGAAGACCGCCATGTTGCCTTCAAACCGGAATGCGCCGGGATAGGCAGCCAGCAGCGCTTGCCTCTTGCCGCGGCCTCCGCTCCGGCCTGCGGCGCTCCCATTGCGTCCGAAAACACGGCCGAAAAATCCGCGCTGCTGCGCCCCCTCCTGTTGCGATCCTTGCTGCTGGGTTGTTGGAGCGCCTGATTGTGATGGGGCAGCGTTTCTTTGCGATGGTGGCGCTGCACTTGGGGCGGGCGAGGGCGCGCGGCCCACACCACCTTGTGGCTTCTTGCGCGGAATGGGCGTTGTGGCGTGCGCGGCCATGCCAAGATGTTGATGAAAGCCGAGTTCGCTGGCCAAACGCTCAACCGCAAAGATGAGCCCCACCAGCACCACACACAACAGTCCAACCCAGCACGCCCGCACCACTTGCCCTTTCTGAACACAGACCGCCTGCTGCGGCAGCACCCGCCAAGTCCCCCAATTGTGATCCTTACGGAGCGGATCGGGAGGTCAACACCACCGCCCCCCTCGGGAGACAGCGCCAGGCGTCACCACCCCATCAAATCGTCTCAGGTTATATCAATAATGTGATGCATAGGCCCGCCGCTGGGACTAGAGTTATGCGATGGACGCCCGAATCACAGTGATGGATCTAACCATCCGAAAGTTTCTCTACGGCCATTTGAAGCCGCTTCATGATGAGGTGGACCAAATGGCAGGCGCCTACGACCTGTCCACGGGGACGGGCCGCAATGAGTTCTTGTCTTTCTTAGCCCACGGCTTTTGCGCTGTGGAGACCGCTGTGGAGCGCGCCGCCCCGCGGCTGATTGGCGCCGATGTGGGGAGCAGGATGCGCCGTCAGCACCTGCCGGCCATTCCTACAATCAAAGATGTTGTGCTGGAGACCGAAGGCGAAGTGTGGGGCGGGCTTTATGTGCTGGAAGGCTCACGGCTTGGCGGCAAAGTGATCGCCCGGCAAACTGCAGCGCTCGCCCATCATCCCTTTTTCAAGCCGGACCCTCCACGCCATTGGCAAGGGTTTTTGGAGCAATTGACCCAAGCCGATGAGCGATTGAACGACCGAGACGGAATGTTGCGCGGCGCAACCTCCTCGTTCGAGGCATTTGTCAAATCGCCGCAATGGTGAGCGAACGCCACACTTAGCCTTGAACGGCAGAAATTTTAGATTGCATCGCGGCCAGAGCATTGTCAGTAAGGGGAGAAGTTTCCTACGGTGCGCCGGCGGGGCAAAACTCGTGTGCGCCGCGGCGAGGTGTTCAAGGTGGGCGAGCAGCCAAAACTCGACCTGACGGATTGCGACAAGGAACCCATTCACAAGTTGGGCCGTGTGCAGTCTTTTGGCGCGCTGTTTGGGCTGTCCGCGGATTGGACCATCATCGTTGCGAGCGAGAACGCGGCAGAGGTTGTGGGTCTTCCTGCCGCCGACCTTATTGGCAAATCCGCGCGCGCGGTCTTCTTACCGGATTTTTTGGATGAGGTTGGCGCCAAGCTGCCCTACGCCGAACTGACCGGCGTGGCCCAGCGCCTGTTTGCAAAGGCGCTTTTGGCCAACGGCCGCCTTTATGACGCAGCCGTCCACCTGTCGGACGGGGTGATGATCATTGAGGTGGAGCACAGCGATCAGCCTAGCCCCATAGAGCCAACGTCGTTGGTGCGGGCCCTGTTAAAGCGTCTGCGCGTGCTGGACGACGACAGCACCTTTAACCAAGCCGCCATAGAGCAAATTCGCGCGTTGATCGGCTTTGACCGCGTGATGCTGTATCAATTCCTAGAAGATGGCAGCGGCGCGGTGATTGCCGAAGCCTCAGGCGAGGGTCTGGAAAGTTTTTTGGGCCTGCGCTACCCCGCATCTGACATTCCCCGGCAGGCGCGCGCGCTTTATCTGCGCAATATCTTCCGCATCATCGCCGATGTGGATGATGATGGCGTCGGCCTTGTGGCCCCTGCCATTGGAGGGGGGGAGGCGCTTGACCTGTCTCACTCGGTGCTGCGGTCGGTATCGCCCATCCACAAACAATACCTGCGCAACATGGGGGTGGCGGCCTCCCTGTCCATCTCCGTTGTGGTGGACGGGCAGTTGTGGGGCCTTGTGGCCTGCCACCACATGAGCCCCCGAACCGTGCCATTTGTCACCCGGTCTGTGGCCGAGCTGTTCGGCGAGGTGTTTGCGCTGGAAATTGCTGCAAGAGAGCGCAGTAAGGTTCTCGCCTATGAGGACAACGAGCGCAAAGCGCGGGACCGGATGCTGCAGCGTCTAGCCCGGGAGGGCTCTGCGTTCGATATCCTGGCGCCGGTGATGGAAGACCTTGCCAGCCTCATCATGTGCGATGGCGTTGCGGTCTGGGCATCGGGCCAATACGTCCTCTACGGAGTGGGGCCGAGCCTCAACGAGGCGGCTTTAATGGTCGGTTTCCTCAACGAGCAAGAGCCTGGAGAACTCTACAGCACACCATCGCTTGCCGCAGATCACCGGCCAGCGCGCAATTATGCACCGCGGGCCTCAGGGGTTTTGGCGCTGCCCATTTCGCGCCCGGCTGGGGAGTACGTCCTGTTTTTCCGGCGCGAGGCTGTGCAGACCGTCACGTGGGCCGGCAACCCCAACAAGCCCGCTGTGCCCGTTGCCGGTCACACGCGCCTTCAGCCACGCGAAAGTTTTGCAGCGTGGCGCGAAGAGGTGCGTGGGACAGCCAAACCCTGGTCGCAGCGCGAACTGCGGATGGCCAATACCCTTTGGGTCACCCTCAGGGAAGCGGTGCTGCGCGGCACGGAAGAACGCAGCGCGCTTCGCCGGCAATCTGAAGCGACGCAAAAGCTGCTGATCGGTGAACTCAACCACAGGATCCGCAATATTCTCACCCTGATTGACGGGATTGTCCGCCACACTGCTGGCACTGTCTCGTCGGCCGAGGCGTTTGCGGAGGTCATTGGCGGGCGGATCAAAGCGCTTGCCCGCGCCCACGACCAACTGACGCGCGATGAGTGGAGTGACGCGCCGCTCATGACGCTTCTTGAAGATGAGATGAGCGCTTACGCACAGGTTGCGAGCGGCAGGGTGACCCTTCGTGGATCGGATGTGCTTTTGGACCCGAAGGCGTTCACCTGTCTTGCGCTTGTCATCCACGAGATGGTCACCAACGCTGCCAAACATGGCGCATTCGCGGATCGGCGGGGAACCGTATCGGTGTTCTGGTCGGTGGGCACCGACTTCCTCACAATCGAGTGGCTGGAACGCGATGGACCCCGCGTGAACAAGCCGGACCGCCAAGGGTTTGGCATGTCGGTGGTGAACAGTGCGATTCCCTTTGAACTCCAAGGCACCAGCACGGTGGACTTTAGCCGCGATGGTGTGCGGGCGCGGTTTCAGATCCCGATGCGCTATGTCAGCGTGCGCAGCGACTCACCGGTCCCCATGCGATCGATGGATGTGCCGGCACAGCATGACCGGCTCGCCTTTGCCACAGGTAAAACGGCACTTGTTGTGGAAGACAACGTCATCATAGCGCTCGATATTGAAAATATACTTCTCAGATTTGGCTTTGAGAAAGTGATATTGGCAAGTAGCGTCGATAAAGCTCTTGAGAATATTGAAAATTCCTCCATCGACTGCGCAGTCCTAGACCTTAATCTTTCCTCCGACACCTCCATTCCCATTGCCGTGGCAATGGAGGGAGAGGGTAAGCCTGTTGTCTTCGTCTCAGGGTTTGGGGTGCCCGATCATTTGCCCGAACGTGTCAGGGGCTATCCGATGGTGGCAAAGCCCTTTTCCGAAGCCGATCTTTCTGCAGCGTTTAACCTCTTTTCAGCCAATGAGCCGCGCACCCAGCTCTTCACCCAGTCGCCCGATACCCAAACCATCCCTTGAGGTGACATGGTCGCCGTCTTGTCCTGCACCATGCCAAGGCTGGTGCTGTGCAACACGCTCTGCCCGTTGACAGAATTGGGCGTCAGGGGTGCGGCCCAGATGCACACCTCATCGCAGCAGTGCCAGATGTGATGACGTTGATAGAAAACTTTCATTCGCTTCGGACCGGCTAAGCCACTACATCGGGCGCGAAGGAGACACCCATGCTTGGTTTTTTCGAGCGGCTGGTCGACCCATACCCCACACAGGCGCCTGAAACCCCGCCAACATCGTTTTGGCCGTTCATATTTCACTATATGCGCGGTCTGTGGCCGTGGGTGGTGATCACCGGGATTGGCGCCATGGCGGTGGGTCTTGGCGAAGCGTTCCTCTATGGCTTTTTCGGCACCTTGGTCGACTGGCTGGCTGAGCGGGAGCCTGGCACATTTTTGGCCGAAGAGGGGATCACCCTTATCCTCGTGAGCCTGGTGATTTTGGTGGTGCTGCCGGGGCTCGTGTTCCTCCAGACCGCGGTTGTCCACCAAACCCTTGCCGGCAACTTTCCAATGTTGGTGCGCTGGCGGGCGCACCGGCATTTGCTGCGTCAACCCATGTCATTTTACGCCGATGAGTTCGCCGGGCGCATTGCCACCAAAGTGATGCAAACCTCGCTCGCCGTGCGCGACGTGGTGATCCGCATCTTCGACATTTTCGCCTATGTGGGGGCCTACTTTGTCGGGATGCTCGCCGTGGCGGCGCAAGCGGACTGGCGACTGATGATGCCGATGCTTGTTTGGGCGGTGGGCTATGGGTGGTCGCTCAGCTACTTCGTGCCGCGTCTGTCCCGGGTGAGTGCTATGCAAGCTGACGCGCGTTCGCTGATGACGGGCCGTATTGTCGATAGCTACACGAATATCCAAACCGTGAAGCTGTTTGCGCACGCTGAGCGCGAGCGGGACTACGCGCGCGATGCAATGGATGAGTTTTTGGTGACCGTGCACAATCAAATGCGCCTTGTGACCTGGTTCAATGCGGTCAACTACATGCTCGCCTCAGCGCTCCTTTTCTCCATCGGTGCGCTTGGTGTCCATTTTTGGATGACGGACGCCATTTCACTGGGCGCTTTGGCGGTTTCGGTCACCCTGGTGCTGCGCCTCAGCGGCATCTCACACTGGATCATGTGGGAGATGACGATGCTGTTTGAATCGGTGGGCACCATCATGGACGGCAAGCAAATGCTGTCCACAGAGCCGGAGGTGACCGACGGGCAGAACGCGCAGCCGCTAAAGGTCGATGACGGGATGATTCGGTTCGACGGGATCACCTTCCACTATGGCAAGGCCGGCGGTGTCATCGACCATCTCGACCTGACCGTGAAGCCTGGCGAGAAGATCGGGCTCGTCGGCCCATCGGGCGCGGGCAAGACAACGCTCATGAACCTTTTGTTGCGCCTTCACGACCTGGAGGGCGGGCGCATCTTGGTGGATGGCCAGGATATCGCGAACGTCACCCAAGATACGCTGCGCTCGGCAGTGGGGGTGGTGACCCAAGAGCCAGCGCTCCTCCACCGGTCGATCCGCGAAAACATTGCTTACGGCCAACCAGGTGCCACCGACGAAGAGATCCGCGAAGCAGCGCGCCGCGCCAACGCGCTCGACTTTATTGACGATCTACAGGATGCAACCGGCCGCAAAGGGTTTGACGCCCATGTGGGTGAGCGCGGTGTGAAGCTCTCAGGCGGTCAGCGG
>JBCDLN010000239.1:0-6429 GCA_038745295.1 Pseudomonadota bacterium | reverse complement strand
GCACTCTCACCGAGTTTGCCCCGTTTTTGACGAGGCTGATGCGGCGAGAAGCCATCACGGATGTGCTCTATTTTGCCGATCGCCTCCCCTACCACCAGATCGCCGAAGGGGTGGCCAATGGCCTAGGCGCAACGCCCTACGCGGTGGAAAACGGCTACCTCCGCCCCGACTGGCTGACGCTAGAGCCTGGCGGCATGGGCCTCTTCTCGCGCTTTCCCACCGCCTGGGACCACATCAAAGCCATCGCGGACGGGGCCCCACAGATCGACCCGACCATTCAGTTCGGCCACTCTTTTGCGAAAGAGGCCTATTTCGATGTGTCGCACACCCTCACCCGCGTCTTTGCCACGGGGCTTTACCCCCATTATGAGCGCGACAGAGCCCATCACCCCATTCGTGAGTATCTATCCTGGCTGCCCCAATTGGTGCGCCGGCAATGGGCCCGCAGCCGCGCCGACGCCAAGACCCAGAAGATCATTGCCGAAGGTAAGCCCTTCTTCCTGTTTCCCATGCAGCTTCAGGAAGACTATCAAATCCGCCACAATTCCAAGTACCACGACTTTGCCACCTTGGTGGATGAGATCTTCGGCTCTTTCGCCCGTGGTGCGCCGGCGGGGGCGCTTCTCCTTGTTAAAATCCATCCGCTGGACAATGGGCTTCAAAACTGGCGCAAGACGCTCAAAGAAGCCAAGCATGTCCACGGGTTAACCGGTCGGATCCGGTTGTTATCCGCCGGCCCCCTGGCTGACATGCTGGAGCACACCTCAGGTGTTGTGTTGGTGAACTCCACCGTGGGGCTCACGGCATTGCGCGAAGCGCGCCCTGTGAAGACCTTAGGTGCAGCCGTCTATGACATTGAGCGGCTCACGGACCAGCAACCCCTTGATACCTTCTGGGAAAACCCCAAAGCGCCCGATCCCGATGCGGTGGATGTGTTTGTGCGCGCACTCGCAAGGGCCACACAGCTCAAAGGGAGCTTTTATGATCCGCCGGGCATGGACCAAGGTGCGCGCGAAATCGTGCGCCGTGTGGCCACCGGGGTGGGCGGATCGAGCTGGTTTGTCACCCCGCCGCCACGGCTGTCGCGCGCTCAGACGTTGGGGATTGAAGTCGATGAAGCGAACTGGCCGCTCCCGCGGCGGGCAAGAGTCGAGGCGTAACCCCGGCGCGCTGCCGCAGATGGGACGCAGAACGGCCGGTTGGCTTCAGTTCGAAGGCGACGTTCCCTCCCGAAAAACGCGTCTGATAACCTTGCCCGTGGTGGTGAGAGGCACGTCAGCCACAAAGGTAATCTGGCGCGGATACTCATGGGCGGAGAGCCGCTGGCGCACAAAAGCTTGGATGTCCTCTTTAAGGGCATCGTTGGGCTCGGTCCCCGTGGCAAGCTTGATGAAGGCCGATACGATCTCGCCGCGCACATCGTCCGGCTTGCCCACAACAGCACAAAGCGCCACGGCGGGGTGGCCGGCCAAGCAGCTTTCAATCTCTCCAGGCCCGATCCTGTAGCCGGCCGAATTGATGACATCATCATCGCGGCCCACGAAGCGGATCCCCTCATCGCCAGCGATCCCTTGGTCGCCGGTGGTCATAAAGTTGCCGATGAACTTGTCGCGCGTGGCGGCCTCGTTGTCCCAGTAGCCCAGAAACATCACCGGGTCAGGCGCGTGCACAGCAATCATCCCCTGCTCACCATCGGGAAGGACAGCGCCGCTTTCATCAATGACGGCGACGGTGTGACCGGGCACGGCGCGCCCGATCACCCCAGGCGTTGCAATCCCCCAGCGTGACGCGCTCGACAGGACAAGATTGCACTCGGTCTGGCCGTAAAACTCATTGATGGTCACACCAAGCCGTTCTTTGCCCCAAGAGAACGTTGCCGCACCGAGCTGCTCACCGCCCGAGCCCACCGAGCGCAGTGTGGGGGCTTTGGTGACATCGCGCATCATGCGAAGAGCGGTGGGCGGAATGAATGCGTTGCGCACACCCGCCTCACCCGCCCAATCGAGCGCCTCTTGGGGATCAAACCTTGGCGCGCGCTGGGCCACCACAGGCACCCCCATGGCCAGCCCAGGCAACAGGACATTGAGGAGCCCGCCAGCCCACGCCCAGTCGGCGGGCGTCCACAGGGTGTCGCCAGGCTGCGGCATCAAATCGTGGTGCATCTGCACGCCTGGAAGATGGCCCAGCAACACCCGGTGGCCATGGAGCGCCCCCTTGGGAAGCCCCGTCGTGCCCGATGTAAAAATCATCATGGCAGGGTCGTCAGGCCCTGTTTGTGCGGTGCTTGCAGTTGGTGCAGCCTTTGCCATCAGCGCGGCTAGATCGTTCGCACCACCGCCGACGCTGACCACCTTCGCCTCAAGGGCAGGCAGGCGCTCCAACGCATCAAACGCTGTGACGATCACCTTCGCGCCGGCGTGGTCCATCCTGTAGCCGATGGCCTCAGGTCCAAACACAGCCGCCAAAGGCACCGCGATGGCAGCCCGCTTATAGACAGCCAAATGCACCACAACCGTTTCAATGGTTTGGCCAAGATGAATGGCCACCCGGTCCCCACGCATCACCCCCATGGCCTCAAGGGAATTGGTGCAGCGGTTCACAAGGGATTGGAGGCCACCGTAGCTGAGTGTGGTGGGCCGGCCCCGTTCATCGGCCACCACCAAAGCAGGTCGATCGGGCTGGCGGATCGCCCAATCATCGCAACACGCTGAGGCGATGTTGTAGAGCGTGGGTTGCGGCCAGCAGAACCGACCGATCGCGTCGTCGTAGCTATGAAAGTCCGCCAGGCGAATCATCGCCCCATCCTCACCGTGCCGCCTTAGATGCGCATCGTCTTATCGGCAGTGGGCAGCCTGCGCCACTTCAAGACTGGAGAGTGGCCAAGGTTTACCGGCCGCGGCTGGGCTTTGATTTGGACGCCAGAGCAGCCGAAGGGCCAGGCCGACGACGCTAACCCCTTGGCCTTCGCGTCCTAACTCAAGGTGTGGATGCACCGCCCCGCTGGACTATTCGGCAGCAGCGCGGCCGGGTGCCGGTGTATTAGGCTGTGCGGGATGGTCTTCGTTGGCCGCAGGTGGAGCCAGCACGTGCGACATCTCCCGGGTGGACACAACCCCCATCAGCTTGCCTTTGTCGTCCACCACCGGCACCGGATAGTCGGCTTCAAGGGCTGCAGGGAGCGCCACTTCAAGGGCGGCATCGGCTGAAAGGGTGGGCCCTTCCTCCACCACTTCGTAGAGGTCGCGATCGTCGGCTTTGTCGGAGATGGCCGCCTCAAGCTTATCTTCAAAGGCAACACCCAGGAACCGGCCTTCATCAACCACGTAGCCGTAGCTGGCGCCGGCGCGGCGCATGTCATCAAGCGCCCGCTCGATGTTTTCGCCCGTGAGACGCGCTTTAGGCGGCTTCATCACCACATCGACGGTGAGGACGCGGGCGCGGTTCACATCGCGCACAAAGTCAGCCACGTAGTCGTCGGCCGGATTCAGAAGGATTTCAGGTGGCGTCCCCACTTGGGACAGGCGCCCGTCTTTCAAGATGGCGATGTGATCGCCAAGCCTGAGAGCTTCATCAAGGTCGTGGGTGATGAAGACAATGGTTTTGCCAAGCTCGGCCTGCAGTTCGATGAGTTGGTCTTGCATCTGGCTGCGGATCAGCGGATCGAGCGCTGAAAATGCCTCGTCCATGAGAAGAATTTCTGCATCCGTTGCAAGCGCGCGGGCGAGCCCCACACGCTGCTGCATGCCGCCTGATAGCTGGGTCGGATACTGGTTCTCATAGCCAGCCAGCCCCACCACCTGAACCCAGTGGCGGGCCCTGTCTTCCCGCTCGGACTTCGTCAATCCGCGGATGGTAAGCCCGTAGGCAACGTTTTGCAGAACCGTCCTGTGCGGCATCAAACCAAAGCGCTGGAACACCATGCTCATGGTGGTGCGCCGCAACCCTTTAAGATCGCGCGTTGAGAGCTTGAGCACGTCTTTGCCGTGGACGAGGATCTGTCCGTCGGTGGGTTCAATCAGCCTGTTGAAGTGCCGAATGAGGGTGGACTTGCCTGACCCTGACAGGCCCATCACCACAAAGATCTCACCTTTTTCCACCGTGAGGGTCACGTCGGAGAGCCCGACTGTGTGTCCTGTGTGCTCAAGGAGCTCGCTTTTGCTCAGGCCAGCCCGGTATTGCGCGAGAGCCTCCTTGGGATTTGGGCCAAAGATCTTCGTGACATTCTTGACTTCGATTAGGGCCATAGTCGTCGCTTTCCTCACCGGGTCAGGGCGCCGTTGTGTGCCGGACCACCCTACCCGCGACCAACGCGGTCATTCGTGGCGCAACCCGCGCCGGATACGGGGCGTGACGCTTAGTGCGCCACGGAACGATACTTTTGCGCACGCAAACCGGCGGCTTGACTGATCCGGTCGAAGATGATCGCCAGCACCACAATGGCGATACCGCCAATGAGGCCCTGCCCGGCATCATTGCGTTGGAGGCCGATGAGAACTGTTTCACCCACACCGCGTGCACCAATCATGGAGGCGATCACGACCATTGCCAGCGCCATCATCATGGTTTGGTTGATGCCCTGCATGATGGAGGGGAGCGCGAGGGGGATCTGTACGCCAATCAACATCTGAAAGCGTGTGGCCCCAAACGCGCGGCTTGCCTCCACAATCTCCCGGTCCACCTGGCGAATGCCAAGGTCGGTCAACCGGATGAGGGGTGGCGTCGCGTAGATGACTGTTGCCAGAACGGCGGGGATCTTACCAAGGCCAAACAGCATCACCGCGGGGATGAGGTAGACGAAGCTCGGAATCGTTTGCATCAGGTCAAGCACCGGGTTCACCAGTGCCCGGGCGCGGTCAGATCGCGCTGCGAGGACGCCGACAGGGATGCCGATCGCAACCGATATCACCACCGCGACCGTGATGATGGCGATAGTCTGCATCGCCTGATCCCAAAGGCCGAGCGCGCCCACGAACCAAAGGCCCAGCACCATCCCCACAGCAAGGCTCGTTTTGCGCGAGGCAGCGTAGGCAAGCAGCCCAACGACAGCGAGGATAATGAGGACGGGGGTGTGGTCCAACAAGTCCTCAAGCCACACGAGCGCCGCAAGCAAGAAGTTGGAGAACGCTTCGAAGGCGTCACCATAGTGGATCACGAGATAGCGAACGAAGTCGTTGGTGGCAGATCGGATAGACCGACCGAGTGTTCCGTCGAGGAAGAACCAATCATTGAAGTTGTTGATGAGGTTCTCGAAGAATGAGGGCTGCTGCTGCTCGTCCATACCGGCTTCGTTTTTGTTTCAGGATAAAGGAGAACCGGCCAGCGCGGTGCGCCGGCCGGGTAATTGATGCTTCGCCTAGCTTGATGCGAGCGCTGACTCGATCCGCTTTGCGACGTCGTCATCGACCCAGCCGCCCCAAACATCTTTGTTGTTCTTCAGCCAGTTGACGGCAGCCTCGTCAGCGTTGGCGGAGTTGTCTTGCATGTAGGCGAGCGATTTGGAGATGATGTCCGCATTCAGCGCGAAATTGCCAAAGAATTTCACGATGGTGGGCGCTGCCTCGATGAACTCAGGTGTTGAGGCGATGTCCACTGCCACTGTGGGCCAAGCAGTCGCCGCCGTGCCAGACTTCACATCGTCAATGGCGGTATCGGCAAGGGCTTGCCAGGTGGTTTCGTCGTAGGGTGGCTCTTCAAGAGTGACGATGTCGTCGCTCACCTTGCCCAGCACCCAGGTGGGTCCCCAGTAGTAGAAAAAGATGGGCCGTTGGCGCAGGATCGAGGATTCGATCGCGGCCGCCAAGGCGCCGCCTGTGCCGGGGCGGAAGTTGGTGAACTCTTCGGTTAAGCCGTAGGCGATGAGCTTCTTGGTGTTCATCACCTCACACCCCCAACCGAGGATGCAGTTGTAGAACCGCCCCTTTTCCGGCTCTTCGGGGTCGCGGAAGAGGTCTGCATATTTGGGAAGATCGGTGACGGACTTGAGGTCCGGCGCCGGCGCGTCATCGCCCTCAACCATATAGCGCGGGACAAACCAGGCCTGCGTTGCGTCAGGATACGATACGCCAATGGACGAGACTGTGCCGTCCGCCGTTGCGGCGTCCCACGCGTCTTTGATGTTGGGGATCCACGCTTCCATGTAGATATCAACGTCGCCACGGATGAGGCCGTTGAAGAGCGGGATGGTTGATCCTGGGATGCTGTCGGTTTCGCAGCCGTAGCCGTGCTCGATCATGAACATGGCCACAGCGTTGTTGAAGGCAGCCGAATCCCAATCGAGACCGGCGAACACGACGGGTCGGTCAAGGCCGTCACAAGCGGTTGTTGCTGCGCTTGGGCTTGCAAGAATGGGCGCCAGGGCAAGGCCCGTGGCGAGGGCTAGCATCTTCAAATGTCTGCTCCTTCTTGTTTCAACTGCGGACTGCGTGCCGT
>JBCDLN010000238.1:0-6442 GCA_038745295.1 Pseudomonadota bacterium | reverse complement strand
TGGAATGGGAGGGGGCGCAGGACATCGAGGGTGGCAAGGCCAAGGCGGGCGGTCATGAGGCCGTTGACAATGCCTTCGCCGAGTTTGGCGGAGAGTTTTGCTGCAAGGCCCCCGCCCACCACTTCGCCGACCAGGGAATCGCCCGCGGCCATGCCGCCGGTCACTGCCAGTTGCGCCACCGCGTGGCGCAGGACGCGAAAGAAGCCCAGCGTGCCCGGCCGCCCGCCATAGATGACCGCAATGCGGCGCACCAGCGAGAGCGCGGCAAAGATCACGTAGGCAAGGTCCACCAGGGCGCGGGGGGAGAGGGCGGTGACTGCTGCGACGCGCCGGGCCGTTGAGACGACCGCGCGGATCGCCTCACGGTCAAGGTTGGTCAGGACTTCGCGCTCGCCCAGGCCGATGAGGTCGCGCCCATCGATGATTTCGCGCATGTGGGCTTTGAGGGCGGCCCTGCCGCGGGCGGTTTCGGGGCGGTCGGCGTAAAGATCTGTGAGGTCTTTGAGGACGGCAAGGGCGGCTTTGCGGTCGTTGTTGGCGGCGGCCTCATCGGCTCGGCGGCGCAGGCTCTCCACCTCTTTGAGGCGGCGGATGGCAATCCACTCGCGCAGCACCATGCCCAGGAGGCCGATCAGCGCGATGGCGGCAAGGACGGCCGCAACGCCCCCAAGCCAGGGGATGCGGGTGAAGAGATCTTCGATGAAGGCGTAAAGGGCGAGGGAAAAGCCGATGCCCATGAGGCCGACAGTGCCGGCGAGGAAGAGGTTGAACCAGCTCCAGCGGGAGCGGCGGCGCTTCTTCGGCGTGTCGGCCGCGGTGGGGATGTCGGCTTCGGCTTGGGCTGAGGAGGGTTCGGGCTCGGGCGCTGCTGCGGGCTCCGGCTCCGGGAGGGCGGGCTCTTCGATGGCGACGCGGTCGAGGTCGAAGACTTCGGGGCGGCGGCGGGTCATTCGAGGCGATCTCCGATGAGGCTTTCGAGGACGCGGTCGAGCCTGATGTGGGGGAGCGATAGGGTAAGGCCAGTGTTGGAGCGCTCCAGCTGCCGCGGCCTGAAGCGCAGCGTGGTGACGCCGAAGGCATCGCGGGGGGTGTCGAACACATCGGCGGGATCGTCCGGCAGGTCGCCGGGGAAGAGGCCGATTTCGGTCTCGCCATCAAAGATCCGGCCGTTGATGCGTTGGCCTTCGAGGGGGGTGCCGATGATGGTGGGAAGCTCTTCGCCGCCCCGGCTGGCGGTGCCTTCTCGGGTGGCGCGCACGGCGGCCATCGCGGCGATTTCCACGTCAGCGCCGGTGAACGATGCGCGCTCGCGGGCCTCTGCGACGAGGTGGGAGAGGATGTTTTCCAGGCGATCGTGATCGGTGTGGTGGATGTGATCGGCTTTGGTGGCGACGAAGACCACTTTGTCAATCCGCCTATCGACGAGGCTGCCCAGGAAGCTGAGCTTGCCGGTGCGGAAGCAGGAGAGCACCGAGGTGAGGGCGCGGCGTAGCTCGTCGAGCGCTTCGGGCCCGCCGTTGAGGGCGCTCAGCACATCCACCAGCACGATCTGACGGTCGAGCCGGGCAAAGTGATCGTTGAAGAAGGGGCGGACCACGTGGGTTTTATAGGCCTCGTAGCGGCGCTCCATCATGGCCCAGAGCGAGCCTTGGGGGGCGGCGCCGTCGGTCGGCAGCGTAAGGGGCGCGAAGGTGAGGGCGGGGGAGCCTTCCATGTCGCCCGGCATGAGGAAGCGCCCTGGCGGGAGGGAGGCGAGTGCGTTGGGGTCCGCGCGGGCCGTTTTGAGGTATTGGGTGAAGGTTTGCGCGAGGGCTTGGGCGGTTTTTTCGTGTGCGGGTGCGAGGGGGTCTGCCGTGTCACGGGCGTTGAGCCAGGCGGCTGAATCGGCGGGGCGGCGGCGGGCTTCGCCATCGGCCTCGGCGCACCAGGCGCGGTAGGAGAGGTTCATGAGCGGCAGGTCGAGGAGCCATTCGCCCGGATAATCTATGAGGTCCAAGTGGAGGGTACCGCGGCCGAGGCGGCGGTTGAGGAAGCGGGCGCTGCCATACTCGATGGTGACCCTGAGCTCGGCGATTTTGTGCGTGGACTGGGGCCAGATGCGCTCGTCTGCGAGGGCGCGGACGTGATCCTCGTAAGGGAAGCGGGGGATGTCATCATCGGGCTGGGGGGCAAGGGAAGCGCTTGCAAGCCGCCCCTCGGCGTAGGCGCCAAAGAGGGGGAGGCGCCCGCCGTGGATGAGGTTATGGACAAGGGCGGCGAGGAAGACTGTCTTGCCTGAGCGGGAAAGGCCCGTCACCCCAAGGCGCAGGCTGGGGGCCATCAGGTCGCCCACACGCTCTTCGAAGGTGGTGGTGGCGCGGCGGGCACGCTCCCCGATCTGCCTCAGCCGCTCGCGCATGGACGGTCCTTTCCGGTCGGCCTGATGGGGACTGGCCCCAGAGCGCGGCGCCTTTCCCATCGCCCTTTCGCATACAGTATCTTTGTGCGGGGCTGGAAGCCCGCTGTGGTGGGATTGGCGGGGTCTGATGTGGGGGCAAGAACTCATGTGGGGGCAAGAAAATGAGGCGCTCGGCGGCGAACCTGAGCGCTGGGGACTTGGTGAGGATAGCTTGTTATGCCACCTCCCCATGCTCTGGCGCCTTGTCATCACCATTTTGGACTATTGATGAAACTTATATGATAAGTTACTGATATAAATGCAGTGCGGGGTCCGATGTTTTTATTGCCGTGCATCTGCATATATTTTGTAAGAATGCTTGGAAGGCTACAACAATGACACTCAAAGAAGCCTCAAAGGCTTATTGGTCGGCCGTTCAGACTCGCCTGAAGGAGCACGGGTTTAACCCTGGCGATGTGGACGGGGAGCGCGGCGAGAAGACGGACGGCGCGCTTATTCAATTCAAAGCCAGTGTTGGTCTGCGGGCGCGCCCTTACATTGGGCCGGTGACAGAGGAGGCTCTGGCTGAAAAGCCGCAGCCGCGGGCGCCTGCCCCCCCTGGTGGCGGTGGCGGCGGTGGCGCTTCGCCCATGGAGGGCGAGCCCCACTGGATGGGAGTGGCGCGCGGCTATCTGGGGCTGAAAGAGATTGTGGGCGCGCGGCATAATCCGCAGATTTTGTCGTGGTGGTCGGACATTAATGCCGGCTTCACCGATGATGAAACGCCTTGGTGTGGGGCGTTTGTGGGCGGTGTGCTGGCTGAGGCGGGTTTGGAGGTGTTGTCGAGGGGCGGCGCGCGGGCGCGGGCTTGGGAAGCATGGGGCAAAGGGCTGAGCGGGCCAGCAGTGGGCTGCGTGGTGACGTTCTTCCGCAAGGGCCGATCGTCCGGTTCTGGCCATGTGGGCTTTGTGGCGGGCAAGTCTTCCAGCGGGCGGTTGCTTGTGTTGGGCGGCAATCAGAACAACAGCGTCAATATCAGCTCCTACGCGCTGGAGCGCGATGCCAACAACAATGGGGTGCCTGAGTGGGGTGTCTCGTCCTATCGTTGGCCCGACGGTGAGCCGATGCCGGCCGACACGGGGATGGGGACTTTGCCGCTCCTGTCAGCCGGTGCTGGTGGGCGGGTGACTTAGCCGCCGGAACGCCTGTCGCGATAGTGTTGAGCGCGCGTTGCCCCGCACTGCGGTGCAACGCGCCACCATTTTATGTTTTTGGACGGAGAGGCAAGGCATCTATGTCGCAAATCATCAAACACTTGTTACGGGACGATGGGGCTGGCGGTGAGCCTAGTTTACAAGAGTTTTACGACTTTATCGGCACCCACCGATCTGATCTTGAGGCCACGCCAACGCTGGGCACATTACGGGGTAAAATTCAGGGTATCAACGATCCCGCTGTGCAGACTAGGCTGACCAATACGCTCGATAGTGAAATTGATAAGTTTCAAGGTGAAGGTACTGCCATGGATATTCGGCGTGTCATTTTAGGTGTTGTTGTTGTCGCCTTGATTGGTGTTCTGATTTATCTTGTTCAGGATGCATTGACGGGGACTGACGCGCTTCAACAACTGTCCGAGAAAGACAAGGCCCGTGGGCTTATCACTCTGATTGTTGTGGTGGGTACTGTGGGGATCGCCCTCTTGTTGGTGGTCGGCATCTTTTTAACGCCGAAGGACGATACGCGATTTAAAGAGCGGTTCGACGTTGGGATGCAAGTGCTAACCGCTCTACTGGCAATCTTGGGCACAGTCATCGGTTTTTACTATGGTTCTACCGTAAACGATGGCTCTTCTGATTCAAATGAAGATAATACCACAATGATCATCGAGCCGTTGCACCGATCTATGGGCTAGCCGACGGCGATTGCGCGGCGATAAGCGCGGCAATGCGGGCGCGGTGGGCTGATGTGAGGACCACGTCATCGTCCACCGGCGCGGCCTTTTTGGGCAGCCGGGCGATGAGTTCACGGCGAATGGCAACCTTGTCGTTGGGGTCAAACGGGGCAAGCTGGCGCATAGCGGCAAGTTGGTGGTGAGGCGGACGTTGGTTGACGCGCTTGTCGGCCGCGCCTTGCGCGTGGTGAGCGTCGTTCTTGTGCAAGAATGTTTCCAGGTATGCCGCGCCGTTGGTGTGCAGCAGCGACATATCCACCTGCGTGACGGGGTTGGAGGTGGTGCGCTTCACCCTCTGGCGTAGTGTTTTAGGCTGAAACTCGGCAACGTTGATGAGTTCAATATACTCGCTGAGGGTGATGTTCCGTTTGCCGTTATAGATTGTATCGCAGTAGGCTGAGTAGATGAATGCTGTAGTGTCGCGCGTCGACAAGATATATCTGACGTTATGCTCGTCAAAGATCTTATCGAGCCGCTCGATCTGATGTTCGAGTGAAGCATAAAGCCCTGGGAAATCTCGCTCTTTGTTGGAGAAGGGCAAGTGACCGACGAGGTTTTCATTGGAGAGGCGCAGGCTCGGTTGCGGCACTGTTTCGAGCAGGCTGCTAAATTTTGCTTTGACCTTTTGGATGGCTGCGGGGCGTAGATTTTGTTTAGAGCGCCATGATTTGATGGTGTTTTGAAGCTCAAGATACCCTGGGGTGCGGGTTGTGGTGTATTTGCAGGACGGCGTTACATCGATAGTGTTGTAAAGCGACTGGATGAGGGTCGTGCCGGTTTTGTGGAAACCGAGATGAATGACAACGTCCACAATGGTTGTGCCTTGGCGCAGATTTGAAAAGTGTATGCGCGGAATGTCGCACACCGCGGCTGCGTTTGCCAAGGCTGTTTGGCTTTAGGGACCGCGGGGCACCGGCGCGCCAACCTGTTGGGACGCCGTTATGGCTTGCACGGGACGGGGGGGACGAAGCGATTAGGCGGCTTTTTGACAGGGCGCGCACCCTCTCTTGCGCAGCATGCTTTGACGGGTTCGTCGCACGCTGACCGTTTTAGTCTTCGATGCTCTCCAGCAGAGCGTAAATGCGTGACTGACGGCCAATGAATTCGGCGGCCTCTTCAAAGGGAAGCGCGGGCGCAAATACAAATCCCTGCCCTGTTGCGCACCCCATGCCGCGCAGCTTGCTGAGCGTTTCTTCATCCTCAATACCTTCTGCGACGGCGGTGAGGTTGAGTTTGCGCGCCATTTGCACAATTGCCTGGACGATTTGGAGGTTTTGCGGGTCGGACGAGGACTGCATCACGAAGGTGCGGTCGATTTTGATTTCGCGGATGAAAGGTTCGCGGATGCTGTTGAGCGAAGCAAAGCCGGTTCCGAAATCATCCAGTGCGATGACGAAGTCTTTATGGCAGAGGGCGCGCAGGTTGCTGCGCACGGCTGTGCTGTCGTCGATCAGGACGTTTTCGACCACCTCGAAGACAATCTGGCTGGGGTCGACCGAGAACTCGGCGATGAGGGTATCGATGGTCTTTTCAAAGTTGGTTTTGGCCAGCTGTTGGGTGTTGAGATTGATGGAGATATGGCCGAAATCGAGCCCAAGCGAGCGCAGTTCGTGGGCGGCTTCGAAGGAGGCTTTGAGGGCCACGTCGGACAGTTCAGCGCCTACGATTGGCGAATCGAGCGCGCTGAGGAAGGCGGCGGGGGGAAGGATGCCGCGGGTGGGGTGGTCCCACCGGCAAAGCGCCTCGAACCCCATGACTTTGCCTGAGCCCAGGTCGATCTTGGGCTGGAAGAAGGTGACGAACTCGCCCTCAGCGAGACCGCGCCGGATGTCGCTCAAAAAGCGCTGCTCGTCTTGGATGCGCTTGCCGATGGCGGTGGTGAAGCGGCAAAGGCCCCCGGGGCCGGCGCGTTTGGCATCGACGAGGGCGTAGCGGGCTGCATCGTGCAGGTGGATGCCGTTGACGGTGTCTTCGGGGAAGATGGCAAAGCCGACGGACACGGAAATGTCGATGGTTTCGCCGCCCAAATCGACAGGTGCGGCGAGCACGTCCTTGATCATGGCGGCACGGCGCTCGGCGGCCACATCGTCGACAACGCGTCTGAGGACGACGGC
>JBCDLN010000237.1:0-6472 GCA_038745295.1 Pseudomonadota bacterium | reverse complement strand
TGGTTGAGGCCAGCTTAGACACAGGTTGCGTGCGTATACCTGTTTTCAACCATGATGGTTCAGTCGGCATGAATGTCTCTGAGGTCTCTTCTGGGCGTGTGAGTTGTCCCCGGACCGTCAAGGTTCTCGACAATGACGTCGTTGCTTCAGCGTTGAAGGGCCTTATGCACGCTCAAACCGCCTCGTCTCGCGCATCGACGCTCGTAGCACCGGTCGCCTTGGCATTTGCCGCGTTTTTCCTGGCTGCGCTCCTCATTGCGCATCCAGCTGCGGCCAACCCGAAATATGCCGGCTTCGTCTACGACGTGCACACCGGCAAAACGCTTTACGCCGAAAACGCGGACGCAAAGCGCTACCCGGCGTCACTCACCAAAATCATGACACTTTATGTGGTGTTTGAAGAGCTCGATGCGCGCCGGCTCACGCTGTCGACCAGAATGCGCGCGTCCGCTCGTGCGGCCGCACGGCCACCATCGAAGATTGGCATCAAGGCCGGCGACACGATCGCTGTGCGCGATGCCATCAAAGCCCTCGTCACAAAGTCGGCCAACGATGTGGCGGTGGTGATTGCAGAGCACATCTCAGGGTCTGAGGCAGCGTTTGCCAAGCGGATGACCAAAACGGCGCGGCGCCTGGGGATGAAATCCACCACCTTCCGCAACGCCCATGGCCTTCCCAACGAGCGGCAGATGACCACAGCGCGTGACATGGCGCGCCTTGGCGTTGCCGTCCAGCGCGACTTTCCGCAGTACTATGGTGTGTTTCAAACGCGCACCTTCAACTACGGCAAGCGGCGCTATCGCAACCACAACAAGTTGTTGGGCACGGTCCAAGGCGTGGACGGCATCAAAACCGGCTACATCCGTGCCTCCGGCTTCAACCTCGTCACCTCAGTGCGCCGCAACGGTAAGCACATTGTCGCTGTCGTGATGGGCGGCAGAAGCGGGGCAAGCCGCAACGCGCACATGAAGGATCTGATCGGTCGCACGCTCCCAAAGGCGAAGAAACGCGGCCGCGACAAGCAAATGCCTTTGCTGGCCTGGAATGACCGCGGTCCGGCGCCGCTCCCCACCGCAAAGCCAACGCGCCCGGCTGCGGTTCTGGTTGCTTCGGTGGACCCGGCACAAGCGTCACAGGCCGCCACCGGTGCACCCGCACCCGCGCCAGTCCAACTCGCCTCAGCTGCCCCCTCCGCAGCACAGGCATCGTCTGATGCCATCTCGGCAGAAATTATGGCCTTCGCGGATGCCGGGTCCGTGGTGCCCACCTCGGCTGGCGGCGCTGATGCTGTGTCAGCCGTGATCGATCAGGCGATGGGCAATCCCGGCTTTGGCAGTGATGCGGCCGCCAGTGCTGCTGCTATCCAGACTGCGCACGCCCGTCAGTCGGGTGTCCCACGGAGCCTCTCACCCTCACAATCGGGCAATTCTGCCGACGCCACAAGCGATGGCCCCACCCACCAGCAGAGCGACCGATTTGCTGTGGCATTTGCCGTCATCGCGCAACGGGACGAGGCGTCGGGCTCTCTCGACGCGCTCGTCGCCGCGCTCACCAGGGTGAGCGAGACGGATGTGGCGACCTCTCGCACGTTGGGTGAAAACTCAGGTGACGTTGGTGCCGAATCAGCACAGCTGACCTCTGGCCCCGCTGGAAAGGCGCTACGCCGCGCCACCCACCAAGAATCAGCTGAAGGTCCGCTGGCCGCCACCCGCACCTCACCCGTGACACGCGGGGCGGCCAACGCATCGGCGTCCCGTCATGGCTGGCAAATCCAGCTGGGTGCTGTGCGCTCGCGCAGCGAGGCTCACGATTTACTCAACGATGCTCAACAAAAGGTCCCATCTCTCGGGCTCCACAGCAGGGTCACTGAGCCTGTGTCCACCGGACGCGGCACCTTATACCGTGCGCGTCTATCTGGTTTTCCCACACAGAATGAAGCGAAAGCGGCGTGCAAACGTTTTGCTAACCATGACCGTCCATGCTGGGCCGTGTCCATGTAGCCACCCGACGCTCTCGATGACGGGCGCGTCGGCGCCAGTCATCAGGTCGCGTCATCTTGCAAAACCCGTCTTCGCAAAAAGCGCTATCCCCGACCGAGTCATCGCTTCCCAAGCAGCTTGTCTTTGGCCTCGTTCAGCTTGGCCGCAAGAAAAGACGAGCCCCCTTGATCGGGATGCACTTGCTTCATGAGACGTCGGTGGCTTGCGCGGATCTCTTCCTCGCTCGCCCCGCGCGAAAGCCCCAAGATCTCGTAGGCATCGTCCTGGGTCATAGCGCCACCGCTCGACGCGCCGCCAGAGCCGGCAGACCCGCTGTGCGCATCTCCCTCAACGTCATCACGCCAGTCGGGACGCCGGCGGTCGAGATATGCCTCAACAATGAGCCGGCTTTCTGAATCGTCACCGCAGTCAGCCCAAAGGTCAAACAGCTCGCCGTCGCCCATATCGCTGAACCGTCTGCCCTCGTGAAGCCCGGCAAGCACTTCAGCGTCCATATCGCCGCTATCATGGTCCAGCGTGGCTTCAAGCCTGGCGGTGCGCACCCGAGAGCGCTGGCCTTGGCGCTTTGACCCGCCCGCAGATCCCCAAGCCGGGCCCCGTCGCCCCATGCGCATCAGCCAAAGCCCCAAGGCCGACAAGAGCCCAGCCGGCACAAACGCTCCTGCGGCCACCAAACCAACAGCCACAAGGATCACCAGCGCCCCGCCGATGACCCGCGCCACCTGCGCCAGCTGACGCGGGTCGGCATGGGCATACCACCTGAGCGCCAAGGGGGTGAGAAAGACGGCTAAAACCCCCAAAATAAGCGGGAGGAAAAGGAGGATCACGAGAGCTTCTGAAGCAGCAACCGGGCGCCGCCATCCCCTTTCGCGCGCCTGTTCTCAAGCGCGCGGCGCCCGCCGGCTGCGTAAACTGCGACGGCCTTTAAAAGGCGCTGCAGCTCGCCACTCGCACTTCCATCAAACGATAAATGCGCCCCGCCTGAAAGCCGCGCCATCTCCTTAAAGGCCGTGGTGGCCACAGGATCGCCCCGCTCCTGAAAAATAAACATGGGCACTTTTTTGAGGCCCAACTCGCCGGCGCGGGCGCACAGACGGTCCACGTCCTCTTCCACAGCGTCACCAATATAGACGAGCGCTTGGATGGGGGCTTTGCGCGTCTCCTCAAGGGCCCTGGTGAGCACCTTGCCAATTTGCGTCAACCCGCCGCGACAGTCGATCCGGCTCATCAGAGTGCCCAGGCGCTGTCCATCAACAATCCACTGGGACGCGCGACATTCGCCCATGCCGCGGAAGTAAACCAGCTGCATTTCAAGCCCGCCCAAGTGGGCCGCCTCGCCAAACATTTCGCCCTGGATGGTACAGGCCCTGTCCCATGTGGGCTGTCGGCTCATGGTGGCGTCTAGGGCAAACATAAGCCGGCCACGACGCCCCGGTGACGCCGGCGCGATGGCGCTTGCTCGGGCCAGGAACGCATCGATCTCCTGCCGGCTCGATGATGATGCCGGCGCGTGCGCTCCATCCGTTGGGGCGATGGATTTCTTTTCGCTCACGCCCCAACAGATAGAGCGTCGGGCGCCGTCCGACAAAGGTTCCTCAAATGAGGCAAAGCTCCATTAGCTCGCGGCGCATGGACGCGGGCATATCCTCATCGAACTGTGCGGCCGTCCAATCGGCCGGTGCATCGCCCGGTTTGAGGTAACGCCAACCCTGAAAGGCTCGGCAGGGGCGCGGGCGAACCGTCACCAGTGTAGGCTTAAGGCGCACGTAAATCCGCCCGATACCCGCGTCATCCTTGAAGGGCTCAAAGCCTGCCACCGGCTGACGGGCTTGGATTGATCCTTTGATCACCCAGTAGAGGCTACCGCCATCCAGTATCTCATCAGCGCGGCGAGGTGCCATGCGGGTGGTGATGGTGGCGAACGCCCCCTCCCCACGCGCTTTGGAAGCCGCAGCTGAACGCTCCACCCACGCTTTCAGCGTTTCAACGGACTGGGCCCCGACGGCGAGTTTGAGAAGGTGTAGCGGCATCCTTCATGTTTGGGGCGGGCGAGCGCCGCGGGCAACGGAGGCCTGCTGCCAATCCCCATGATTTAACAGCGCACCCAACACGAAAACGCCGACACATGATGTGTCGGCGCGTGCGTTGCGAAGAGCCCAGGCCGGGCTGGTTTGGATCAGACAGAAGCGCCGGTGGCAGGACCGTACCCTTATCTCTGACGCTGCGATGTGGCGCTTAAGTGCAGGCTGGAATGTCGCGACCAGGGCGCCCCATCGCGTCAAACGCGGCTTTATCCATGCCCAGCGTTTGGGGGATGTTGTCCACCTTTTTCACCATCTTGGTGGCCAGGTTCCCGTCAGACGTCTCCACCACTTCGATCACGAAATTCGTGCCTATGGCCTGGCGGTTATCGTCGAGGGTGATCTTGCCGTTGGGGGCATCAAGCTCCAAGCCGGCGAGGCAGCCTCGGAAGGCTTCGTGGCCTTCGCTCAAATCACCGCCGGTGGAGTTCAAGCACTGGAGGGCAGCGTTGGTCGCATTGTAGTAGGCTGTGGCCAGCAGCGAGGGCGAGGCGAAGCGTTGGTCGGGCGGGAACGCATCTTGGTAGGCCTTCACATAGGCTTGCCACTTGGGGTCTTCCCACGTGTCTGCTTGTGGGCCTGATGCGGGGGTCCCGACGAGGGCTTGTTTCGCGTTGCCCTTGGAGTTGAGGACCGTGCCGTCCACCATGATGGTGCCGCCGATGAGGTTCGCATCACCGCCAGCCTGTTGGTACTGGTTGAGGAAGTTGACCGCATCGCCGCCGCCAAGACCAAGATAGATGGCGTCCACGTCATCAGGCAGCGCGGCAATCACTGAGGCAAAGTCCTTGGTGCCGAGCGGCACCCAGAAGCGCTCAACGATCTCACCGCCGCTTTCGCAAAACTCGAGCGCAAAGCCCAGGAAGTTGGTGTAGGCGAAGGAGTAGTCCTCAGCCACGGCAGCGACGTAGCGCCAGTCTTTCTCGTTGACCACATAATCGCCCAGGCCAACGCCCCACTGCGCCCCGTCCATATTGAAGCGGAAGAAGTTGTCAGCGGGCTCGACGTAGGTGGTCTCTTGCGCACCTGAGGAGCCGTTGATGATGGTCACGTCAGGGTAGTTTTTCGCAAGGTCGCGAATGGCGATGCCTTCAGAGCCCGACAGCGGACCGATGATGAAATCCACATTGTCTTGTTCGATGAGCTTACGGGCCGCGCGCACGGCCGAATCGGGCGACGCATCGGTGGGGGCGATCACATACTCGATCTTGCGGCCACCTGCTTCATCGCCCGCTTCCATCAGCGCCATGCGAAACCCGCGCAACCCATCTTCGCCAAGGACAGTGTACGTCCCCTCAAGGGTGGCCATGAAGCCGATTTTGACGGGGTCATCTTGGGCCATCGCGCTGCTGGCGGCGAGGATGGCGCCGACGCTGGCACCGGCGAGTAGAAGCTTATGCATGGATTGTCCTCCCGTGTTGCGCACTTTCATGGAGTTTGCGCGTTTGGAGAGCACAATGCGGTGCGGTCCTGTCGCTGGCTTTACGCGCAGTCTCAAATTCCACATGCGCGTCCATCGCTGGCCGGCCTGGCCGATGACGGCGACCCCGGCTCAAATGTCACCCTCCGAGAGCGGCCAGAACGTCGGCCGTGGTGGTGACGGCGGCAACATTTTGCATGGCGTACTCGATGCTTGCCCGGTGCCAATCCGCGTTCATGGTCGAGCAGGCATCCTCTGGAATGATCATGAGGTAGCCCTTGTCTGCCCCGGTGCGAGCTGTGTGCTCAACGCTCATATTGGTCCACGCGCCGCATTCGATCAGGGTGTCCCTATCGGTGGCTTTGAGGATGGTCTCAAGGTTGGAGCCTTCCCAAGCACTCATGCGCATTTTGCGAACAATGAAATCACTCGGCTGCGCTTCAAGGCCCGGGACGGGCTCACTCCCCCAAGTGCCCTCCACAAGGGCGTTGTTTTCAAGCACCCCTTCAAAGAGCGGCGCGTTGAGTGTGAGCCCTGGCGCCCCGGGCGGAACTTTGAACCAAACGTGGATCACCGGGATGCCGAGGGTGCGGCACCGCTCCGCCAGTTGGCGGGCGTGGTGAATGGCGTTTTGCTCGCGGCAGTGTTGCGGCGATCCTGAGGCCGCAAACGCCCCGCCCTCCATCACCACATCGTTTTGCATATCTTGGATGATGAGCGCGCAGCGCGAGGGATCGAGCGCCAGACCGCCCGTCGCTCCGCTTGCCGCGGCTGCGCTTGCCGCGGGGGCCGTGTCAGCGCGCGCGGAGGCATGCACGGCAGGCTGAGAGGTCACCGCTTGCCCGGCCCCCGCCCCCACCCGCATAAATGGTTCGTTTCGCGGAACGACCATAGTGTCCAGCGCGGAAAGTGAGGTTGACGCGCACACAAATAGCGTGCGCCAGTACGGCCCGCCCCAGTGGAGATTGGCC
>JBCDLN010000236.1:0-6559 GCA_038745295.1 Pseudomonadota bacterium | reverse complement strand
TGAGCGGATCGGCCTTCTAGGCGGCCCACCACCCACAGCACGGCGCAACGCGGCCGACCGGCTCGCCGAAAACCTCTTGGGCACCGAAGAGGGCGCCGCACCCCCCAACGCTGAAGAGGTGCGCCGCAACGCTGATGTGGTTCTCATCGGCGACTTCATGGACCCGCTGGAAGAATGGGCCCCCACCTTCGAAACCCTTTCGGCCCGAGGCGCACGCACCCACCTTGTGCAAGTGCTAGACCCGGTGGAGGAGCGCTTCCCCTTTGGCGGGCGGACCCGGTTTGTGGACCCTGAATCAGGCATTGCGTTCCTAGTGGGGAAGGCCGAGGCATGGGCGGCGGGCTATCATGATACCCTCGCTGCCCACAAAGCCGCGCTCCAACGGGAAGGGCGCCGGCTTGGCTCCGGCCTCATAGTCCATCACACCGATACCTCTGCCGCGCCAGCACTCCTTGCCCTGCGCGCGGCGCTCTCCGGCGATGATCGGCCCGCATGATCAAACCGCTCACCGCTCCTCAAGTGCTCGCCTTAAACCCTGCGAACGACGCGTGTCACCGCGTGAATGCGGGCCATGCCTCGAAGAGCGCTGCCATCGCACTAGCTCATAGCGCAGGCGGCGATAGGGGCGGCCATGATGAGGGTACGGCCGCACGTTTTGCGCGAGCCCCCTCTGTCGCCGGATGGGGAGATTGAGATGACAGCCTTCGCATTCGGCGCCCCCGCCATCTTGTGGGCCCTTCTTCTGCTGCCGGTTCTGTGGTGGCTGCTGCGCGCCACCCCGCCGCGCCCGCGCGATATCTCGTTTGCCCCCACCAGGCTCCTCATGCGCCTGATGAAGCGCGAAGAAACCCCCTCGCGCACCCCCTGGTGGCTGATGCTGATCCGGCTGACGCTCGCTGCGATGGTGATCTTGGCGCTCGCCCAACCGATCCTGCGCCCAGAACCGCCCGCTGCCATGGGCGAGGGCCCGCTCCTGATCGCGCTGGACGATACGTTTGCGGCAAGCGCTGATTGGCAGCGCCGGGTGGAGCGCGCTGAACGTTTGATTGGCGAGGCTGAGCGAGCGGGCCGGGCGGTGATCTTTGTTCCCACGTCCAACGCCAATGCACCGCTCACCGGCACCGATGCGGCCATCGCACGCGATGTGTTGCGCGGCGTGACACCGCAGCCCTGGCCTGCCGCCCGCGGTGCGCTTGCTGAGCGTTTGGAACCAGGGTCCCTTGGCGGGGTGGCCTGGCTGGCTGACGGTCTTGCCGGCCCTGACGATGCAGCATTCTTTGAAAAGCTGAGCGAAGCGAGCGCAACGCCGGTGCGCATCATCGCGCCGGAGCCGGGGCAGATTTTGGGCGTCTCGTCGGTGGAAAACACCGCCGATGGGATGACCATTGCGCTCACCGCCGATGCCCCGCCTGGCACATTGCCGCGCACGGTGCGGGTGATGGACGGGAAAGGCTTTGTGCTTGCTGAAGGGCCAGCGACCTTCGCCAGCGCCGAGGACACCGCCACGGCCGAACTCCCCCTCCCCACCGAGCTGCGCAATGACGCTGTGCGCGTCACCATTGCTGGCGAGCGCAATGCCGCAGCGGTACGCCTTTTGGATGAACGCTTCAGGCGCCGCACTGTGGGATTGATTTCGGGCGGCTCTTCCGACCTTGCCCAGCCGTTGCTATCGCCGCTTCATTATCTGCGGGCAGCCCTTGAGCCATCGGCCGACTTGCGCGAGCCCACAGCACTTGATCTGCCCACGGCGGTGGATGAGCTGATCGACGGGGGCACCTCGGTCATCATGTTAAGCGATGTGGGGACACTCCTCCCCTCTACCCAAGATGCGCTGGCCCGTTGGATCAACGCCGGCGGCGTGTTGGTGCGTTTTGCCGGCCCACGCACTGCCGACGGGATGGATGATCTAGTCCCCGTTGCCATGCGCGAGGGTGCGCGGACCTTGGGCGGAACCCTTTCCTGGGATGCGCCCCAAGATCTTGCCGAATTCGCGGACGACAGCCCGTTCGCCGGCCTTGATGTGCCCACCGACGTGACGGTCACACGCCAGCTTCTGGCCGAGCCCTCGATTGCGCTCACCGAACGCACCTGGGCGGCCCTTGGCGATGGCACCCCCTTTGTCACCGGCCGTTCCATTGGCGCAGGCGCGGTGGTGTTCTTCCACGTGACCGCCGACACGTCCTGGTCGACGCTGCCGCTGTCGGGCAGTTTTGTGGAGATGTTGCGGCGGGTGGTGGCACTGTCAAGCGCGGCAGCCTCGCGCGGCGAAGGGGGCTCTGCGCTGCCGCCCTATCGCACGCTCGATGGCGCCGGCCGGCTTGTCCCCCCCGGGCCCTTGGTGGAGCCACTGGCGCCGGGCGAGGTGGTGCTGGGGCCCACAAGCCCCCCTGGCCTTTACGGCGCCGATGGTGCGTTCCGCGCCATCAACCTTCTTGATCAAGGCGCCGCACTTGAGACACTGGATGTTGCCGCCTTCGGTGACGCCGTTACCTTGAGCTATGATCAAGACGGTCCGACTGACTTAAAAGGGGTGTTGATGGCCATCGCCGCTCTCCTTCTGATCATCGATGCTGTGGCGCTCCTCATCTTGATGGGAGCGTTTAAGCGCAGGCCTGCGGTGGTCGCCGTGGCGGCCGTTGCTCTGGTGCCTGCGCTTCTTGCAACAGTTGCGCTGGCACCCGCACCCGCGCGGGCTGAAGCGACAGACCCACTTACGTTTGCGATGAATGCCTCGCTGCGCACGCGCTTGGCCTATGTGGCCACCGGTGACGCACAGCTCGACAGGGTGAGCCATGCCGGGCTCACAGGTCTTTCCATGGCGCTGACACGGCGCACGGCCGTGGAGCCGGGCGAGCCCATCGGCGTCAACTTAGAGACCGATGAACTCGCATTCTTCCCGCTCCTTTATTGGCCGGTGAACGCGGGGTCAGAACGGCCCTCAGATGCCGCCATCGCCAAGGTCGACGCCTACATGAAAAACGGCGGGACAATCTTGTTCGACACGCGCGATCAGGCGAGCGCGGTCATCAGGGGTGCCACGTCGCCGGCGACCTTGGCGCTGCGGACAATCCTTGATGGGCTCGACATTCCCTCACTGGAGCCGGTGCCCCAAGATCATGTTTTGACGAAAACCTTCTATCTGCTCCAAGGCTTTCCAGGCCGATGGTCAGGCGGGCCGCTTTGGGTTGAGCAATTGAGCGGTCAGTCCACCGGCAACCGGCCGGCCCGCGCTGGCGATGGCGTGTCGCCCATTCTCATCACCGCGAACGACCTCGCCGGCGCTTGGGCCATTGGAGAGGACGGCAACTATCTCTTTCCCACCGTCCCCAACGATCCCTACCAGCGTGAGATGGCCATGCGCGCCGGCATCAACATCGCCGTCTATACGATGACCGGCAACTACAAAGCCGATCAGGTGCATATCCCCGCCCTCTTAGAACGGCTCGGTCAATGAGTGAGACGTCCTTCGCGTTTCAGCCCTTCATCCCGGTATGGCTGATTGTTGTATTTGCCCTTGTGGGGCTTGCGCTGTGTGGCCTTGGCATCGTGCGGCGCGTGCGCGGGGCGGTGGTTCGGGCGGCGGCGGTGGCGCTCTTTGCCATTGCACTCCTCAACCCTTCTTTGCAAAGCGAGGTGCGCGAGCCCCTTGATGGCGTTGTGGCGGTGGTGCTTGACCGCAGCCAATCCCAACGGGCAGCGGGCCGGGCTGAAGCGGCTGATACCCTCGCGTCGCGCGTTCTGGAGCGGCTCGACGCCACCCCTGGGCTCGACGTGCGGCAGATCACCGTCGACCGTGCGGCCAGCGATGCCGATGGCACAAGCCTTTTCGGCCCCCTTGCCGATGCCCTTTCAGACGTTCCGCCCGACCGGATCGCCGGCGCGGTCCTCATCACCGACGGTCAGGTGCATGATGTTCCAGACACGGCGCCGTTCAACGCGCCCGTCCACGGTCTTGTCATCGGCCGGGAGGATGAGCGCGACCGGCGGGTGGAAATTGTCGCCGCCCCGCGTTTTGGGCTGGTGGGGTCGATGCAAACCATCATGGTGCGGGTGGAAGACCCTGGCCATGAGGGGGAGACGGTCACCCTCACGATGACAGTCGATGATGTGGAGACCGACACCCGTAACGTTGCCATCGGCGAATCTGTTACGCTTGCCGCCCCCATCGATCATGGGGGAGATAACTTCTTCCAATTCTCCGTGGAGCCTGTTGAGAATGAGCTGACCGAGGTGAACAACACCGCGGTCGCCATTGTGGAAGGGGTGCGGGAGAACCTGCGCGTCCTTCTCGTCTCGGGCGAGCCGCACGCGGGGGAGCGCACGTGGCGTAATCTCTTAAAGTCAGATGCTGCGGTCGATCTTGTCCACTTTACGATTTTGCGCCCCCCTGAAAAGCAAGACGGCACCCCCATCAACGAGCTGTCGCTGATTGCTTTTCCAACGCGCGAGCTGTTCAGCCAAAAAATTGATGAGTTCGATCTCATCGTGTTCGACCGCTACCAGCGCCGCAATGTGCTGCCCTCGCTCTACTTCGACAATATTGCCCAGTACGTGCTGAACGGCGGGGCCGTCTTGATTGCGGCAGGGCCTGACTACGCTGGACCGCGGTCGGTGTATCATACCCCTCTTGCTGCAGCCCTTCCCTCCGCTCCCACTGGGTCCGTGATCGAAGAGCCCTACCAGCCTGAAGTCTCTGAACGGGGCGCGCGCCACCCTGTCACCCGGGATCTTCCTGGCTCTGATCAAGAGCCCCCTGCGTGGAGCTCGTGGTTCCGCCAAATTGAGGCCTTTGCGGTGGCAGGGGAAACGGTGATGAGCGGTGCGCGGGGCAGCCCGCTCCTTGTCCTGTCGCGGGAAGGTGATGGGCGGGTGGCGATGATGCTGTCTGACCACATCTGGCTGTGGGCGCGCGGCTATGACGGCGGCGGCCCGCACGTGCCCTTGATGCGGCGCCTTTCCCATTGGTTGATGCAAGAGCCTGAGCTCGAAGAAGAAGCGCTTCGGCTGGTGACAGGCCCAGGCACGTTGGTGGTGGAACGGCAGACGCTGGGCGAAGAGATCGCACCGGTCACGCTCACCACGCCTGCGGGCGAAGAGATTGCGGTCGACCTTGTAGAGGCAGCACCTGGGCTCTGGAAGGCCTCTGTGGAGGCGGCTGATATGGGCCTTTATCGCGCGAGCGATGGCGATCTGACCGCCCTTGGCCATGTGGGCCCTGCCAACCCTCTTGAAGCGCGTGACCTGCGCTCTGATACACAAAAGCTGGAACCGGTGGTGAGAGCGACCCGCGGCTCGGTACGGCGGCTTCGCGAGGGGGCGCAAGCGCCGCGGGTGCTTTTGCGCGCGCAGGGCCGCTCCATGTCGGGCAACGATTGGATCGGCCTCAAACGGTCAGACGCGAGCGAGTTGGTGGGTATCGACAGCACGCCTCTTTTTGCAGGCTTCTTGGGCCTTGCAGTACTCCTTGCCGCACTTTCAGGCACGTGGTGGCGCGAGGGGCGGTGATTGGCACAGTGGGAGCTGGTGGCGTGACGTCTGTTTGAAAGGTGACCTGACATCAGACATTTATGCTTAGCGCGCGCTTCCATCTGAAAGGCCCGTCCATAGGCGTTCGCCGTCTCAGCGCTTCGGACGCGTCCGGGGGCGTCTTTTTTAACGGCCGTTGTCTGGTGCGGATTAACGGCGCGCTAGGCCGCTGAAACCGGCCAAGGCCTCGGCTGCAAGTGCCCTGAGACGGGAGCTCCGAGGGGCAACATTAAAAGGCGCTCCGCTTCCACCGGGCCCGGCATCAGCACCACCCCAGCGGCCGGCAAAAACCCATGGGGCCCATAAAACGGCTCATCTCCCACCAAGACGATCGCCACCGCGGCAGTCTGCCTTGCCGCCTCAATGGACATGGTGAGAAGCGCCCGGCCAATCCCTTGCTTTGCTGCCGTTTCAGCAACCGCCAATGGTCCCAGGAGGTAAATGGGCGTGTTGCCGACCATGACCGGTGTTTGGCGAATGGCGCCGATAGTAAAGCCCCGACGCGCTGCGATAAAACTCACCCGGAGGTCCGGGCGGATCGTTTGCCTGATGAGGTATGACGTGCGCACATGCCGGCCCGGGCCGAAGACAGACCGATAAAGCCCGTTGACGCTTTGATCGTCCCCGGCCTCTTCGCGCCTCACCACAATATCAGCAGGCAGCGCTTTGATCGGTTTGCGATGGCTCATAGCGCCCGCCCTAGAGTGCGTCCCGCACCTTAGAGCGCGTCAGGCCCCCATGGAAGCGCGCCGCGCTTAGGCTTCACTTGTCGGTCGCGGGTGCGCACGGGACGCCGGATGCTTCCATCCGGCTTTAACGCGCTCTAGCGCCACGCGCGACTCGGTTCTGCATGGCTGATGAATGGGGGGCCGCGAGATGCGTCTCTCTCACTGCGCCTCGCTATTGCTGTGGAAGCTATGAAGGTTGTTCGCTCAAATCTCCGCCAAAACTCAGAAGTGCCGCCAAAGAACCCTTCACATGTTCCTTTGGTGGGACACCAAACAGCGACGTTCCTTCGGAGCCGACATGGTCA
>JBCDLN010000235.1:0-6621 GCA_038745295.1 Pseudomonadota bacterium | reverse complement strand
TACCGATCTCATCCGCACATTCGTGGCTGTCTGCGACAGCGGCAGCTTCCGCGCGGGCGCTGAAAGGGTGCACAAGACCGCCTCGGCGGTGAGCATGCAAATGTCAAAGCTCGAGGCGCATGTGGGGGCACACCTTTTCGAAAAGGAAGGGAGGTCGGTGCGCCTCAGTGCTTCGGGCGGTGAGTTTTTGGGCTATGCTAGGCGGATCCTCACCCTTCACGATGAGGCGATTGCCCGCGTGAATGGCCCCAAATTGGGGGGCATCATCCGGTTTGGGGCGCCCGATGATTACGAAGTCAAAATGCTATCAGCCATCCTGCCGCGGTTTGCGCGCCACTGCCCCGATGTTGAGATCCAGATGGAGATTGCAAACTCGCCCAAGCTGAAGGAGATGGTACAAAAAGATGAGCTTGACCTTGCATTCGTCGATGCAGGCTCGCTCGGGGAACGGTTGCCGGGCGACCTCATCTCAGCGGAACCTTTGGTGTGGCTCGGCGCACAGGACGGAACCGCCAAGTCCCGCCGGCCGCTGCCCGTGGCTTTACCAAGCGGCAACTGTCATTGGCGCCACGGCGCGCTCGATGCGCTCGAAAGGGCACAGGTGCCGTACCGGATCGCATTCAGTTGTGAACTGTCCTATGGGCAGCTTGCTGCCATCCAAGCCGATATTGCGGTCTCAGCGCTCCCCGCCAGCTACCTGGCGCCCGGGTTGGCCAGGGTCCCCTGCGATGAGGGCTTGCCTGATTTGGGCGCAGTATCTGTGAGGCTCTGCGAAGCGCCCGGCGCAAATGAAACCGCGCGATGTCTCGCTGCCATGATCCGCGAGCGCGACCGTCTCGCCGCCGCGTGAGGCGAGAAGCGCTCAACCGGCTCCCGGCCCAAAAAGCACCCCACTCAACACTTTCCCTCGCCCAAGACCGTCCCCACTCAAAAGGCCTCCACGCAAGAGGGCCCCCCACTCAAAATGCTCCTCGCGAAAAAGGCTCCCGCATCAAGCCGCGGGTGCGGGCATCACGTAGCTCATCGTGGCGTGGGCAAACACTGTCCCATCACCGCCAAGCGCCTCACACACAATCACCGAGATCCGTTTGCCGGCTTTGATCACCTCGGCGGTCTGAACAATTGCTTCAGCGGGTGGAGCAGCGCGCAGGAAAGAGATGTTGAGGTTGGAGGTGACAGCCATTTTCGCCTCTTCGGTGAGCGACAGCAGCGCTGCATAGGCTGCTGCATCAGCCAGCATCATCAGCGTTGGTCCGGAGATGACCCCGCCTGGCCGCAGGTGCTTGTCCCCCGGCGATAGGCGCAGAGCAGCACGCCCCCTCCCCGCCTCCTCAAGCTGAAGCGCATCGTCCTTAAAAACCTGCGGAAACTCCTCCTTCAAGAAAAGGTCGATGGCATCGCGCGTCATAGACACGTTGTGGCTCCTATTGGTGAGGTCCATGCAGCAAGTCGCCGGTGGAAGCGTGGGTGGGGGGTGTCTATCGGGCTCGTCCTCGTCATCCGGCTTGACTGACCTGAGGCAAGGGCCGAAGAGGGCCTACCTTGCATCGACGAGCCCTTCCGAAACCAGTGCTGGAAACGCGGGTTCATTCCATGATGGAGTGCTGTGGGATGACAAGGCCAAGATTGGTCGGTGCCATCCACCGTTGGCCGCAGCGCGATCCGAGCGGCGGTCGTCCATAAGGACAGGGGAGAGTTTCATGGACACACGAGCCCCGCTCGCACCGTCCTCCAATGTCGTCATCGAAGACAAGGGCGCGGTGCGCCGGATCGTGCTCAATCGCCCCCAACAGCGCAATCTCCTCAACTTCGAGATGATTGACGCTCTGAGCGCTGCGTTCGACGCGCCGGCCATTCGGGTGATTGTGATTGCCGCTGAAGGTCCTGCCTTTTGTGTCGGCCATGACATGAAATCCATGTCGCAACACCATGGCGATGGGGATGGTGGGCGCGATTATTTTCAACGCCTCTTTGCCCACTGCGGGGCGATGATGGAGAAAATTGCGACCCTCCCGCAGCCGGTCATTGCCGAAGTCCATGCGCCGGCAGTGGCCGCGGGATGCCAGCTTGTGGCCGCCTGCGATTTGGCGATTGCGGCTGATACCGCCCGCTTTGGGACCACCGGGGTCGCCTTTGGCCTTTACTGCTCGACCCCTGCCGTCCCCCTCATGCGCACCGTTGCAGCAAAGCACGCGGCCGAAATGCTGATGACCGGCGATCTTGTGGACGCGGCCCATGCGGCCCGTATTGGGCTCATCAATCGGGCCGTATCGCCAGAGGTTCTGACGGACGAGACGATGGCGCTCGCTGAACGGATCGCCAGCCACTCACCCGCGGTGGTGGCTCTTGGGAAACAAACGGCTGCGCAGACCCGCACACTACCGCTTCACGAGGCGTATGCCTGCGCGGGGAACGCCATGGTCGATAACTTGCTCCTCGCTGATGGCCGGGAGGGCCTTGATGCGTTCGTCAACAAGCGGGCCGCCACGTGGCGGAACCTGCCTGATGACAAGAAAACGAGGTGGGATGAGCGCTATAAAACCCACGACGCGCCCTTTGGCACGCTCCCCAACCAAACGCTGGCTGACAACATCAACGCTCTGCCCAAGGGACGGGCGTTCGTGGCAGCGGACGGTCAGGGCCGGAACGCGATTTTCCTGGCTCGCGCAGGTTTTGATGTGACCATGAACGACCTTTCAGAGACGGCCGTGGAAACGGCTCAAGCGCGCGCAGCAGAAGCTGGCGTGATCATGAAAGCCGAAGCCGGCAATCTCCTCACCACCCCCCCAGCGCCTGGCGCCTATGACGTGGTGGCGGCGTTCTTCCTGCATCTTGACCCGGCTGCACGCCGTCAGGTTCATGAGAGTTTGGCGGCAGCGCTCGCGCCAGGGGGCGTTCTTATCATCGAAGCATTTTCCAAGGCGCAGGAGGCGCTGCGCGCAGAGCATGGATCGGGCGGCCCAAGTTCACCGCAGATGCTTTATAACGTGAGCATCCTGCGCGATGACTTTGCCGCCCTCTCCCCCCTTAGTCTTGAAGAAACCGAGACCGTTCTTGACGAAGGCCCCTTCCATCAAGGGCGCGCCGGCGTTGTGCGCGGCCTCTTCCAGCGCCCAGCATGACCCACGACCGCTACGACGATACGCTCATCCGCTCGATCTTGGAGGGCGTCAAAACGGTGGCAATGGTGGGGGCGTCCGCCAACACTGTGCGCCCCTCCTACTTCGTCCTCACCTACCTGGTGGCGAAGGGGTACAAGGTGTTTCCCATCAATCCGGGCCGCGCGGGTCATGAGATTGCTGGCCAGCGCTGCTATGCCTCGCTCGCCGACGTGCCCGAACCCATCGATATGGTGGATGTGTTCCGCGCGGCCGAAGCGGTCCCGGCGGTGTTGGACGAGGTCTTGGCCTTAGAGCCCCTGCCCAGGGTGCTCTGGCTGCAACTTGGTGTGCGCAACGATAACGAGGCTGCCCGCGCAGAGGCTGCAGGTCTCACGGTGATCCAAAACAAGTGCCCAAAAATCGAGTTCGGACGCCTTTCGGGCGAGATTTCCTGGGCGGGCGTCAATACCCAACGAGTAAGCGCCAAGCGGCCCCAACGGATGGCCGGCTTCCAGCGTCTTGGCATCGGGGCCACAAAACCCCAGCCTTGACGCCCTTTCGACGATGGGCCGCCCCCAGCTGGCCCCAGCACGAACTGGGCCGCTACCAGCCGGCCCCGCCACGAACTGCGCCGTGACAAGCTGCGCCCCCACTAGCTGTAGAAGCTTTGGAGGTTGTTCACTCTAAGCTCCGCGAAGACTTATAGGCGCCGCCACAGAACCCTTCACATGTTCCTTTGGTGGGACACCAAACAGCGACGTTCCTTCGGAGCCGACACGGTCAGAAGCCCGCGGTGGGCCTGATGGGTCAACCCCGAAGAGGCGAAGCCGTGGGTTGATGCATCAGGCCCACCGCGGGACAATTGCTCATAGGCGGGAGCAGTGAGGCACGGCCCCCTATCGCGGTTCCGCAACGAACAACGTTGATGGAAATACAACTAGCCAAGCCCACACCCGCTCCGCCGCTGACAGCCGCGCCGGCACCAGCTGCCTCGTCATGCACCCCCGCGCAACGGCTAACCGGTCGAGCTTGCGGCAAGGGCCCTGAGCCGCCCCTCGATCACCTCAGGCGTCGCATTCAGGGGGTGAAGCGACACCTTAATGGTGTTGCCCGATACGTTGGCGTTGCGGGCGGTGAGCCGCATCATCAACGGCACAGGATCAGGTGTGACGACCGCTTCATTGAGCGGGCCGCCGGTGCGGATAATTAACGTGGCCAAATGCATGGTGCGCACAGCTCTGCGCTCCACATGAATATCGGCGATGGACGACCAGGGGATCACGCCGATCCGCGCCACAAAAATCCCGCTGGTGTCGGCGCCCAGTTGGGGGGTGCGCAGATCAAGCGTTGGATGGAAGTAAAGCGCGGACAAGGTGCCCACAACGCTCGCCAGCAAAAATGCCGGCGTGCCATTCACCACCGCACCCAAGACCCCAATGAGGGTCATCACCCCGCCCCCATAAACCATGAGATCGCCCGTGTGGGCCCGGTAGCCAACCGCGAAGGGGCGCGGGCCGCTGGCACCGCCCTCACCGCCGCCGCCACCGCCGCCATTGCCGCCGCCAGGGGGTTGAGGCGTGGCGTCCATCACGCCACATCCGCCACCGGCTCGGTGGCCGTGATGGTGATGCCAAACCCATCAAGCCCCACATAGCGTCGGTCTTGAGAGGTGAGGAGGCAAATGGAGTTCACGCCAAGGTCCCGCAGGATCTGTGCACCAAGGCCCACATCGCGCCATTCGCGGGCACGCGTTTGAGCACTCTGGTGCCCTTCGTCAGGATCGACAGCGGCCACACCGGCGGCCCCATCGCGTAAATAAACAAGAACCCCCCGCCCATCAGACAAAAAACGCGACAGCACCATGCGCGGGGAGGAGGCGCCGAACACATCGTCCACCACCTGTTCGCGAACAAGCCTCACAGGAACATCAACACCGTCCCGAATGTCGCCCACCACAAGGGCCACGTGCTGAAGCGTATCAAACGGGGTGGCAAATGAGATCACCCGTGCTTCACCGCCCGACAGGTCAAGCACCTCTTCACCCACGCGCTCCACAAGGCGCTCCTTGCGCTGGCGCCAGGCGATCAGATCGTTCACCGAAATCTGCTGAAAATTATGGGCCTCAGCAAAGCGGGTCACATCGGGACCGCGCATCACCGTCCCGTCATCGTTGACGAGTTCTGACAGTACACCCACCTCAGGCAGGCCGGTGAGCTGGCAAAGATCCACAGCAGCCTCCGTATGACCTGAGCGCATCAACACGCCCCCCTCGCGGGCAATCAGGGGGAAGACGTGGCCGGGGCGCACAAAGTCGGCCGCGCCGGTGTTGGGATTGGCGAGCGCGCGTAAGGTGTTGGTGCGCTCCTCTGCCGAAATGCCCGTGGTGAGCCCGTGCTTGACGTCCACCGACACGGTGAACGCCGTGGACAGTGGCGCATCGTTCTCAGGCACCATCGGCGTGAGGCTGAGCCGCTTTGCTTGGGCGCGCGTCATCGGCGCGCACAAGATCCCGGAGGTGTGGCGCACCATCAGCGCGATCTGTTCGGGCGTTGCAAGGGAGGCCGCGCAGATGAGGTCACCCTCATTTTCCCGGTCGTCATCATCGGTCACGACGACGATTTCACCCCGCTCAAAGGCGCGCAGGGCACCGGCAACGCGGCTTGTCAGCCCGGCGCTCATCGTGGTGCACCCGTCTGGCCGCGATCGCGCAAAAAATGATCCGCCAGCACCAACGCCATCATCGCTTCACCCACAGGGACCGCCCGGATGCCCACGCAAGGGTCATGGCGGCCGGTGGTGGAGACATCCACGTCCTCGCCCCCTTTGGTGATGGAGCGGCGGGCGGTGTGAATGGATGAGGTGGGCTTTACCGCAAAGCGCACCACAACAGGAGAGCCGCTGGAGATCCCGCCCAAGACGCCCCCGGCCCGGTTTGACAAAAACTCCGGCCCGTGCGGCCCCATGCGCATCTCATCGGCGTTTTCTTCGCCCGACAAGCGCGCAGCATCAAAGCCCTCACCGATCTCAACACCCTTGACGGCATTGATGGACATCATCGCGCTGGCAAGATCTTGGTCGAGCTTGCCGTAAAGGGGAGCGCCCCAGCCTGCTGGCACCCCTGTCGCCTCCACCTCGACAATGGCGCCCAGCGACGAGCCGGCTTTACGCGCCGCGTCCAGCTTCTGCGCCCACCGTTCAGCGGCATCCTTGTCGGGACTGAAGAAGGCGTTGTCGTCCACAATCTCATAATCTCGGGCGTTTGCCCGGTCGCCACCCATTTCAATGAGCGCGGCACGAATGGTGACGTCCGGGATCACCGCGCGGGCAATGGCGCCCGCCGCCACGCGCACCGCTGTCTCCCTTGCCGACGAGCGCCCGCCGCCACGGTAGTCCCTCAAGCCATACTTGGTGTCGTAGGTGTAGTCGGCATGGCCGGGGCGGTAGCGATCGGCGATCTTGGAGTAGTCCTTGGAGCGCTGGTCAACGTTGTCGATCACCACCGTGATGGGGGTGCCGGTGG
>JBCDLN010000234.1:0-6624 GCA_038745295.1 Pseudomonadota bacterium | reverse complement strand
TAGGGGCTTGTGGCAATACCGTTGACGCCGGCCGCCTCAAGTCGGTCGAGCACCGCCTCCACACCTTCCGCCTGCACCCACTCAGGCAGCACGGTAACGCCGAGCTGACGCTGTGTGCTCACGCTGTGCCGACGATGTTGCGCGGATCGTCCAGCGGGGGTTGGGGGTAGTGCAGTCCTCGCTGGCCAGAAAGGTTGCGGTTGGGCGGGGCCGACCAAGGTTCAGCTGATCGCCCAGCCAAGCGCGAATTCTGCCCAAGTTCTTTGTCCTCGCCGTAGAGCTCGGCACATAATGAGGCTTCAAGCTGTAGGCGAATGTTGTGGTACTGTGGGTCGCCCCCGCGGTCATGAAGCTCCTGCGGATCTCGCTCTAGATCGAAGAGCTGGACCAGCCCTCCGGCGGGATACCAGATCAGCTTGTGGCGCCCATCGTGCAGCATCCGCATGGCCTTCGGCCCTTCCAGCGCCTCGCCATAGAGTGTCTCGCGCCTTGTTTCGCCGACCATCGAAAGGCCTTCCACCGTCTGCGGCACACGAACGGCGGCGGCGGACAAAAGCGTCGGCATGACATCTTGAAGACCCACAAGCCGCATATCCGTGGTGCCCGGCTTGAGGGAGGTATCGCCGGCGGGTGGGACGAAGATCATCGGGATGTTCGCTGAGCCTTCGTACATCACGCGCTTTGCGTAGAGGCCAAAATCGCCGAGCATGTCGCCATGGTCGCCGGTGAACAAAATGATGGTGTTGTCGAGAAGGTTTTCTTCGCGGAGCGTGCCAATTACAAGACGGATCTGCGCGTCGATATGGGTGCAAAGAGCGTAAAACGCCCGGCGCACGTCAGCGAGCTGCCCTGGCGGCAGAGCCGGCCAGAAGCTCTGCACGGCCTGGAGTGCTGGCGGAAGCTCACCGCGTGCCCAGGGCGCGTTGAGTGGTTCGGTCGGTGTACGCCTGGCGTAGCGCTCAAAGTAAGCCTCCAACGGCACGATGGGTGGATGGGGCTGCGTATAGGAAAGGTGCCAAAAGCTTGGACGGGTGGGATCACGCCGCTTAATCTCACGGCACATGGCAAACGTTGTCCAATTGGTGACATGGCAGTCCTCCGGCAAATGCCAGGTTCGCCACCCATAGTCATTGTTGCTCATCCCGTGGAGGAACTGTTTGCCGGTAAACCCCCGGTCTGAAAGATAAAGATCATGATCATCGACGGCGCCCAGTTGAGGCCTGCCTTCCTCGGCGATCAGCGCCTCGTGGAAGCCCATACGATCGCGCTGGGGGTAGGCGTGGAGCTTGCCGACGGCAACACAATGATAGCCGGCTGAGGCGAAGGTCCCGCCAAGGGTAGGTAGGTCCGGCATGGGGATCGATGGCTGAAACAGCCGGTCGCCGTGGGTGCGCGGGCTGGTCCCCGTCATCATTGTGCGGCGTGCAGGGATGCAGATCGGGCACTCTGAGTAGGCCCGTGGGAAGGCCACACCATTGCGCGCCAACTGATCAATGGTGGGCGTTTCAACCACTGAGTGCCCGCGATAACCAAACAGCGGTCCCGGCCATTGGTCCACGCAAATCAAAAGGATGTTCGGCCGCTGGGCGGCGTCCGCTCCAGACATGTGTTCCCCCGCCGCTGGTCGGTCCAGCACAGGGCTGAGCGTCGACCTGTTTTTCCGATCCGGCTTGCCGTGCCGGTTTTCTTATCTGTATGCTCTTGGTTGGTCTAACCAACGAGAAGCCGCGCGTCCAGATATCTTGGACAGCGTCACGGACTAGGGGGAACATATGCGTTGCAGCACACTTACGGTCGCACTCGCCACGGCCATCATCGCATCAAGCACTGGCCTCGCTTTTGCCCAATGGCCTGAAAAGCCCATTAAAGTGGTGGTGCCATTCCGCGCTGGGGGAACATCGGACCAAGTCACGCGAGCCTTCCAAGCCGCAATTGAAGAAAACGATATTCTCAAACAGCCCATCACTGTGGTGAACGTTGGCGGTCACTTTTCCATCGGGGCGCGCCAGGTCATGGAAGCTGAACCTGACGGCTATAATTTCTTGACCATCCACATTGCGCTGATGGGCGGCGAGGGTGGCGGGATCTTTGACTTTGGCTATCGCGATTATGAACCGGTCGCGTCCACTGGACAGTTTTGTGTTTTGCCGATGGTGCGCAAGGACTCAGGCATTGACACCATGGAGGAACTGCTCGCCAAAGCGGCCGACGAGCCGGACACGCTCATCTTTGGTGCCAACCTTGGCGCGATCAACCACATGGGCGGCATCATGATGCAAAATCTTGTCGATGGCGCAAAATTCCGCTTCGTGCAGATTGGCGGCGGGACGGCAAATTTCACAGCGCTCACCGGGGCGCAAACCGACGCTACCGTGTTGTCAGCCGCCGAGGTGGCCAACTTCACACGCATGCCAGACGGGTCGGAGAACCCGGAAGCCCAGATCAAGCCGCTGGCTTACACAGGTCCCGACCGTGTGGAGCACCTGCCAGATGTTCCGACCATGAAAGAACTCGGCTACGACATGAACTATTGCATTGAAAGCTGGTGGTTCGCGCCCAAGGGCACGCCGCAGGAAGCCATCGATGCGATGGCGGCTGCGCTGGAAGAGGCGAGTGGGACAGACCGCATTACCGAGTTCTACGAATCAAAGATGTTCGCGCCGGTCTTCCGCAAGGGTGATGATCTTAAGGCCTCATTGGCTGAGACCTGGGCCAACATAGAGCCAATCGCAAAGCAAGCCTCCCAGAAGTAACCCCCACGGGGCGCTGCCAGCAGGACTGGCCGCGCCCCCAAGTTGCAGCAGGCACCCCATGGACCTTCAAGGCGCCCCGCGCTGGGAACTTGGTGTGGCAGCATTTTTTGTGCTGGCGTGCAGCGTTGTGCTTTGGGAGACGCGCTCGATCCCGCCCGGAACCTTTGAGCCGCTGGGCTCTGCGCCGGTGCCACAGGCCACCGCTATTTTTATCATGCTGCTGTCGATTGCGGTGGGGGTGAGGGCGGTGCGCCGCCTCAGCACCGTCAGTGATCTTTCAGAGCCGCTAGACTATCAGCCTCGCCCGCTCGATGCTCTCGCAGTGGCCCTCATCACCATTGTCTACGTGTTACTGCTTGATGCTCGCTTGCTCGACTTCGCCCCGCTCACCGCAATTTTTTTGTTCATTGTCATCAGTTTGCTTGCACGGTTTGGGTTCAAGGCCATGGTCGGCGCAGCGGTAGCGGGTGCTGTCACGGGCTGGGGCGCGCAGTACATATTCACCCGCGTCTTCGTCGTCGACCTGCCAGGCTTGTGAGGGGACGACGATGATTGATGGTCTGGGCGGCGCACTCTCGCACATCTTTACACCACTGCCATTCCTCTACGTTTTCCTTGGCACGGTACTTGGAATTGTTGTCGGCGCCATTCCAGGCCTTTCAGGGGCAATGCTCATTGCGTTGACGCTGCCGCTGACGTTTTACATGGACCCGGTCAATGCCATTGTGCTCCTCATTGGGATGTATGTGGGGGCCATCACTGGCGGGCTCATCACGGCCACGCTGCTGCGGATGCCAGGGACCCCCTCCAATGTTGTGACAACCTTCGATGGGCATCCGCTCGCCATGTCTGGCCGCCCCGGACGCGCCCTCGGGTTGGGGATTGCGGCATCGTTCGTGGGTGGCATCGTCTCGTGGGTGGTGCTGCTGTTGTTGGCCAAGCCGCTTTCCATCTGGGCCACCCGCTTCGGACCATTCGAATACTTTACGCTGATCTTGATGGCGATGGTTCTCATCGCATCGGTCAGCCAGGGCTCAATGGTCAAAGGGCTCATTGCAGGCTTTTTGGGGATGCTTGTGTCCATGCCGGGCGTCGACCCGTCCGCAGGGCAGCCGCGCCTTACGTGGGACTGGTATGTGCTGAATGGTGGCCTCAAGCTGTTGCCGGTCCTTATCGGCATCTTTGCTGTGAGCCAGATCATCGGCGATATCGTGTCGATCGGAAAGAAGGTCGATCGCATTGAAACGTCCCTTTCGGGAATGCTGATGTCCCTGCGAGACTGGCGGCGTCAGGCGTTCAACATGCTGCGTTCCAGTCTCATTGGCACTTGGGTCGGTATTTTGCCAGGGATCGGCGCGTCGATCGGCTCGATCATGGCCTACACCGCCGCCAAGAATATGAGCCGGGAGCCTGAAGGGTACGGCAAAGGATCAGAAGAAGGGATCGTGGCCTCAGAGGCTGCCAACAATGCCACCGTCGGCGGCGCTCTCATCCCATTGATTGCTATGGGTATTCCAGGCTCGGTCATCGATGCCATTTTGATCGGTGCGCTGATGATCCACTCGATCCAGCCTGGCCCCACCCTCTTCTTGACGAACGGCAACGTCGTTTGGGCGATGATTGCCGCGTGCCTTGTCGCCAACGTGATCATGTTGATCGTGATGCTATGCTCGGTGAAGGTCGTCAGTCAGGTGATGTATGTGCCGCGGACATTCCTCCTTCCCATTATTTTAGTCTTTTGTATCATTGGGGCGTTTGCACTTGATAATACAATGTTTGATGTGTGGGTGATGCTTGGATTTGGCGTCTTGGGTTTTGCGATGGAGCGCGCTGGATTTCCTCTTGGGCCATTTGTGATTGGCTTTGTTCTGGCACCTTTGATGGAGGAAAAGCTTCGCTCTGGCCTGATGATGACCGCTGGATCCATAGAGCCTATCTTCACACGGCCCCTGCCCATGTTGTTTTTGTCGATTGCTGTCATTCTTCTCATCGCGCCGTTCATCCGCGCTTGGCGGCAAAACCGGATTGCCCGTCGTGCTGGTGCGCCAGGGCTCTCATCGGGTGAAGGGGATCCGACGCGGTGAATGGATCCGCGTTTCATGGCTTTATCCGCCGCAATGGCCGTGTGGGCACACGCAACCATCTTCTCGTCCTGTCTGTTACTGGTCTGACCGGGTCGGCCGCCCGCCGCATTGCGTCCGGCCTCTCAGGCGCAGTGTTCGCTGGGACACCCTATGGGAGTGGTCTTCTTGGCGAAGATTTTCACACTCACCGGCGCGCCCTCACCGGCCTTGCGACCCACCCCAACGTTGGCGCTGTGGTCATCGTGGGTGCAGATCAAGCCACCGTCGAAGATGTCGCCAAGAGTGCGGAGGCTTCTGGGACGCCTTGCACCGCTCTCGTCTTTGACCATGTTGGTCACGACGCGCTGGCATTGGTGGACAAGGGCCTGCGCGCTGGCGCACAGCACCTGAAAGTCATCTCCCGCCAACAGCGTGCGCTTGCACCGCTGGCCGCGCTGTCAATTGGTCTGGAATGCGGTCGCTCGGACCCGTCATCGGGCATTGGGGCAAACCCACTTCTAGGTGCTGTTGCCGACACAGTCGCCGATGCTGGCGGCACAGCTGTGATGGGAGAAACAACAGAGTGGCTTGGCGCAGAGGACCGCTTGGCTGAACGGGCGCAAGATGACGACGTGCGGGCGGCCATCCTTTGTGCTGCAAAGCGGCGGGAAGCTTTAGCGATGGCCGCTGGGATTGATCTGACCGGCACCAACCCCAGCCAAACCAATATTGATGGTGGGTTGAGCACCATTGAAGAAAAGTCTCTCGGTGCCCTTGCAAAACTTGGCACCGGCCCCATCGCCGGTCTCGTCAAGTATGCGCAGCGGCCGGATGGACCTGGCCGGTGGGTGATGGACGCGCCCGCCTATGCGCCAGAGTCAGTGACAGGCTTAGTGGCAGCAGGTGCAAACATTATCCTCTTCACAACGGGTGTTGGGAACTCATTCGGCAGCCGTCTTGCGCCAACGCTCAAGATCACCGCGAACGCCTCGACGGCTACACGACTTGAAACCCAGGTTGACGTCAGCGCGGCACCGTTCGTTGAGGGCCACGAAGACCTTTCAACAATGACCGGTCATGCATTGTCGGAGGTATGCGCGACCGCTTCGGGCGCATTGACGTTTTCGGAGATCTTTGGCGATGGCGAAGAAACCATCAGCCGTTTGGCCGAAGCGCTATGACAGCTTTTGCAGTCCGCCTCGACCCTCACGACCATGTGGCGACGGCGCTTCGTAGGCTTGCCGAAGGCGAAGTGATCGTGGTGTCAGGACCAGGCGATGCAACGCACGTGCGTGCGTTGGAGACGATCCCCCCATTTCACAAGATGGCCCTCACCGCCCTTCCCGCCGGAACCAAGATTTTGAAGTACGGCGCCGTGATCGGGGAACTGACGAGACCAGTGAACGCAGGCGGGCTTGTTCACATCCATAACTTGCAGAGTCTGCGGGGGCGCAGCGTACGCCATACTCCGCCGGGCGAAGGGCGCATTCCATGACAGTCAAAAACGTGCTGTTTGTCTTTTCGGACCAGCACGCCAAACGCGTGGTTGGCTGCTATGGCGACCGGGTGGTCTCAACGCCCCACATGGACCGGTTGGCGGCTGAAGGTCTCGCTTTTGATGCCGCCTATTGCCCGTCCCCCATTTGTGTTCCGAGCCGCATGGCGATGCTCACCGCGCGTTGGCCCTATCGACAGGCCTGCTGGACCAACGATGATGTGCTCCCCTCAGGTCTTCCCACATGGCTTCACGCTATGGGGGCTGCTGGTTACAAGCCTGCGCTCATCGGGCGGCTCCATGCCATCGGTCC
>JBCDLN010000233.1:0-6673 GCA_038745295.1 Pseudomonadota bacterium | reverse complement strand
TGACTTCCGACTGACATAGCGTCGAACCGCTAAAGTTGCGAGTACCGCGCCAACATGCCCGACAAGCCTAGAGGACATGGCCTCTTGTGCCCAGTTCGCCGAGACCGGGCTGACGAAAAACGCCATAATCCCAGCCGCTTTTGGGCTTGAGCCTGTCGTGCGAGCAAGGCCGGGGTCAGCTTGGCGCATGGGGTTCTGTCCGGCAGGCAGAGAGCCTCAACGTCGCAGCCGCCGTGTTGGGAAGCTGTCTTCGGCGCTGAACCCCCCAATGACGCCGCACCAGAGCCTGATTGATTCGCCGTTGCGTTCACCCGTTTGTCCCGCTGCCGCGGCGCCTGCCCTGCAACCCACACCCGTCGACAAGGCCCTTTGCGTTTAAAGCGCCCGCTGACAAAACCGCGCTCAAGAAGCTCCCCGCATGCACAAACCCCGTACCAGCGTTCGGGAGTCTGCGGTCCGGCAACGCAGCCAAATCCTGGCGCCGGTTCCGTTGCCGTGCCATACCTATAACCCCCTGTTGATGGAGGATCACGTTAAATGGCGTTGAGCGACGCGCCGGCCCGTTGTGTGCCGACACATGCGCCGCCTGTTCGTTTAGCGTTCTGGCCTTCAGTTGCGGTTAAGCCGTTGTGGGCCTGTTTCCCGGTCAGGGCGCTGTGGGTGCCGCGTTTACTTCGCGCCTGAGTGCGCCAAACCACGGCGCGCTGCGTGTGATGGGATGTGGCAGCGCTGCGGACCCGTGAACATCACGATGTCGTGCAGCTTAGGATCCCCCACAATTTGCTCGGGTCACCCCAGCTTGCCGGCGGTGACCTGCGGGCGGCCGCGAAGGGCCCCCATACCATCGCCCCATGGGTACGCGCCCGTTGCCTGCTTGCCCCAACCCATCACGCTGGCTGCTCAGCGCGGTGCTGGCGCCCATCGACAACGAGCGCCAATCGCGGTGTGCTCTCAGTGCGATAAACCCCAGCGTCCGTTGGCATGCCACGCCGCTCGGCAAGCACGCTCAGAAAAGGCGAACCCCCATCAGACCGCCGCCAGAGGCGCTGCCCATATTGTCCTCGATGAGTTCTGTCATTTTGCGGTTGCGCGCTGTGCCGGACCGGCCACCGATCACCACCGCAATGAGATGCTTATTGCCTCGCCGGACGGACGCGGTGAGGTTGTAGCCAGAGTCGCGAATATAGCCGGTCTTGATCCCGTTCACGCCCTCGACCGTCTTTAAGAGTTTGTTGGTGTTGCGCCACTTGCGCCCATTGAAGCGAAACTCCTCGGTGGAGAAATAACGAAACCACCGCGGAAACCTGTCCGATAGCGCTTTGCCTAAAATCGCCATGTCCCGCGCCGTCGTCACCTGCCGCGGATCGGGCAACCCGGATGCGTTGACGAACGTCGTCTTCGACATTCCGAGCGAGCGTGCTTTGCGCGTCATCAACACGGCGAAGGCCTCCTCAGAGCCTGCAAGGTTCTCCGCGATGACCACGGCCACATCGTTGGCTGAGCGCACCGCCAACGCGCGCACGGCTGTGTCCACGGTGATGGCCGTTCCGGCTTTGACGTAAATCTTTGCCGGCGGCCGGGCGGCTGCCTCTTCGCTCACCGTGAGGGGCGAGCGAACAGTCAAGCGCCCAGCGTCAAGCTGCTCAAACACCAGATAAAGCGTCATCATTTTGGTGAGGGAAGCTGGATAGCGCAGGGCCTGCGCGTTGTCTTCGTGGAGGACTTTGCCGTTGCGGGCATCCACCACAATTGCCGCGTACGCCCGGCGCGACACCGGCGGTGCCTCAGTGACAGGGATCGGCTCAAAAACCTCAGGTGCCACAGCGGCCGTCGCCACCTCAGGCGCGGGCTCTTGGGCAATCGTGCACCCTGCAAGCCAAAGGGCAGCCAGGCAAAGAACGAACCGAACCATCAAAATATCCTTCGAATCCGCTGCAATCCTAACGGGAGGAGCGCCGACCGTCGCCGCGGCCACCGGCAAACTTGAGGTTCTTCAGGTCACTTTAACCATCAAGCGTTGCTTCAATGCCGCGTTGGGCTGCGCCGAGAGCGGCGTTGATGACGCGGCAAGGCTTGCGTATATCGTCCAAAGGCGGGGAGGGGACGCCTACGGTCTTGCGCGCACGGGGCTGGCAAGGCAATGAAAGCCGATGCGCTGTTGGCAAAACCTTGTTGTGATTGTGTGTCTTTGCGCCGTTTGTGCAGGTTGCGGCCTGTCGCGGCTGAGCCTCAACTTTGGCGAGGAAAAACCGGCAGCCACCGTCCCCAATGTGCCCCGGGAACGCTCTGTCGATCCCAACCGCGCGCTCGCTCTCATCAACGAGCACAGACGATCAAAGGGTCGCTCAACGCTCACGCACGATCCGCGCCTGTCGGCCATTGCCCGCCAAACAGCGCGGGAGCTCGCCCGGCGCAATACGCTGCGCACCGAAATGCACACCAGCGCCGGCATTGCCCGCCGGCTCGACGATGCCAACTACAGCGCTGCCCGCGCTGCTGAAAACCTGGGTGCCGGCTATCCGACCCTTGTTCTGGCGGTCGACGGGTGGAAAACCTCCCGTGGGCACAACAAAAACCTCCTTAATCGGGACATGACCCACGCCGGCATCGGCCTTGCCCTCACCGATAAGGGCCAATACAAATCCTTCTGGGTGCTTCTCCTCGCCGAGCCTGACGACGCGGCGTGATGATCCCCTGGCCCCCCGCTCAGCTGAGGATTGCCCCCTCAATCCTTGCCGCGGACTATGCCGCGCTCGGCGATGCAGCCAGCGCGTGTCAAGCGGCGGGTGCCGATTGGCTCCACCTTGACGTGATGGATGGACACTTCGTGCCCAACATCAGCTTCGGTGCTGGCGTTGTGGCGGCGCTGCGCTCCCGCGTGACGATCCCGTTCGATGTCCACCTGATGATCTCGCCTGTGGAACCCTATCTGGCGGCCTTTGCTGAAGCGGGGGCTGATGGGATCACCATCCACATTGAGGCAACCCAGCATGCTGACCGCGCGCTCGAAGACATTGCCGCGCGCGGATTGCGGCCGGGGATCGCCATCAACCCGCAAACGCCAGCAAGCGCGGTTGTGCCGGTCCTCCATAGGGTGGCCCTCATCAATGTGATGACGGTGAATCCCGGGTTCGGCGGCCAAGCCTATCTGCCCAACGCCAGCCAAAAGCTTGCCGAGGTGAAGGCCGTCGTGGGGGAGCGCCCGATCCTGATTGAGTGTGATGGCGGCATCAATCGTGACACCGCAAGCGCTGCCCATCGCGCAGGGGCCAATGTGCTGGTGGCAGGCTCAGCAGTGTTCGGCGCTCGGAACCTTCATGAGGCGGTGTCGGCGCTCAAGCGCGCCGCGCTCTCTGCCGACTGAGGCAGGCGCTGGGTTTGCGGACCGCCGATTGCCGACCGTTCACCCCCTCATCGCGGCTCAAAAGGTTTGAGCGCATCGGCAAGGGATGTGGTGGCAGAGCCCCGGCGCGCAGGCTTTTGTTGGCTGGGGTCGGGTGCCCATCCTGAAAGACACGCAAAGTGAAAGCTCGCCCTCAGCCGGCCGTCCGGATCGCTAAAGCGCTCTCGGTAGATGGCTTCGGCGCGCTCAAACAACCGCCGGTGTGCGGGGGCTCGCGTGGCGAGTACACCACGTGCACGCATGCCGTGTAGGTCATCAAGGAGTGATTTAAGGTTGCTATAGCGAACGGTGAAGCGCAGTTCATCCGCCACCGGCAGTGCAAAACCAGCCTTCGCCAGCGCATCGCCCCAGCGGCGCACATCGCTGGTGGGGGCAACGCGCATTGCAGCCCCGCCGGTTAACTCTGCTTCGGCCGCAAGAAGGGACTCCGCCAGCTCCTGAAGGGTTCCAGCAGATGAGACCGCTCCCAAAAACAGGCCGTCCGGCACAAGGGCACCGCGCATATCCCCCAGTGCCGCCACGGGGTCGTTGGTCAAATGAAGGGCGTTGAGCGAGAGAGCGAGCGGAAAGCTGCGACAAAAAGGCACTGGGTTGTCACAAACTATGGTTGCACAATCTAAAAGTGTTGGGCTACAATAAACCCACTCTATAGGTGCATTGTCCGCCAATACCTTGAGATCACTTGAGATTGGCCCGGCAAAGAGCCCTGTTTTAAATGTTCTTTGCACAAAACTTAGGCGTTCAAGCAGTTCTTCGGCCAGTTTTCGGTGCAAAAAGTCTACGAGTTGCTGATTTCGTGGGTGGCGTAATCCGCGGCGATCGAACACTCTTGCAATCCTGTTGGGCTTTCGGGCCGGCAGTGCACCGCCATGACATGAATAAAAAGCCGGCGAAAGGTGCGGCCATGGAAGGAAACGAACACGCTGTTGCTAGCGACAAGGTTGCGTTAGCGCGGGTCCCCATCAACGTCCCGCTCACGGGGGTGCGCGCCTGGCCAGCGGCGCTGCTGCGCCGGGCGGTGGATCTTATTGTCCCGCCCCTGTGCGCCTCGTGCCGACGTCCCTTGGTGGATCCGCGCACATTGTGCGCCAGCTGCTGGCGCGGCCTCTCCATCATCACGCCACCGATTTGCGATATTACCGGGGCGCCGCTCACCTATGATGCGGGTCCCGGCGCGCAGTCCCCAGAGCTCAGTTGGAACCACCCGCTTTATGACAAAGCGCGCGCCGCCGTCACGTTCGACCCGGTGAGCCGCCGTCTCGTCCACCATTTGAAGTATCATGATGTGCCGGGCGTCGCCCAATTGATGGCAGGGCTGATGGCAAACGCTGTGAGAGATGTCACCGATCAGGCAGACTGTCTTATCCCGGTGCCCCTGCATCGAGCGCGGCTTGCCTCGCGCCGGTTCAACCAGGCTGCATTGATTGCTGAGCATCTTGCCCCTCTGGTGGATTTGCCCATTGCGCGCTATGCGGTGCAACGGGTCCGGCGCACGCCCCATCAGGTGGGCCTGACGCGCGAGGAACGGGCGAGCAACCTCCACAATGCGTTCAGCGTCAAACAGCGGGAGCCCATTGCCGGCCGCCGTGTGGTGATCGTGGATGATGTGCTCACCAGTGGGGCGACGGCTGACGCGCTGGCGCTCACCTTACGGGCAGCCGGCGCGCGTTCTGTGGGCGTTGCAGTCTTTGCAAGGGCAACCCTTGGGGCCATGGACCCGGTCTAGTTGGTCTACGCCCATGGGGCGGCGTGTCTCGCCGCGCCGGTGGCGCGGTTGTCAAACCAGCGGGCGCGACGCTCGCCATACGCGGTGCCTTTTGTCGCGGCGCTGAGGGTTCAGGGAAGCCTTCTCAACCAGGGCGCCGTATGGAGAGAGGCGCTGCGGCGTCGAGGCTGCACAGACAAGCGCTCGCTGGCGCTCAGATGGACCTTAGCTTGCTTAGCAGGGCCAGAAGACCATATGTGCCCGGTGCGCGGCTTGAAGGAGTTCAGGTGAATGCCCAACGTGGTTGTCTACACCCGTGATTATTGCGGCTTTTGCATGCGCGCGATCCAGCTGCTGCAAAACAAGGGCATCGCGTTCACCGAGCACAATGCCAGCAAAGACCGGGCAAAACGCGCTGAGATGATAGAGCGCAGCGGTCGCTCCACCTTTCCTCAGGTGTTTGTGGGCGATCGCCACATTGGCGGGTGTGATGATCTTTTTGCGGCAGAGCGCTCCGGCATGCTCGACCAAGTCCTTGAAAGCGCATCGTGATCGGGACCTGCACACTCCGACCCGGCCTCTCACACCAGCCCGACTGCTCCACTGACGTGCGTACTCGCCACGGTGACCCCTCCTCTTTGGGCCGGATGGTCCGATGATCCACTACACGCTCCAGTGCGATCACGGACATTCATTTGATGGATGGTTTCGCTCGTCCGCGGCCTTTGACGACCAGCAGGCAAGCGGTGCGCTCAGTTGTCCGATCTGTGGCACGCCCAACGTCACCCGCGCGTTGATGGCACCTGCCATCGTGAGCGATCGGGCCGAACGTGCTCCGCTGCCGGCACCGGTCACTGAGCCGGCGCCATCGGCCGCGCTCCGCGACCCAGCGCCCCAAGGGCAAAGCCCACCAAACACCAGCGAGGCGCCGAGCGCACCCGCCATCACCAGCCCGGCACCGACCCCGAGCCGGGCCGAGTTTGTGGAGGCGGTCAGGGCCTTGCGGGCCGCTGTGATTGAACACGGCACCAACGTGGGCTCAGCCTTCCCCGAAGAAGCACGCAGGATCCACTACGGCGAAGCTGAGCCGCGCGGTATCTACGGCGAGGCCAACCTCGATGATGCGCAATCCCTCCTCGAAGAGGGCATCAACGTGCTGCCGATCCCCACACTCCCTGAGGATAGAAACTAGCCCCCGCCCGCATCCCCAGAGGCGTCACGCCGGTGCAAACATCCTCCGCCGGCCAGCGTTTATTTGCCTTTGCCATGATGGGGCATCTGCGCCCGTGGCGGACGGCGATGATTTGCTCTCCAGCGTTTAGAGCAGGTCACAGCCGGATGGAATCATCCGGCGTCGCGTGCACCCGCGACCGCCAAGCAGCCTGAGCGCAGTGCGCGTCCATGGGGGCGTGACGCGTTCTAGATGTCGTTTCCATCAACGTTGTTCATGGCGGAACCGCCGTAGGGGGCCGTGCCTCACTGCTCCCGCCTAGGGTCAATTGTCCCGCGGTGGGCCTGATGCATCAACCCACGGCTTCGCCTCTTCGGGGTTGACCCATCAGGCC
>JBCDLN010000232.1:0-6726 GCA_038745295.1 Pseudomonadota bacterium | reverse complement strand
GCCTCGGCGGGTGAGATGATCACCGCATCAGCCACCTGGAGCTTTTCTTGCTGGGTGGTTTCTTTGAGCCGGCTCAAAAAGGTTTCATAGATGAGGCGGGTGGCTTCCGCTTCGCGCTCCAGGGCGTTTTGCTTCAGCGTTGCTTCATCGCGGGCGGCGCGCCGTTGTTTCAAGCTATCGGCTTGTTCGCGCAACGCGGCTTCTTTTGCCGCTTCGACCGTTGCGGTGTGCTCAAGGGCTCTGGCGATGCGGTCTTCCTCAGCGCCGATCTCGGCGGTGACGGCAGCAAGGCTTGCATCAATCTGCTGAAGTCGCTCGTGACCTGGGTCGACCATGGCGGCAAGCTTTGCCCGGTCAATGGCAAGGTCCCTTGCTCTGCTTCGGGCCCGTGAAATCACCTCGGACCGGTCAAAGTCAGCAGCGCGGGCTGAGCCGTCTGCCGATACCATGGCGTTGCGCACAGCGCGGAACCTTGCTTGCGCGGCCGCGCGCTGCGTGGAGGCCGCAGCGATGGCTTGATTGAGGGCGTTGATCTGCGCATCGAGCTGGCGCTTGTCGCCATGACCATCCTCGGTCAGTTCCGCTTGGAAGCGCCCCACGGCTGCCTCAGCATGCGCAAGCTCAGACTTCAGCTCCGAGACCCGCGCGTTCAGCCAAGTGGTCGCCTCCCGCGTTGCGCCGAGTTTGGCATCAAGCTGCGCCGTCACGTACTCGCGTGCGACACTGTTGGCGACCCGTGCTGACAATTGCGGCCGATCCGTTGTCACCACAATGGCGATCACCCGTGAATCGGGCACTGGCTCAAATTCGGTGCTGGCGGCCAGGATGTGTTTGGCCGCCTTCACCCGCTCACCCCCTTGAACAGCGAGCGCCCCGTCTTGGCTTTCCTGTCCCATCAACCCCACCGCCCGCAAAAACTCTGAGGGCGCGGCAACAATGGTGTCAAAAAGCGGCGGCATCGACTGACGCCACCTTATGGCAGGGCGCAGCTGAGGGTTGAAGAAGGGCACGTCCGTCAGCCCGGCACGCCGCACCACCTGCTGCATCAACTGCGAAGACTTTAAGATTTCGATCTGGTTTTGCAGCCCATCGCGCCCGTCATTGACCATCACGTTGTCAATGTCGACCACGCGTCGCGTATCGGGCGAGAAAAGCACTTTGGCGGTGGCGGTAAACGTTGGGGCAAGGCTTGCCACATATGCGGCGGCCACAACGAACCCCAACAGCGCGCCTGCGATCATGCCGGCGCGGGCGCGCCACAAGATGTTGAGTATCGCCCGCACATCAAGCGCGGCAGCCCCATCGTCAGACGATGCACGGCCGTCTGACCTGAGAGCATAGACCTCATCTGGGTAGCCTTGTGTGAAGTTCATGCGTCCTGGAGGGGCACTTCAAAGCCGGTGTCGATGCCAAGCCCCCGTTGGGGCCGAAGCACCACCCACACCGTGCGCACCAAGATCGTCGCATCAAGGCGAAGGCTCTTGCGCTTGATGTAGTCAAGATCAGCCCGCACTTTCCGTGTGGTCGCGGCTATCCCTTCAGCGTAGCCGAGCTCCACCTGCGCCAAGCCGGTAATGCCGGGGCGCACACGATGGCGAAGCCGGTAGTCAGGCACACATGTGGCAAAAACCTTAGCGTGTTCCAATGCATCAGGCCGCGGGCCGATGATGCTCATCTCACCGCGCAGGACGTTGATCAGTTGGGGCAGCTCATCGATCTTGGCCCGCCGCAGGAGCGCCCCCAGCGGGGTAATGCGGTCGGTTTCAAGTGGGGCATCGTAACGGCGCACCCCATCCACAGGCCGCATGGAGCGGAATTTATAAAGCCAGAAGGGCACCCCATAGCGGCCCACCCTGCGCTGCCGGTAAAGCAGCGGCCCATTGTTAAAGTAAGCGTTGAGAACCAGGAGCAAAGCGCCGATAAGCGCCAAGACCGGCAGGCCCATAAGGGCGAGCGCAACGTCGAAGGCCCGCCGCAGACGGTCCTGTTCAGCTGAGGGCGCGGCGATCGGGGTGCCAAAACGGATGGAAGCGTCGGCCATGAGCACCTCTTTGTGGTGGCGTGCTGTGGGCTGCAGTGCGCGCGTTACATCACGCTGCGGCTTTGCAATGAGGTATTAAATCTTAGGTAGCATTTCTTACCGCGGCAGGCAACTACCTCGTGCATTATTTGACAGGCCATCGCTGCCAAAATCTTTTTCAAACAAATTGAAAAGGCAGAACGCCAAGACGTTACAAAGTATTTATAGATTTTCTGCCGGCTTGCTCAGCCCATCAGGCTTGGCAACCAAAGGGCGAGTCCAGGGATGGTGAGGATCAGCGCCACCCGCGCCACATCGGCCAAAATAAAGGGCACAACGCCTTTGAAGATGGTGCCGAGCGGCACGTCCGGCATGACGGACTTGAGCACAAACACATTGAGCCCCACTGGCGGTGTGATGAGACTGATCTCGGTCATCACCACCACCAAAATCCCGAACCAAATGAGGTCGTAGCCAAGCCCTGCGACAATGGGGGCAAAGATCGGAACCGTCAGCAGGATCATGGAAAGGCTCTCCAGCACCATCCCAAGGACCAGGTAGACGAGGAGGATCGACGCCAGCACCCAGAAGGGCGCAAGGTCGGCCGCCTCTAAGAACCCGGTGAGCGCCTTGGGCAGCCCGGCAATGTTGACGAAGCTGGCAAAGATCAACGCGCCTGCCAAAATCGCAAACATCATGGTGGTGGTGGCCGCCGTTTCGGTGAGCGCTTCGCCCAAACCCCTCAGCGTCAACCGGCCCGAGAATAGCGCAATCAAAAAGGCGCCGAATGCGCCAATGCCAGCTGCTTCGGTGGCAGTGAAGATACCGGCGTAAATCCCGCCGATCACCAAAATGAAAAGCGCCAAAACACCTGCAACCCCTTTTGTGGCCACAAGCTTTTCGTGGAGTGTTGTGGTGGGCCCCCGGGGGCCAGCGTCGGGATTGATCCAGCAGGTCATGCGCACAGCCATCATATAGCCCAAGACGCCTAAGAGCCCTGGGATGATGCCGGCAATAAAAAGGGCCCCGATGTCTTGGCTGGTAGTCACACCGTAGATGACGAGGATGACCGATGGCGGGATTAAGATCCCGAGCGTCCCGCCCGCGGCAATCACCCCTGCCGCAAGGCTATCGGCGGTCCCATACTGGCGCATCGATGGCAGCGCGACCTTGCCGATGGTGGCAGCTGTTGCCAGCGATGACCCGCATACCGCCGAAAATCCCCCGCAGGCCATGGCGGTGGCCATGGGAAGTCCACCACGCCGCGCACCAAGCCAGGAGTAGCAGGCCGCATAAAGTTTGTCGGAAAGGCCCGCGCGGGTCACGAAATTGCCCATCAAAATAAAGAGCGGAACCACTGAGAGCGTGTAGGACAGGCCGGTATCGAAAAGGGTTTGCCCGACAATGGATAGCGCGCCCCGCGGCCCCAAGAGAAGAACAAGCCCCCCCGTTCCCACCAATGCCATCGCAAACGCAATGGGGACCCCCGCCATGATGAAGGCCAAAAGCACCACAAGACCGGGAACCCAAGGCTCGAGCCCCATCATCACTTTGCCGCTTTCATCAAGAGCCGCTCAGCGCCGCAATCGGTCGACAAACCGCACCGCTGCGACCAGGGCAGAAACCGCGCACAATAATGATAGGGCGTACGCCACCGGCGCCAGCTTGATGCGCAAGAGCACCGTGGTATCGCCGAACCGGGCAAGGCCTTCGCCTTGATCAAAAAGGAGAATGGCAGCGCCAAGCAGAAGCGCTGCAACCAAGAGGTCGGAAATGGCGCCAACCACCTTCTGCGCCCCCGCCGGCAACCGGTCCACCACCAGCCCCACGCGCACGTGGTCACGCCGTGCGGTCACGATGGGAAGACCGGCGAAAATCGCCAGGGCCAGCATGATCTCAGTGGCTTCGAAGGCCCCCGGAAGGGGTGCGTTGAAGACATAGCGCCCCACCACATCGACCACAGTGAGGAGCGTCATCGCCACCAAGAGTGCGCCGGAGGCGCCCAGAAGCGTCCACCGGCCGATGCGAGAAAGCGTCGCCATCTCCCCCTGTCTCAGGGCGCGCCGACGTGCTCACGCAGCGCGGCAAGGGCGGCCGCCCCATCGATGCCTTTTTCAGCGGCCGCGTCCAGAAACACCTGGTCGACCCCATCAAGGGCGGACTGCATATCGCCCATGAACGCGTCGGAAGCGGTGCTGAGCGTCATCCCCGAGGCGGCCATGATGTCTTTGCCAGCCGCATCCGCGGCATCCCATGCCTGTCCTGCCCTGCGGGCGAGCGCTTCGCCTGAAAGGGCTGAAATGGCCGCCTGGTCCTCTGCCGAGAGGCCGTTCCAGGTGTCTTCGTTCATGATCATAAAGAAGGACGTATTATAAAGGCCGCCGGGGACGGCGACGCCATGCTTCAGCACTTTATCAATTTTGAAGAATGGGACGGACTCTGATGGGAAAAGAATTCCGTCCACCACACCGTTCGACAAAACCTCGTACACTTGTGGCGCAGGGGCGGACACCGGGACAATTCCAAGCCGCTGCGCCACCATGGTGGCAAGGCCGCCGCCAACGCGCATCTTACGGCCTTCCGCAGCCTCCACCGAATCCACTGGATCGTCGGTGGAATAGATAATGCCAGGGCCATGGGTGAAGACGCCAAGAAGGTGAACCCCTTCATGCTCATTGGCGTCAGCGAAAAACTCATCATGAACCCGCTGATAGGCGACCGAAAGGGCTTCGGCGGAGTCAGACAGGAAGGGGAGTTCGGCAATTGTTGTGAGGCCAAACCGGTTTGGGGTATATCCATGGACACCGTAGCCGATGTCAGCCGCCCCATCGGCCACAAGGTCATACTGCGCAGGCGGTCTGCCGATGGGCGCTGCCATCATCTCCACAACAACGCGCCCGTCCGTTGCCTCTTCCACAGCCTCTCCCCAGGGGATGACAATATCCCTGACAATGGGGTGGCTTGGCGGCAGCCATGTCGATGCTGTGAGGGTCGTTTGGGCGCTCGCCGGCAAAGCGGCGGCACACATCCCTATGAGGGCAAAGCTTATCATTGGGGCGCAGAAGGCCTTCATGCATCAATCCTTCTCAGTGACTGGTCTCTTTAACGACCTTATTCAGAGACCGCGCGCCCTGTCGACCGGCTGTCGCGCAATTTAGGACCGGCGCAATCGTGGTCACTCTTCGTCGCAGAGCGGGAGAGCGACTCGAAACTGCTATGAACCGTTCTAAGTAGTGCGATCATGGACCAGCAGACCTTCGCGCCGCCCGCCCTCTCGCCAGACCGCATCGAGGAACTTATTCCTCCACCGCGGACGCACGCGGGTCTTCCAGGCGCGGTGCCCGATGGTCACCCGGGCGTGGTTTTTGGCAAGGTGGGTGTGCTCCTCATTAACCTGGGCACGCCTGAGGCGACGGACTATTGGTCCATGCGCCGTTACCTCAGGGAGTTTTTGTCGGACCGCAGGGTCATTGAAGTCCCGCGCGCGGTTTGGTGGCCGCTCCTCAATTTGGTGATTTTGTCGACCCGCCCCCAACGGTCTGGCAAGGCCTATGATGAGGTGTGGAACACGGAACTTAATGAGTCACCGCTCAAAACCATCACCCGGAGCCAAGCGGAGAAGTTGACCGAGCGGCTCGCCGAGGAGCCCAAGGTGATTGTGGATTGGGCGATGCGCTACGGCCTTCCCCCCATCAAAGAGCGGCTCGACGCGCTGCAAGAACGGGGATGCGAGCGGATCCTGATTGTTCCGCTCTACCCCCAATATTCAGCCGCAACCACCGCCACCGTGAACGACAAGACGTTTGACGCATTGAAGAAGATGCGCTGGCAGCCGGCCCTTCGCACCGTCCCCCAATATTGCGATGACCCGGTTTATATTGACGCTCTGGCCCGCTCGCTGGAGGATCATCTTGCCTCGCTCGACTTCGAGCCTGAGCTTGTCGTCACCTCCTACCATGGGTTGCCGAAGGACTATCATACCAAGGGCGACCCCTATCATTGCCACTGCTATAAGACGACACGGCTTCTGCGTGAGCGGCTAGGGTGGCCGGAAGAGCGCCTACTTGTCACCTTCCAGTCGCGCTTTGGGAACGCTGAATGGCTGCAGCCCTATACCGATGAGACCATCAAAGCCCTTGCCAAAAACGGGGTGCGGCGGCTTGCAGTCATGACGCCTGGTTTCGTCGCGGACTGCCTCGAGACTCTTGAGGAAATCGGCGGCGAAAACGCTGAGTATTTCTTGGAAGCTGGCGGCGAGCAGTTCTCAGCTGTTCCGTGTTTGAATGATACTGAACACGGCATGCGGGTCATTGAGCACGTGGTGCGCCGGGAACTGATGGGCTGGATCTGACGGCGCCTGTCCGGCCCGCGGAGCCCCAACCCACACGATAATATAACACCAAGCCTGGCTCCGCCGCCGTTGCGCATCCCCGACCAGTCCCATCGCACGCGTTTGCCCGCGACCTACGCGTTAAAAGGCCAGAGCGGCATCGGATCAGGTGTGCAAAAAGCGCACGTCCGCGCCCTCCAAAACAGCAGCCGTCAACCGGCCGGTGGCAAATGCGCCAGTGTCGACGCCAATGCGATAGGGCCGCACCTGCGGCTCGCGTTGGGGGGTATGTCCGTGCACCACGCGCACCGGCAACGGCGGATCGTTCTCAATGAACTCCCGCCGGATCATCACAAGGTCCTCCCGCGCCTGCGCG
>JBCDLN010000231.1:0-6742 GCA_038745295.1 Pseudomonadota bacterium | reverse complement strand
GCTTGCCGATCCCAATATCGTCCGGCCCTGAGCCGTCGATCGCAGAGATCGTTCCACCCAGAACATGGTAGCGCGCGCGCAAAACAGCGGCGCGTTCCAGCGCCCAAAGGTCCGCCACATCCTCCACCACCACCAGCACAGAGGGGTCGCGGCTTTGGTCAAGACACAACGTGCAAGGGTCGGAGGTGTCGACGTTGTTGCAGATACTGCAAACACACACACGCTCACCCACATCGGCGAGCGCAGCGGCAAGGGGCATCAGCACCGCCTCTTTGCGTTTCACCATATGAAGCGCAGCGCGCCGTGCTGAGCGCGGCCCGAGCCCAGGAAGCTTGGCAAGGAGCATGATGAGGCGCTCAATTTCCGGCCCGGCCACCGCCACCACAAATGCCTTAACTAAGCCGTGAAAGGATCGCTCACTACTGCGGGCCGAACGGCAGTTTAAGCCCGGGCGGCAACCCCATGTCGCCCATCATGCCTTGGGTCTTTTCTTGGACCGCCGCCTCCACCTTAGCCCGCGCATCGGCCACGGCCGCAATGACGAGGTCTTCCACGATCTCTTTTTCTTCGGGCTTCATAAGGTCAGACTCTATGGTGAGGCCCACCAGCGCCATTTGGCCGTTGACAGTCGCCACCACCGCGCCGGCGCCGGCCTCACCGGTGACCTCAATGGCCTTCATCTCGTCTTGCAGTTCGGCCATGCGGCTTTGGAGCTCGCGGGCCTTTCCCATCATTTTGAGGATGTCCATCGACCTTCCTTCCCCTTGGTCTCGTGTCCGCCACCGGCGCTGGCCGAATGGGTCCCGTCCGCCGCCGTTTGGCGTTGCCGGACAGCTGTGATTTCGGCGTCCTCGAACTGGTCGAGGATAGCTTTTACAATGGGCTCATCGCGCACTTTGGCTTTCAGCGCATCCTGCTCGGCCGTGAATTGTTCGTGGATGGTGGGGGTATCGCCGCCATCGCTGACACTGACAAGCCAGCGGGTCTTGGTCAGCTCTGTGAGCTTTTGCCCCAAAGCCCCCACGATGTCGGGGGCGACGCCTTCTGCAAGGCTCACCTCAATGCGTCCCGGCTCAAAGCGCTTCAGCCGCATGGAGCGCTCCACAGCGTGCTTCAGCCGCACGTTGCCGGACATCAGTTTCGCAACGTCCTCAAGGCTCTTGGGCATGGGAGGCGGTGGTGGAGACGGTTGAGGTGCCTGCGCCGCCGCGGCGTATGCTGCACTCGGTTTGGACGGCGTTTGAACCGACGAGGGCGCTGCGGCTACCGGCGCATGATGTGCTGTCGAAACCGGGCCACCCCTTGCCCCGGTGCCGCCACTTCTGGGCGCGCTAGGGCCACGCCCCCCTTCCGCGGAGGCCGCTTCGGTAAGGGGCAAGCGATCCGGCTCTGGGAGGCTTGCCAAATAGCACAGTCTGATCAGCACCATTTCGGCCGCCGCCATGGGCTTCGGCGCAGACTGGACTTCGTTGATCCCCGCCAGCAGCGCTTGCCACAGGCGTGAGAGCGCGGCCATTCCAAGTCCCTTGGCAAACTCGGCTGAACGTATGCGCACCGCCTCAGGCTCACCGGGCTCCGGCGGCGCGTTGGTGACCTTTTGCCGCGTTACCTGATGGACAAAGTTGGACAGCTCCGACAGCACCACATGGGGATCAGCGCCCACATCATACTGCGCGGCAAGCTCGTTAAGGGCGCCCGCAGCATTGCCCGCCATCACACACTCAAAAAGGTCCACCACCCGCGTGCGATCGGCAAGCCCCAGCATGTCTTTGAGGCCCGAAGCGGTGATCGCACCGGCGCCGTGAGCAATGGCCTGATCCATGAGCGACAGCGCATCGCGCACAGACCCCTCCGCCGCGCGCGCAATCATGGTGAGCGCCTCGGGCTCCGCCTCAAGGTTTTCGCGCTCGGCAACGCTTGCAAGATGGGCCGTCAGCACCTCGGTCTCGATCCGGCGCAAATCAAAGCGCTGACACCGGGACAGCACCGTGACCGGAACCTTGCGGATTTCCGTGGTGGCAAAGATGAACTTCACATGCGCCGGCGGCTCTTCGAGCGTTTTCAGTAGCCCGTTGAACGCGGCTGTGGATAACATGTGGATCTCATCGATGATGTAGACCTTAAAGCGCGCGCTGACGGGCTTATAGCGCGCTGCGTCGGTGATTTCGCGGATGTCATTGATGCCTGTGTGGCTGGCGGCATCCATTTCGATCACGTCCACATGGCGGCCTTCCATAATCGCTTGGCAGTGGAGGCCTGGCGCATCGAAGTCGACAGTTGGGTGGGGCGGGGTTCCTTCACGCTCATAGTTCAGCGCCCTGGCAAGGATCCGGGCGGTGGTGGTTTTGCCCACACCCCGGACCCCGGTCAGCATCCACGCTTGGGCAATGCGGTCCTGGGTGAAGGCGTTGCGCAGGGTGCGCACCATGGGTTCCTGGCCGATCAGCTCACCAAAATGGCTGGGCCGGTACTTGCGCGCCAGCACGGTGTAGGCGCCGCCGGCAGCCTCCTGCGCGCGCTCGCTCGCCGCCTCCTCAGGTGTTCTATCGTCGGCCAAAGCCCCTCCAAGCGCTGCGACGCGGCGTCTGCGTCCCGATAGGCGTTTCGCCTCACGCCATCAAGCCGGCCATCACCAACGCTGGCAAGTGCCGGGATGGATCAGCCCACGGGCTTTAGTGCTGAACTTGGCAAAAAGGCGCGCACAGTTCCCGGTTTAACCTGCGGCATGTGACGTCAAGGACGTCCGGCGAGGAGTGTCCGGTGAGGGATGTGCCGTGGGGCTATGCAGTTAGGGGAAGTTCGGCGGGCATCACAAGGAAGGAGGCCGGCGAATGACCCGAGCCGGATTCGTTAGGGCTGCTTCGTTCCCGACCTGACCCGGTTGGCGAGCGGCGCGTCCACCACCGACCTCCCAATCCCTATATCGACTGCGCGGCCGGGCTTGGCAAGCCGTCGAGCGCCACCACAGGCCCGCCAGCCGCCTCAGCATCGGCAGGATCATGACTGACGAGCACCACCGGCAGCCCATCTTGGCGGGCCAGGCCAAATACCGTGCGGCGCATCTCCGACCGCAACGCTTGGTCAAGCGCGGCAAAGGGTTCATCAAGCAAAAGCGCTTTGGGTGCCCCGGCAAGGGTCCTTGCAAGTGCCACCCGGCTGCGCTGCCCGCCGGACAAGGTCTCAGGCTCCCGCCGTTCCAGTGCGCGAAGGCCAACCCGGTCGAGCGCGGCAAGGGCCCGGCCGCGGCGCGCCCGCCGATCAAGCGTTTCACCGCCGTCACGCCGCGGCACCGCAAAGAGCACATTCCCCAGCACCGACATGTGCGGAAACAGCAGTGCGTTTTGAAACATGATCCCAACGCCGCGCTCTTCTGGCGGGCGGGTAAGAATATCAACCCCATCAAGGAGGACGGCGCCCGAAACGGTAAAGGCCGGCGCCAAAAACCCCGCAATCCCCTGGAGGAGCGAAGACTTTCCCGCCCCCGATGCGCCCATGATCGACCACACCGTGCCCGGATCCACTACACCATCGAGCCGCGCCAACACCTTGCCATCAAGGGCAACTGCGTAGGCCTTGAAGATGAGGCTCATGGACGCTGCCGCACCACCGCGGCGCCCGTGTGCCGGAAAAGCCCCCGCGCCGCTTTGGCAAGGCGGGGAACGCCGCGCGCCACGGTGAACGCGATGAACGGCAAAACCAGCTGCAAGGTCGCAAAAAGGCCAATCAGCCTGCGGTCTCCCGATGCGGAGGCGGCCACCGCTTCTGTTGTCACTGTTGTTACCCGCCCTCCGCCGATCACTTGGGTGGGCACATAAAGCCCAACGCTCACAGCAACGCAAAGGGCGGCGGCGACGGCAAGGGGTTGAGCCAAGAGCGCAAGCCGCACGCGGACAAGGCGGGTCAAAGGACCCTTGCCTAAACTTGCCGCAATGGCTTCAAAGCGAGGGTCGAGCGCTGCCCAAGGCCCGCTCAGCGCAATGAGCGCGTAAGGCAGGGCAAACAGCGCGTGGGTGAGGGTGACAGCGCCAAGCCCCGGCGTGATGCCGGCGGAAATGGCCAAAATGTCGAGGCCGAAGACGAAAGCCACCTGTGGGACAATGAGAGGCGTGTAAATCAGCCACCATACGCGTACGCCCCTGCGCTCAGCCTCCAAGAAGGCAACGGCCACCGGAAGCGCCAAGGCCGTCGCGCCCATAGCCACGATGAGGGTTTGGCGCAAAACGTCGCCCGCCATGGGAAGCCGCGTGCGCCAACTGGACAGGCTCACCGATTGCGGCGCCACATCTGGAAACGGCCAGAAGCCCGCCACCGACTGCACCACAAGCCCGCCAAATCCCAAAAAGGTGACAAGAACGCCGACCCCAGCAAACACCAGAAGCGCAAAGCGCAACGTCCGATCTCGCGGCCATCGCTGCCCGCTGGCACTGATCAGCTTAAAGAGCGCACCCACCCCTTTTTCGCAAAGAAGCCAAACCGCTATCACCAGCGCCACGAGCACAAACATGGCAAGCGCTGCCGCACTTCCCAAAAGCCACCCGTTGAGATCGGCCGATTGGAGCCAGCTGATGATGCGCACGCCAAGCGTTGGCGGGCGGGTTGGGCCCAAGATGAGCGCCATGTCCACAACGGATGTGGCAAAGGCGAGGACCGCCAAAACCGGCAGTCGCAGTTGGCGGTAAAGGAGCGGCCAGACCGCAAAGACAAAGGCGGCCAACCGCCCATAGCCCAGCGTGCGGGCAAGGGCCACGTGCTCCTGCGCCCTCACCTGCACCAGTGCCGCAAGCGCCATCAAGAACAAGAACGGCGTCTCTTTAATGGTGAGCGCTGCAATCAGCGCAAGCCCCCACGGGTCTTGGATGAGGAGGAGGTCAGGGGGTGCCGTCCATCCGGTGAGGCTTGGCGAGATGAGCCGCAACACAAAGCCCGATGGTGCGAACAAAAACACAAAGCCCAAAGCCGCCGCCGCATGGGGCACCGACAAAATGGGCGCAAGCACCCGCTCCACCAACCTCAAGACAGCGCTGCCGAAGGTGGCGGCGAGAATGCTTGCTGTGAGGACCACCGAGAGCGCTGTTGCCACCAGCCCTGTGACGCCGCTCACCAAAACCGAGCGCCAAAACCCCGGTTCGTCCACGAGAGTTGTGATGATGTCTAAGGTCAACCCACGAGCGCCCAGCGGCGGGAGGTAGCCAAATGCCGGCAGGATGACCCCTATGAGGCCCGCAAAAACCGGCCCCAAGACCAAAAGACCGAGGACGGCTGAAAGCCATCGCCAGCCTCGGGCCCGGGCTGGGGCTGGGGCCGGGCCAGATCCCATCACCCCCGCCATGGAAGGCAACGCCTTACAAAGCGCGCCATGAGGCGGGCGCTGTGTTCGTGGGACCTGGGGTTGGCTTGGCTCACGCCTGCGCGTCTTTCTAGAACAATAGCAGATTGCGACAACCTAGCCGTCGCGTTGCAAGGCGCCCCGCCTATACTAACCGCCATGACTGAGACGTCGCACCACGACTTTCACGCGGTCCTCTTTCCGCACCGCTCGTTGAGCCGCAAGGGGTTCTTCGTGCTGATGGCCATTGTCGTAGGGGTGATGGGATTTGCCGGGTTGCGGGCTCTCTCACTCGGCGCGTGGCCAGTGGCGATTTTCGCGGCGGCCGATGTCGCGCTCGTCTACATCTGCTTCAAGTTAAGCTATCGGGCTGGCCGGCAGTTCGAAGAAGTGACCGTGAACGATACCGAGGTCTTGGTGCGCAAAGTGACCCCGGCGGGGCGAGTGACGGAGCATCGCTTCCACCCCTTTTGGGCGCGCCTTGCCGTCACCCGGCTTGAAGACGAAGGGGTGACGCGGGTGGACCTTGGCTCCCACGGACAATGGGTGGTGCTGGGGGCCTTTTTGAACCCGACCGATCGCGCGTCCTTTGCGGAGGCGTTCGGCGCGGCCCTCCAAAAAGCACGTCAAGCCTCCACATAACGCGGTCTTCTTCGACGTGACGGGCGCCAGTCAGGCCGGCAAAGAGAGCTTCATCTCATGGCCCTTGAGCCAATCGCGTCAGAATAACACTCCACCGTTATCCTAAAACTGCTCTCCAGCAAGGCAGGGTTGAACGCGCCCCCCCGCGTGACCACTTGCTAACCATGGCGTCTGCGCCCGCCACACGGCAGACCACACCCGCCCGCTAAGAAACGGATTCCAGGAGGTCGACCGATGACTAAAGACAGCACAGCTCACGTCATTTGCCTGATCGACCTTTGCGTGGATGCGCGTTGAACGAAGTGATCTGACGCGCCAGCCACACATCATCTGCTGGCAGTTTTACGCAGACACCGGCGTTTTGGGACGAGCCGTCGCTTGCCCATCAACGCCGCTTTAACGGGGGGGGGGGGCAAACCGACCCCCTTACCGGTCTTTGTGTGCGCCGCTGTCCCAACAGGTCGACCCAAAAAGGCTTTCTGCCTTTCGTCTCACTTGGGATTTCGTTTGCATGATCCATTCGTCCACCACATCCGCTGCGCCCCGCGTGGCCGCTAACACCGTGCATCACTTTTACGGCGCCGACACATGGATTGAAGGCCGTGCCGAAGACCAGCTCGCCACCGTGAGCCACTGGCCCGGTGTGTCGGCTGTGGCAGGCTTTCCTGACCTTCACCCGGGCCGGTTTGGCCCCGTCGGAGCTGCCTTTTTGGCTGAGCGTATCTACCCCCAGCTGATCGGCCCCGATATTGGCTGCGGGATGGCCCTCTTTCG
>JBCDLN010000230.1:0-6772 GCA_038745295.1 Pseudomonadota bacterium | reverse complement strand
GCACGGCAGTGGCCGGAATTTGGTACGCGCACGCTCGCCGAGCCAATGACTTCCATTGATGATGGGGCCGATGAACAACCATCGCCCGCCGGTGCTCACACGGCGGAGCCGCAAAATGTGGCCAACGCTGACGAGGTTCCTCTCGCGCCGACACGACCTCTCTATAAGCCTGCTCAGGACGACGGCGCGGTGGTGTCTTTGGTGCGCGAGGACGGCACCACCATCGGCCTCAAGCGGTGGCTTTTGGTGGGCGTGGGCACCCTTCTCATTGCGCTCTTGTTAGCCGACGCATTTTAGCGGCGCTGGCGAATTGTGAGCTGGTGGGACACCGTTGACGTGCGGTGGGGACAAAGCGCCTTCGCCCTTGTCAGTTGGATGCGACGCTTCCCTCGCGCTCAAACGTGACTGACGACGTCACCACATCGACGCCGGAGATCATCTTGTCGCTTGTGGTGATGGTAAACGTATCGTCGGTGGGGTGATCGATAATCATTTCCGCCTCAGCATCCCCGTTGACTTCGCGTGGGAAAAGCATCTTGAGGACGATTTGTGAGGGGGAGGTGCGCACACCGTCGAGTTCGGCAATCCCCACGTCAGAGCCTTTATAGGTGCCGGTGTATTTGTCGCCATCGCGCACAAGGGTAGCGCCGATGTCGCGCTTCATGACAAGCATCGCGCGGCAAGCCCCATCAAATGACAAGATGCCGGGCGATTGGTCACCCTCCACCGTGCAGCGCACACGCACCTTTCGAGACTTCTCGTCCTTCTGGACAAAGCCTGAACCGGTCCATTCGCCGCGCACATCGCTTGTCGGCGTCTCCTCAGCGCCCAGCGGGGTGGCTAAGAGGAGCCCGGCCAAAACCCAAACCCGTCGTTTCATGCTTCGGCTCCACTTTCCAACTCTCGCCACCGTCGCCATCTGAGGCCACAGGGGCGTGTCCTAGCATGCCCGCAGCCTGAGAAAACGCTCAAAACCAGGATAGAACGCAGGCTCACGCGGGTTTTGAGGTCACCGCACCAGCGTTCGCCTGCGTCTTTCCGCCTGGTATAGGTGGTATGACATACAACCTCTACCCGAAAGGCTCGACCCGCTCGCGGACCGACTGACGCAACCGGCTGAGCTTTCCTGCCGGACCGTGATTGTTGAGCAACGCTCCACCCAAGTCGCCCGGGGTGTAAGGCGCTTTGGCGTGGAGGCCGAAGCCCTTGCTTCGCGACAGACGTCACCCTTGCGGGCGGTGGCTGCGGCTGGTACCGGCCATAGATTGGCAGCGTTCCGAAGAGGAACTGAAAGCGATCGCGGTGCGGCTGACCCACATCGGGGGCCAACACCGTGGCTGCGAGAGGGACATGCGCTCAATCCGCCCTGAGGACGATCCTGAGGGGGGGTAGAGTTGGTCTCTGGCTTGTTTGCGGAGTTGACCGCGCTCGATCCAACTATGTCGAGCCGGACACGCACTCGGGTTCAGTCCGTCTGGAGCGCGCCGGCCGGAGGACCTTATGGACGATTGTGGCCTTGCCACCGCGCAACACCCGACCTTTGATGCAGCCTGTGACGCGGCGCCCCTTGCCCAGCGGCGCGGATTTCTGGGCCAAGGGGCGGTGTGGTGATGCTGACCCCCTCACAGGGCATCATGGTGTGCGGCCACGGCTCACGCTCGCGCAGCGCAGTGGACGAGTTCAAGACCCTCGCAGACCGGCTGAAAGAGCGCTTTCCGCACTCCCCCGTTGCTTATGGCTATCTGGAATTTGCCAACCCCGTCATCCGCGACGGGCTGGACGTCTTGCGCGACCAGGGCGTGGAGCAGATTTTGGCGGTGCCGGGGATGTTGTTTGCCGCCTCCCACGCCAAAAATGACATCCCAAGCGTCCTCAACACCTATTCGGCCACCCACGGCATCACCATCAGCTATGGCCGCGAGCTGGGCGTTGACGCCAAAATGTTGCGGGCCGCGGGTGACCGGGTGGAGGCCGCCATTGAGGCGTTGAACGCAGCCCATGGCCATCGGCCCAACAGCGACACATGCCTTGTGGTGGTGGGCCGCGGCGCCTCCGACCCCGACGCCAATGGCAACGTGTCCAAAGTGGCGCGCCTGTTATGGGAGGGATTTGGATTCGGCTGGTGCGAGAGCGCCTACTCCGGCGTCACCTTCCCGCTGGTGGCGCCATGCCTTGACCATGTGGCGCGGCTTGGCTTCAAGCGCGTCATTGTCTTCCCGTACTTTCTTTTCTCGGGGATTTTGATCGACCGCATCTATGGCTTCACTGATGATGCCGCAGCGCGCCACACCCATATCGTATTCCAGAAGGCTGGCTACCTGGGCGATCATCCTCAGGTGATCGACACGTTTGCCGAACGGGTGACGGAGATCCTTGAGGGCAAAGCGGTGATGAACTGCGGCGTCTGCAAATATCGCACGCAGGTGCTGGGGTTTGAGGCCGATGTGGGTGCGCCTCAGGAAAGCCATCACCACCATGTGGAGGGGAAAGGCGCCTCAGCCCCTGGCTCCACGGTCGCCACGTGCACGTTTTGCGAAAACTTTTGCACCGGTGCGTGCCGAGTGCTCGGCCAAGCTGGCCATCACCATGGGCACGATCACACCCACGGGCACGAGCACCATCACGACCATGGTCGCGGGGATGGGGATGGGGGTGGGGATGACCACCACCATGACCACGCCCACCACCACGGCGGCCATGACCATCACCATGCCTACCCTCATGAGGCCCATCCTTTAGGGCCGGTCAGTGTGGTGCGAAGTGGCACCCTCCTTTACGAGAAAAACCCCGAGACCATCACAGCGGCGTCGTTTCAAATCATCCGCGAGGAGGTGGACCTTTCGCCATTTGGTGACGCAGCGCCCGTGGCAGAGCGCATTGCCCACGCGGCCGGCGATACGTCCATCGTCAGCGATTTGGTGATGGAGGGAGCGCTGATGGCCGATGTGCGCGCCGCACTCGATCAGGGCGCGCGGGTGGTCACCGACAGCGAGATGACCCGCCACGCCATCTCAAGGCGTTGGGTGCCGCTGGACCAGACTGTGTGCCATATCGCCGATCCTGAGACCCGTGAGATGGCCCAGCGGGAGGGCACCACCCGGTCTGCCATTGCCATGCGCCGAGCAAGTGATGCGCTCAATGGCGGAATTGCTGTGATTGGAAATGCGCCGACTGCGCTTTTTGAGCTTCTTGCCATGATGCGTGAGGGGGTGATGCCGGCTGGTATTGTGGCATTCCCGGTGGGGTTTGTCGGCGCGGTGGAATCGAAAGCAGCGCTGATAGCATTTCATCCCGAGGCGCCGTTCGTGACCCTACGGGGACGGCGCGGCGGGAGCGCTATGGCCGGCGCTGCACTCAACGCCATCGCCGCCGCGTGACGGGACCGGGCCCATTGTCCGCCGGCGCCAACGTGACCGCCCCTTGGCTGACGGTGGTGGGTGTTCTTCCGAACGGTGCACTCGGCCCCACCGCGCCCCCCCATGCGCTCGATGCCGATGCCATATTCGGCGCAAACCGATTGCTTGATATGCTGAGCGTTGGGCAAGCGCGGCGCCGGCCCTGGCCAAAGCCCTTTCAAGAAGGCATTGATGCTGTTGTTGCACGGCGCGGCCAGCCGACCACGGTGCTTGCCTCAGGCGATCCACTCCACTTCGGGGTGGCGGCAACGCTGTTGAAACACATTGCCGCCGAGGAGATGAGCGTTCACCCAGCGCCCGATGCGTTCGCGTTGGCGGCGGCAGAAATGCGTTGGCCGCGCGCCGATATCACCGCCGTCTCGCTCCACGATGTGCCGCCTGATACCATTAGGGGCCACCTCGCACCGCAGCGCCGCCTGATTGCGCTGACCCGAGATGGCGCATCTCCCCAAGCGGTTGCCGAGGCGCTCACCGACGCTGGGTACGGCGGCAGCATGGTAACGGTTCTAGAAAACCTCGGCAGCGCGCACTTTTCCCGGCATGACCAGACCGCACGAGGCCTTTCCGGCACGTTTGCCCCCCTCAACACCCTTGCCATTGCGTGCAGCCGGCTGAACCCCATCAGCGTCGACACCCTCGAGCATGACGGTTGCGTCACCCGTGATGAGGTTCGCCTTCTCACCATCAAGGCGCTTGGAGAGGGGCGCGGCCACCTGTGGGATGTGGGGGCAGGCTCAGGCGCGGTGGCGATTGATTGGTGCCGCGCCGGCGGGAGCGCGACGCTCTTTGAACGCGATGATACCCGCGTTGGCGCCATCCACCGCAACCTTGAAGCCACCGCTACCCGCGCCGCAGTCTTTGAAGGAGAGGCTGAGGATGCGCTTGACGCCGCTGCCGCCCCTGATGCCGTGTTCATGGGCGGCAGCGTCTCCGATCAGAACCTCTTTGAGGCGCTTTGGGAGCGCCTTCGCTCCGGCGGCATCATGGTCTCCAACGCTGTGACGGTGACGGGCGAAGAATCGACATTCAAGCGCTTTGCAAGCCATGGTGGGACGCTCACCCGCATTTCGCTCTCCCACGCCAAACCTGTGGGCCGGTTGCGCGCACTGGTGCCTGCGATGCCCATCCTCCAGTGGCGGGCGCAAAAACCGTGACGGCCGGACGGTTTTTCGTCATCGGTGTGGGCCCCGGCGATCCTGAACTCCTCACCCTGAAAGCGGCGCGGCTGATTGCAGAAGCTGACGTTGTGGCGTTTCCCGAAACCCGAACAGGGGGGTTTGCAGCAGCAATTGCAGCTGAGCATATTGGGCGTGCAGAGCGGTTCGGTTTTGTTGTTCCCATGACGGGAGACGGCGCGGCCGACGCTGCCTACGATGGCGCTGCAGTCACCATTGATGCGCACCTGACGGCCGGACGCACCGTCGCACTCCTGTGCGAGGGTGACCCGATGCTTTATGGCAGCGCCGCGTCGATCATGGCGCGGCTTCAGGACCGTCATCACGCAACGGTTGTGCCTGGGGTGATCGCTGCCATGGCTGCTGCGGCGGCTGCAGGCACACCCCTGGCGCGCGGGTCCGCGCCCGTCACCATCATGCCGGCAACGGCGGAACGCCAAAAGCTACAGCGCGCCCTCGATGAGGATGGTGCCGTCGTCATCTATAAGGTGGGCCGGCATTTTGATGAGGTGGCCGGCGCGGTCCAGTCGGCCAACCGCAATGGCACGCTGGTGTGCCACGCGACACTGCCTGAGGAGATTGTGAGCCCGCTCAAAGAAACAGTTGCGGGCGGCAAACCCTATTTTTCGGCCATTGTGCTGCCGGCACGGTCGGGCGGCGCTACTGCACCCGATCACGAGCTGCGCCCTGATGTGGCCGTTGTGGCGCTTTCCCAGACGGCTCTCACGACGGCGCAAAAGGCGGCCTCTGCGCTACGGCAGCCCGGTCGTCATGTGGCCGTCCACGGTCTCAGCGGGCGGGTTGAGGCCGATCAGGTCGATCTCGTGTTCCAAAACACAATCCAGCACATTCGGGATCTTTTTGTGCAAGGGGTCGCTGTGGTGGGGATTTGCGCCGCGGGCATTGCCGTTCGCGCCATCGCTCCGGTGCTGTCGCGCAAACACGATGAGCCGCCGTTGATTGTTCTCTCGCCCGATGGCGGCACCATTGTCCCACTTTTGGGCGCGCACCGGGGTGGGGGAGCGATGGCCGCAACGCTCGCCGGCGCCTTTGAAACGCGCCCGTCCATCACCACAAAGAGCGAGACGACGCTGGGCTTTGCCCTTGACGACCCACCGGCCGGCTACGTGGTGGCTGATCCGCTGCCGTTTAAAGCCCTTGCCGCAACCTATGACGGAAACGGCACTGGAACCGCGGACGATGCGCTTTCCTTTTTGCCCATCCGCAGGGGGTGGGCGGGTGACATTCGCGCCACCATCGGCCCGCCCGAGCCCCATGTGGCAACATACATTGTGCAGCGCATTGCCTTGGGTATGGGGGCTGAGCGGGGCGCGGAGCCTCACGCTGCGATCCAGCTTGCGCGGGCGAGCCTTGATGAGGCTGGCGTTCATCCCCGCGCCGTCGCCGTGGTGGTCTCGCTGGACAAAAAGGCGGACGAGCCGGCCCTTCACGCCGTTGCGGCAGATCTTGGCGTCCCCTTTCGGGTCTTTGATGATGCCGCACTCGCCGCGATGGAGCCCCAACTCGTCACGCCTTCAGCGGTGGTTGAGGCCGCTGTCGGGGTGAAAGGCGTTGCGGAGGGGGCCGCCCTTGCAGCAGCAGGTGCTGATGGATCGCTCCTCCTTCCCAAGCGCGTTGGCAAGCGGGTGACAGCCGCCCTTGCGCAAGCGCCACGCCCGATACCCTCCGATGTGGGGCGCGCGCAGGGCCATCTTGTTGTCATCGGCACAGGCCCAGGCGCCCGCAGCTGGAGGACGGCTGAGACCGTTGCCCTCCTCGCACGGGCTGACGCTTTTGTGGGCTATTCGCTCTACCTTGATCTGGTGGAGGATCTACGGTCCGGACAAACCCGGCATGACTTTCCATTGGGCGATGAGGCGGAGCGCACCCGCTTTGCGCTGGAGCTTGCCGGTACGGGCCAAACAGTCGCCCTCATCTCCTCCGGCGACCCTGGGATCTATGCGATGGCAAGCCTTGCAGCAGAACTCCTCCACCGTGGCGGTCTTAGCGAAGCGGCGCGGCGGGTTCACCTCACCATGGCACCGGGGATTTCGGCCGCGCAGGCGGCCGCGGCGCGCGTGGGTGCCCCATTCGGGCACGACTTTGCCTACATCTCCCTGTCCGACCTGATGACGCCATGGCCCGTCATCCGTGCACGGCTTGAAGCTGTTGCAGCCGCAG
>JBCDLN010000229.1:0-6776 GCA_038745295.1 Pseudomonadota bacterium | reverse complement strand
CCGGAGATCTTGAAGGAGCTCCGCACCGTCAATCCGGACCTTGTTTACACCTGGGGGACTCCCGTCACCATCGCCACCTATGGCAAGGCGGCCGATGTGGACCCTGACACGAACATCACCGATATCCCAGGGGTCTTCACGATGGTGTCCGCACCGGTGCGCTCCGGTGTGGTGCCCGACCGCGCATCCTCGGGCCGCAACATCACGGGGGTTTCCCACGTGGTGCCGCCAGAGCCGCAGATCCGCGCCATGGAGGCCTATAAGCCGTTTCAGCGCCTTGGCGTTGTCTATACACCCACCGAGCAAAACTCGCTCGCCATTGTTGGTGCCATCAGAGCCTTGCAAGATGAGATGGGGTTTCAACTGGAAGAGCGCACATTCCCACTTGATGGCGATGGCAAGCCAACCGCCGAGCAAGGGCCGGAGCTGGTCAAAAGCCTGGTGGAGGCAGGGGCACAGTGGCTTTATTATTTGCCCGATACGTTTTTATCTACGCACATCGATTTTGTGGCCCCCGCCGCAACGGCCCTTGGCCTTCCTGGGTTTTCCGCGGTGGAGTTATTGCAGCGGGACGCGCTGATCAGTCTTGTGAGCCGCTATTACTCCATCGGCCAGCTCACCGCCTACAAGGCTGAGCAGATCCTTTTTGGCGGACGGGCGCCCGAAGAGATCCCCATCGAAACGCTTCAAAGGTTTGCCCTCATCATCAACATGCCCCTTGCGCGTGAGCTTGAGCTTTATCCGCCCCTTGGCATGCTCAGCTACGCCAATGTGTTGACTGATTGAGAGGATCAACGCTTGGAGCCCCAAAACCTGCCGGCCTTCTCAGTGGCGTCGCTGGATCTTCAGGATGTGGGGCTTGTCTATCAGCTCCATAAGGCTGCGGTGGCTGCGGTTCAGAACCCTGACGCTGTGCGCCCCGACACGCCGCCGTTCTTTGAAGGGGTCTTCCAAGACGGCGGTGAGATCTGGGGCCTCTTTGATGGTGAAGGTCTTGCGGCCTACGGGGTGCTGCGGCCCGAACTCGCGCGCGAACATGACCGGCAGGGGCTTCAACGTGATGTGGGTGCTGATGAGCCCATGCGCGTTCTTGATGGTTCGGCCACGCGGCCATCGCTTTGGGGCAAGGGGCTCCAACGCCACGTGGTGGATATGCGGGTGAAACGAGCTGGCGACCTGGGCGCTGACCACGTGATTGCCAAAGCTGCGCCCCGTAATGTGCCCTCGATGCGCAACCTCTTAAGGTGTGGTTTTGCCATTGTGGGGCTGGTGCGCAAACCCTACGGCTGGCGCTACGTGCACCACCGGCCGGTGCGCGCCGCTGTGGCCTTTGAGGGCGCGGGTGAATGGCAGCCGGCAACCTCCATCAAGGCCGCTGAAGAGCGGTTTTTGCTGGGCGAGGGGGCGGTGGCCTGTGATGCCCCGCAACAGGGCGAAGCGCAGCTCAAGTTTGCGCCGCTGGTGCGCCCGTCGCACGCTTAGGGCGGCTTTCAAAAGGTGCGAGAATTGTCCTTGCGCCGCATCCGGCGCGACATGCGCGCTCTTCAGGTGCGAGCACGTTTTCATCCGCTCACTTTGATTCAAACTGAGCGGATCGTGCTCAAGATGTCATTTCCATCAACGTTGTTCACTGCGGAACCGCTATAGGGGGCCGTGCCTCACTGCTCCCGCCTATCGTCAATTGTCCCGCGGTAGGCCTGATGCATCAACCCACGGCTTCGCTCAGCCGGCACAATTGCCGGCCTTAGACGTTGCCGAAACGCGCAAGCGCGTTTCGGTGGGGTTGACCCATCAGGCCCACCGCGGGGTTCTGACCGTGTCGGCTCCGGAGGAACGTCGCTGGTTGGTGTCACTAAAGGAACATGTGAAGGGCTCTTTGGCGGCACTTCTGAGGCTTGGCGGACCTTAGAGTGAACAACCTTCAAAGCTTTAAGATCTAGGCGGAATGGGACAACGCATCGTCGCGGCTGTTGCGGACCTCAAAAAGGTTCAAAAACCCCGAAATCTCAAAAACATCGCGGATGGCTGGTTGGAGGTTGCACAACACCAGTGCACCACCTGCCGCCTTTAAGCGCTTGCCCGACAAAAGCACCACACGAAGGCCTGCGCTGGAGATGTAGTCGAGGGCGGCAAAGTCGAACACCATCTGTTTGGCGCCGTTCTCGATCACCCCAAGGGCTGCCGTCTCAAAGCTTTTGGCGGTGGTGGAGTCCACACGCCCATGGGGCGCCATCACCACGACCCCGCCGACTTCTTCTTCGTCGATGGTCAGATCGCTCATGGCGCATCCTTTTCAAAGGCTATCGTGAACGTCAGCCGGTTTTTGCCATCCTCGCGGCTGTAGCTGAGGCTGTCCGTCATTTCCCGGACAAGGTGAATACCAAGGCCACCCACGTCCCGTTCTTCCAGGCTGAGTGTGGTGTCTGCCGGCTTCTGGCGGAGGGGATCAAACGGGGCAGCGGTATCGGACACTGTGCCTGTGAGGGTGCCATTGTCGCACATTAAATCAACGGCGATGGTCGCTCCGTTGGGGCCGGTGCCATGGCGCACCACATTGGTAACAAGCTCTTCAAGCACAAGCTCCAACGCATAGGCGGAGCGACCGGCGATGGCATTGGCTTCCACAAACGCGCCGATGGCGTTGGTGAGCCTGTCGGGATCATCGCCCGACGCCATGGTCAAGGAGATGTAATCGGCCATCCTCTATCCATAAACGGCCTCTGGCACCTGCACCGCCCAAAATAGAGGGGCGGAGCACATGCCAGGGCAGTGCGCCGACCTGCAGCACAGCGTGTCTTTGCCGTATCTGCAAGCCCATTGGTGAGAATTTTGCGTGCCGGCGCCAGCGTGCACGCCGCGCCGTATCACACCGTCCGCTGCGTGCTGTGCCCTCAGCGGCGAATTCGCGCAGCAAGCGCGAGCGCGTCACGCCGCCTGGGCTGGGCCGCATTCAGAGAGGTTCGCGCCGGCTGGGACAAAGGCGCATGAGCGCGACCGCAATCAATCCCGACAGAAGATAACCAAGCACAATCGGAACCACTGTCCCATCAAAGCTGAAGCCGATCAAAGCAGCGCCAACAACGCCAACCAAGGTGAGAAGCGATGCCGTCATCGCCGCGGCAAGCCCTGCAATATGTCCAAGGTGTTGCAACGCAATGGCGCTGAAATTGCCAAAAGTCAGCCCCAGCATGAAGAGCGCTGGGCAGTTGAAGAGCATGAAGGCCCAAAGGGGAGGTAAGCTCCCCGCAGCAAGGATGATCGCCAGATAGGCTGCCGACCACGCCACCAAAGCACCGACAGCCACAACGCAGATCCCCTCCATCGTGACGTGCTTGACGAGGATCGAATTCGTGAACGTGGCGGCTGAAACAAAGGCTGCCGAAACCCCAAACAGGATCACGTAAAGGTCGCCGACGCGGTAGGTTTCCTGGAACAGCTGCTGCGAAGAGCCGATGTAGCCCATCAACGCGCCGTAGCAAAAACCGCCGGCGAGTGTGTAAGCCATAGCGCATCTGTCTGTAACCACTTGCCGAGCGGCGATTTTGAGTGTCTTGGCGCCCAAACGCTGGCGGTCCACATGCGTTTCAGGTTGGCGCAGCAGCAACCACACCGTGCCCAAGAGGCAAACGACCGAAAGGAACCCAAATAGCCCCCGCCAAGACATGAACACCAACAAGGCCTGACCGAGCGAAGGGGCGAGTACGGGCACCATGATGAATGTGCCCATGATGATGGACATGACCTGCGCCATCGCTCGTCCTTCGAACCGGTCCCTCATCAGTGCAACGGTGACGATCCGCGGTCCAGCAGCACCAAAGCCCTGCAAGAGGCGGCCGGCAATCAACCCCTCAAAGGTCGACGAGAGTGCGCAGACCCCCCCACCCACAGCAAAGATGACAGCACCCACCGTGATGGCGGGGCGGCGGCCAATGGCATCTGACAGCGGTCCGAAGATGAGTTGACCGGCCGCAAGACCCACAAACAAGGTGACGATCACAAGCTGTCTGCGGTTATCGTGGGCAATGCCGAACTCGCTCGCGATCTCGCCGAGGGCGGGGAGCATCACGTCGATGGAAAGCGCGATTGTCGCCATCAAGATGCTTGCCATCGCAACGAATTCGGACCGGGTGGGGTGGTTTTTCGGATTCACAACAATGGGGCTTTAAAGACGCCTTGTTTCATGGCGCGCGGCCATCATCACAAAGAAACCGTTCACACCCTTGCGAGCGCTGATCTCAGCGCATCTTGGCTCACCGAACAAGACAGCTTTGCCCGCGGCGCGGCGGGACGGCGTCAACGCCTGCGGCACAGCTCCAACCTTGACTTTGAGACGCTGCGTCCGGGCGGGCACCTGCACCTTATCGGTCAATCATCACAAAACTTTTAGGCCGTCTTCAGGTTTTGGGTGTGCGGCCATCGTACGTGAAATCGCGAAGCATTTGACGTGCAATTTGGTGAGATGGAGATGGTGAGATGACCCTCAGATTGGGCGATATTGCTCCAGATTTTTTCGCGCTCACCACCATGGGTGCGATCCAGTTTCACGACTTTATGGATGGCTCTTGGTGTGTGCTTTTTTCCCACCCCAAAGACTTTACGCCGGTGTGCACCACAGAGTTGGGCACCTTGGCGCGGGACATGAAAGCATTTGCCGCCCGCAAGGTAAAAGTGATCGGTCTTTCAGTGGACAGTATCGATAAGCATGACGCATGGGCAGCCGATATAAAGGCGACGCAAGGTGTGGCACCCAACTATCCTTTAATCGCGGATCCATCGCTTCACGTGGCAAAGCTTTATGGAATGCTGCCCGGGGGCGGACCAACAGATGCTGCCGAGCGCAGCGCTGCTGACAACTTCACGGCGCGAACAGTCTTTGTGATTGCGCCGGACAAAACCATCAAGCTGATGCTCACCTACCCCATGACCACTGGACGGGATTTTGGCGAAATCTTGCGCGTGATCGATTCCCTTCAACTCACCGCGCAATACAACGTGGCAACGCCGGCCAACTGGCGGCCGGGGCAGGATGTGATCATTGTGCCTGCCGTTTCCGACGATGAGGCGCGCAAAGCCTTCCCCTGCGGTTGGCGGGCACCACGGCCATACATGCGGTTTGTTCCGCAACCGCACTAACGTTTTGGAATGGATCGCCCGCCGCTGAGCCAACCGGAAAGGGTGTGAGCCGGTTTGCGCACACCACTGTTGCGCCGCGGCCTCTGGGCCACCCGTCGTGACGCGACTAGAGCATTCTTGCGCCGCATCTGGCGCGAGGAAACTGCTCTCGCCGGTCACCAAAACCCAGCGATGATGCCGGCTTCCGTCGCGTTGCGCGAAGCGAAGCCGGGCACACGAACACCACACGATAGCCGGCGCAAAACCCGGCGTTAGCTCTTTGGGAGAGACTTTTGATGACGGTCCATCTTGATCCTGCCGGCGTGCAGGCGGCTGAGACCTACGACGGCGCGGCCGGCCATGTTGATGCACCGCCGTGTTCGTTTGCGGTGCGCCATGGCCATATGGCTGTGGAGCTTGCGCACATCCGCCAAGGCCATGCTGTGCTTGATGTGGGCTGCGGGTCGGGCGCATCGGCCCTTAAGGCGGCACAGGTGGTTGCGCCATCGGGCCATGTTCTGGCGGTCGATGTGGCCGCCAACATGCTCTACCGCGCTGACCAGAAGGCGGCTGCGCGCGGGCTCACCAACATCGACTTTGTCTGCGATGACATGGGAGCGCTCGATGGTCCGGCGGGGCACTACCATGCGGTCATCGGCGTGTTCTCGCTGGTCTTTGTGAGCGATATGCCAAGGGTGCTCCACCGGCTCTATCAGCTGTTGCGCCCTGGAGGCCGTATCGTCATCACTTCATGGGCTGATGGCGCCTTCGAACCCCTTGCCAGCGCATTCCGGCGCGCGTTGCGCAAAACACGGCCGGACGTTTTGATTGATCCGCTCCCATGGCGCCGGCTCAGTGAGCCCGATGCCATCGACCAACTCTTTCGCATGGCCGGCCTGCCTGAGCCCCAACTTCATCACGTCGCCGACCATCACATCGTGGCAGATATTCGCGATCACTGGACAGTGGTGATGGGTTCTGTGTTGCGCACGGCCGTTGCGTGTCTCACCCCTGAAGAGCGGTTTGAGGTGGAAGAGGACACCATCGGCGAACTGGCACGCGGCGGCGCCGATGCCATTGGCGCCAGCGTGATCCACGCGGTGGCGCAAAAGCCTGCCATCTAAAGGGGATCTTGGCCCGATGGTATCATAGAGCGTGCCGTGCACCCGCGACCGCCAAAGAAAGGCTGAGCGCGGTGCGCTTTCGTCGACGCGTGACGCACTCACGACAATCGCGCGCTCCCTGCGTGTCCCTGCCATGCCCTCTAAGTTGGCGTTTCCATCAACGTTGTTCACTACGGAACCGCCGTAGGGCGCCGTGCCTCACTGCTCCCGCCTATGCTCAATCGTCCCGCGGTGAACCTGATGCATCAACCCACGCTTCGCTCAGCCGGCACAGTTGCCGGCCTCAGACGTTGCCGAAACGCGCAAGCGCGTTTGGTGGGGTTGACCCATCAGGCCCACCGCGGGATCCTGACGCTGTCGGCTCCGAAGGAACGTCGCTGTTTAGTGTCCCACCAAAGGAACATGTGAAGGGGTCTTTGGGGGCTCTTCTGTGTTTGGCGGACCTTAGAGTGAACAACCTTCATAGCTTACACATCTAGCGGGAAGAGGAGCACGCGGGGCGGCTGCGCCGAAAGGCGTAGCGGGGTGTCGCGTGAAGGG
>JBCDLN010000228.1:0-6815 GCA_038745295.1 Pseudomonadota bacterium | reverse complement strand
AAACCCGTCATGGCTGGAGTTGACGGCCGCAGCAGCCACCCCCAGCGCCTGAAGCGCCACCACCTGATCGCGCATCAACGCAATCAGTGGCGAGACGACAATGGTGACGCCAGGGCGCATCAATGCGGGGAGTTGATAGCATAGCGACTTGCCGCCGCCGGTGGGCATCACCCCCAAAACGTCCTGCCCGGCGATGACAGCTTTCACGATCTCATCCTGCCCGGGCCGAAATGCGGCGAACCCGAACACATCCCGCAAAATGTCATCAGCGCCGCGGGGGTCGCCTTTGGCCTGCGCGGGCGGGAGGTCGAGCGGGTGGCTCACGAGATGGGTTTGAAATGTTTTGACAATTTCAGCGCCTGCGCCTGGTAGTTGGACTTAAGCGCTGAACCATACAACGTATCAGGAATTTCAGCCATAAGTTCATATGAAAGGCGCGCTACAACCTGTCCGTGCTCCAGGATGAACGGGACCTCCCGCGAGCGCACCTCAAGCACCGCCCGCGATGGGGTGCCGTGCCCGAAGCCTGGGTCGAAAAATCCCGCATAATGGGCGCGGAATTCCCCCACCAGTGGGTCAAACGGCACCATTTCGGCGGCATAGGCTGGGGGAATGGACACAGCCTCGCGGCTCATGAGGATGTAGAACTCATCGGGGTCGAGGATGAGCCGGCCATCGCTGGCCGTGATGGGGTCCCAAAAATCGGCCATATCGTGACGGCCTTCTTGGTCCACATCGATCAGCGCGGTGTGCCGTTTCGCGCGGTACCCCACTGGGCCTGATGCGGGGCGCAAATCAATGGTGACGTTGAGACCATCTTGGATCTTGGCATCGGGCACGGCCACAGGATCGGTTTCGTGGAGCGCGCGCAGGGCTTGGTCTGAAAGGCGGGCATCACCGCGCCGGAACCTGATTTGGCTGAGCCGCGAGCCGGCCCGCACCAACACAGGAAACGTGCGCGGGCTGATTTCCACCGCCAATGCCCCCGCGTAGCCGGCTGGCGCAAAGTCGAAGCCCCCCGCACCATCAGCAATCACGCGGGTGAAGACATCGAGCCGGCCGGTGGAGCTTTTGGGGTTGGTGGTGGCGGCAATCCCGTCTGGGAGGGCAAGCCGCTCCATCAACGGCACCAGGTAGACACAGCCCGTCTCCAGCACGGCCCCGGCGGTTAAATCGATCTCGTGCAGGGTGACTGAGGCGACCTTTGCGGCGATCTCTTCGCCGGCGGCCGGCAAAAAGCTCGCTCTGATGCGATACGCCACCGGTCCAAGCCTCAGATCAAGGCTCGCCGGTTGAAGCTGGATGTCTCTTATCCCCTCGTCAGCAGCAATGGCTCCCCCGTTGATGAGTTGCGCCAGCGCCTGCCTTGGCAAAATTCCGTCCATTGCCACCCCCTTCCTGAAGACGTATCAGGCAGCGCCGCACACTCCCACCACTCATCGGGTCGTTGAGTGCGCAATCCACCGCGGCATGGCCTGAAGAGGGCCGCACAAGCTGCGGATGACGAACGAGAGGGCAATGGCATGTTCACAACCGATGCCGCACGCAAGGACTTTTACACAAGCGACGGCGTGCGCCTCAGCTATCTGGAGATGGGCTCGGGCCAGCCCCTCATCCTGGTCCCCGGTTGGTCACAGACGGCCATACAATGGCATCATCAAATTGCCAGTTTTTCTGCCACCCACCGCGTGATGGCGCTCGACATGCGCGGCCATGGCGCGTCCGATAAACCGGGCCACGGCTATCGAGTCTCAAGATTTGCCAGGGACTTGCGCGAGTTCATGACATCACACGATTTGAACGATGCCATCCTCATGGGCCACTCCATGGGATGCGCAGTGATCGTGTGCTTGTGGGACCTTCATGGCGACGAGCGGATTGATAAGCTCATCCTTGCTGATCAGGGGGCGTTTTTGTCCAGCAACAGGATCCTCAGCGAGGAGGACAAGCGTAACGCAGGCGCCGGGTACACTGAAGAGATGCTTGTTGATCGGGTGATCGGGCTCAACGGGCCTCACAGCGAAGAGGTCACCCGCACGATGCTCGAACGCATGTTTACGCCTTCGGTCGATCCGGACATGCTGGAAACCGTCATCGCCCTCAACTTGGACATGCCGCGCGCTGCCGCAGCATCGCTTTTGTTCAACTGCGTTCATGAGGATTGGCGGGACGTTTACGCAAGGATCTCGGTCCCCACGCTATGCATCGGGGCTGAGGCGAGTGTGTTCCCCACGGATGCGATTGCTTGGCAAGCCCGGGAGATCCCCTCGGCCCGGATTGAAGTCTTCGAGGCCAATGAAGGCGGTAGCCACTTTATGTTCATGGAAAACCCGGAAAAATTCAACGCTGTCGTGGCTGATTTCCTTGCGAACTCATGATGTTGCGGTTCGGTGAGCCCCGCTCGTTGACGCGTGAGAAGACACGGGCTGCCGAACCGTCCTAGGGTTGGTTGTGAAGGTGGCTTCGGCGCCAATGGGGCATCCTGTTGCCCTGCGGCGACGGCCTCATCGCCGTAGGGCGTACGCAAAGACGGGACGGACATGACCCAAGATGCCCTTGTGAGTGAAGCCGAGATCGCAGCCTTTCGCCGCGACGGTGCGGTGCTTTTGAAGAACAAGTTTTCGCAAAAATGGATTGCCCGCCTGCGGGAGGGCATCGCCCACGATCTTGCCCACCCCACACAAAACTTTGCGCGCCACACCAAAGACCCTAACGCGCCACAATACCTGGAAGACTTTTGGGCGTGGAACAAGATCCCGCAATTTCGCGAGTTTGTGCACCACTCCCCGTGTGCGCCCATGGCCGCTGCGCTCTTGGCGGCGCCAACCATCAATCTGGTGATGGACAATTGGTTTTTGCGTGAGGCGGGTTCCACCTCGCGCCCGCCCTTCCACCAGGATCTTGCCTACTTCGACTTTGAGGGCACCATGTGTGTTCTGTGGTTGCCGCTCGAGCCGGTCAGCCGCGACAACGGGATCGCCTTCGTCAAAGGCTCCCACCTTTGGGACAAGCTTTTCATGCGGGTGCGCTTTGGCGATGGGCATCCAACATTTGAGCCTCAAGAGGTGGCGGGACAGACGTATCACCCACCCCCTGACGTCAACGCTAACCCGGACGCCTTCGACCTCCTCTCGTGGGACCTTGAATTGGGCGATTGCATCTATTTCGACATGCGCACGCTCCATGGAGGGCTGTCCTCGGTGACGCCCACCGAAACGGTTCGGCGCTTCACCTTGCGCATGACCGCGCCGGACGGTGTGATCCGTTATCGGGGCGATTGGGCGAAGGAGGAGCGGGTCCTCTTTGAAGCTGAGGGCTACCGAGAGGGGGATCCCATTGCAGGACCGTTTTTCCCGCAGCTTTGGCCGCGCGAGGCGCCGTAGGCCTCAACGCCGCAGATGCTCGGGGAGCGCTCGCCTGCGGTCAGTCCTTTGATGCACCAATGAGATGACATGCCGCAGCGCGAACACCCGACGCTTCAGCCCGATGCTACTCAACCGTGATGGTCACGACTTCGGAATAGAGAGGCGGGTCGTGGGGGACATGGCGAAAATCGCCCAGCAAGAGCTGCAAAGTGTGCGTGCCGGGCGCTAGCTCAAGACTGGTTTCGGTCTGGCCCCCGCCAAAGTGGATGCTCTGGTCGTTCGCGGGGATGACCGTATTGAGCTCCGGAAGGTCCCGGTTCAGGAGCAAGTGGTGGTGTCCTGTGTTGTCCCAGTCAACGCCGGCAGGTGCTATGCCCATCCCGCTGAGGCCAAACAGCACCGTGACGGGGGATGATACCGTTGCCCCATCAGCCGGAGAGATGATCCGTACCGACGCGCCAGCCGCCGATGGGGTCAGCTCGGCGTTTTGAGCAAGGGCCGGCGTAACGGCAAAGGCAAAACCAAGCGTAGCGTAGCGAAGCGTATGAAGCATGAGCGTTTCCCATTCATGTTGTTTTCGCGGCATAAAGGCGAGCCCAGACCAAGGTTTTGTCCCATGCGCTCACTCAGCCATGATTATGGACAACACTGATCGTGACCTCCATTCAAATCGGGCGGAAGAGGTCGCCCCATGTCTTATCCCAGGCCGAATCATCGCCCATCACCACGATCGGGAGCTTGAGGGTGTTGGCAAGCTTAATCGCGCCGCGAAAGGCGTCGATCTTGGCGATGGGCTCGCTGGTGTTGAGGTTGTCGTCACCACCTTGGGGCACGTGCACCCGCGCTTTGTCGGCGTCACCATCGGGCGACAGCTCAAACGTGATGGCGTCGTCCTGAATGTCGTCGACCTGCTCGAATCGGTTTCGCCTCACGGTGCGTCCTTTCCCGGCACTGACACGCTTGACCCTGAAGTGTGCGCGTTTGTGCCCCCCGCGTCTAGGACGACAGTCGCATCCTTGTGGGCGGTTTCGATGATGGTGACGCCCACGGCAATGCGGGCGCCGTTTTGAACGGCCAACTCCATGGTGCTCAGAAGCTGGTCAAAGTAGGTCTGTGCCTCGCTGACGCCGGGCCGTTTTGGGGGGACGAGCGCCACCGAACTTGCCACCACCATCACAAGATCAAGGCTCGGTTCGCGAGAGCCGGAAAGCTGCTCGCCCCAGCCGGCGGCCCCGAACGCTGCGCGCTCGCCCGGTCTGAAGAGCCGGTTGGGCCAGTTGGACCGATCAAGATGGTAGACCTCGCCGCTGGGCATAGGCACGTCGAGCAGAACGTAGCTTGGAAATTCGGGCGCCGTGAAGTTGATGGTGACGGGGGCTCTTGGCGCCACCGTCACAGTGCTCGGCCTGGTTTTGGGCGCAGCATCCACCCGAGGGCTTTGGCTGAGACGATCGACACCGGCAAGGAACCGCAGGACGGCACAATGGCTTGCCACCGGCGCAAGTTGCGCGGCGTCCACCGAGGTCACACCGGGAAGTGAAGTGAGGGCAGCCACGACATCCTTTCGGGGGAGAGGGCCGGCGGAAAATCCGCTCAGCACAACCGCGCCGTTGAGGTCGCCAGCATCGATGGACGCCGCGCGAACGCAGTTTTCTGCGGTGAGGATCTCCTCAATGGAGGCGCTCAGGGTGTGGGTCCGGGCCGATGCTGCGGCGGGGCGAGGCGACTGCGGTGTGGCTCTGGACGGGGAGATGGCGCCGTGGCTTTTGGGCCGGGTCACCTCGTTCGGGATGGGGCTCAACGCAGCGTGCACTGCCGATGGGTGCGGCGGGTTGGGGCGTGCCACGCGCGATGATACCGGCGCCGCTGACGCCACCGCCGCAGCGGGGGGCCGCACTGCCAGCGGCCTTTGGGTGGTCGGCTCAAGGGGAGCGCTTGTGGGATCGCGCAATAACGGTGATCCATTGGCCGTCAGCCGTGCTCGCTGAGCCGGTGAGACGGGGGGCTGCCACTCTGAGACTGGGGCCCGCCGGGTGTTCGCGGTCGTTGGCTGCGTTTGCGCAACGCGGCTTGGTGACACTGACGCAAGCTCCTGAGCCGGCGGGTGATCCGCGCTCGCCCGACGTGCGGCCGCTTCATGAATGGTGAACGCCTCCGGGACTGCGGGTGCGACAGAGGAGGGGGACGGCGCGCCCGCACGCGGCACGCGGCCGGTGGCAGTGGTGGCGGTCTGCAGCCCAGGCGATTGAGACACTGAGCTGGTGACCAGCGCTTCCGGGACCTCCCGGGCGTTGCGGCGCTCTAGGGGGCCGGCGGCAACAGCTTGGGAGGGCACGACCCGCGCTGCAATTTGGTGCTGTGTGACAGGCCGCTCTGCCAACAGCACCGGCAGAGCGGTGGTGAGTGGCGGGCCCTTGGCCGGCACATCTGCTGCCGGCCGTCCAGGTGGTGAACCGCTGGGCGTTGTGGTCTGAGGGGTGTGTCCACGTCCTTCATCGGCTAAGCCGAGGCGCATGGGCTCCGCACCTGCCGGTTGGGCTTCGTCTGCCCGCTTTGCTGCAATGAGCACTAGCCTGCCCCGATCCGCCACCCCGTGCCGGCGGGAAGGAGAAGCGCTTTGTGGGGGCGCTTCACCCGGGAGTGCAGCCTTGTTTGCGGTGAGGCGCGCGGAAAGGCGCGGCGGCTCACCAAGCTGTGCGACACGGTGCCCCTGCGGAGTGGGACGGGCGGGATTTTGTGGTTGGGGCGAGCTTGCAGCCCTTGCTGTCGCGGCCGTTGGGACGCGCAGGCGAGCGGGGGCTGGCTCGCCAAGGGCTGGCGCGCTTTCAGATGCCGCTGGCGCTTTGAGGGGAGATGACTGTGCAGTCTGCAACGGAGCTGGAGCGACTGGGGTTTGATGGGGGATTGTTTTCCCCGCAACCCCCTGCTGTGTGGAGATGGTCGCCTGCTCCATGGCTGAACTTCCCAACACTGTCTGCGGGTGTCCGCTTTGCGCGGCGGCCGGCGCTGCCGTGCTGTGGGCGACTGGCGTGCTGGTCGTCGCTGGGTCCGCCCGCGGTGCTCGCGGCGCAGGGGGGCTGACATCGGGCTGCCTCGCCTCAGGCGTCGGGGCCTCCCGCGCCACAGCCTTAAGCGGTGCAGCGTTGGGTGCGGCAGTGCCTTGCGATCCCACCTCGGCGCGCTTGACGGTGGACGCGATGGCAGCATCAGCGTTTGCAACTGCGACGTTGCCATAGTCCTGCCCACTTTGATGGCGTTCTCGTGGTGCCGCCCTCGTGGCGGTTTGGGCCGCGCCTGGCGCTCCCAGCTGGATGGCACTGGGGGCGGCATCAGTGAGCGGCGGGAGGTTGGGGCCTTGAGGCAGCACCGCGCCCGCGGCCTGGTCGAACTCTTCCTGGGTGATGAGGTCCACTTGGAGCGCGTCATCTCGCGCGGCGAGCTGTGCTGTTT
>JBCDLN010000227.1:0-6819 GCA_038745295.1 Pseudomonadota bacterium | reverse complement strand
GCCTGCGTTGGGGCTGATCAAAAAGGCGCCCTCATCTGTCACCGGTTTGGCGATGGCCAGCAAAATGTTGGAAAAGATCGGGCCGACCACGAAGTCTGCCCCGTCCCGGCCCACCAGCGCCCGGGCGCGGTTGGCGGCAAGGTCGGGCTTCAACTCATCGTCGATGACCTCCACCTCGGTGGGGACGCCGCCAAGCTCTCCGCCGAGCTCTTCGACGGCGAGGAGGAAGCCATTGCGGGCCTGTTCGCCGAGCACCGCCGCTGGGCCCGATAGGGTCACCATGATCCCCACCTTCACCCCTTCGCTTTGCGCGGCTGTGGTGCTGGCGGCAACCATCGCCATCACCGCTGCGCCGGCCAACGCTTTGACTGTCCTCATCCTCATTCTCCAAGCTCTTGTGTGTGGCACGCCGCCCCTGCGCGCACAGGGGACCGCCTTGTGGCTGAAGGGTTGCTGACAAAACGGTCCGTTGCAACAGCTCGCGCATTTCGTGCCGTATGCGCGGCGGGATGCTCTAAAATGGAGTGGGGGTCACGTCAGCGTTGCCAAACCCCAAAAGGCGCTGCCCGCTGTCGACTGGGATGACATGCCCTGTCACGTGCTTGGTCTCAACCAGGAACAGCATGGCCTTCACAATGTCTTTAGCGCCTAAGCCCTCGCCCAGCGGCATCAATCTTTGGCGGGCTGCAAATTCGGCATCCGTTTGACCCCAACTGGGCAGCACGAGCCCCGGTGCGATGGCGTTGACGCGAATGGCCGGCGCAAGTTCTACCGCCGCCAGCCGCGTTGCTGCTTCGAGGGCCGCCTTGGCGCAAAAGTAGCTGAAAAACTGGGGTGAGGGCGAGGACAACTGCACATCGAGCATGTTGACGATTGATCCGCTGCCCGGTTTTGGGAACGTCCCTGCGGCCTGGGCAGCAAAGGCTTGCATCAGCATGACAGGTGCAAACACGTTGACGTTGTTGAGGGCGGCCCAGCTTGTCTCACTCATCGATGCCAGCGTGTCGCTGTCATAGGTGGAGGCTGAGTTGATGAGGAGCGTGAGCGGTCCAAGCGCCTCCCGCGCCTCTTCAACGAGCGCACCGGCCGCTCCGGCGTCTGACAGATCCCGCCCGATGGCCACACTGCGGCCGCCGCCGGCACACAGCTCTTTCGCCAGTTCTTCCGCCGGCGCTTTTGAGGTGTTGTAATGGATCACAACGCCGTAGCCCGCACCGGCTAGCGCCAGCGCCATGGCGCGCCCGAGCCGCTGGGCGCCCCCGGTCACGAGCGCAGTGGGCGCGCTCATGCTAGATCGAGCCGAATGTCTTGGGTGTCGAGCACCGGTTGGACCCGGCCGGCCTCGTGGCTGCGCAAAAGGTTCACTCTGCCGAGCATCGCCAAGGTGGCGAAATGGGTCTCAGCGCAGCGCACATCTTCGCCAAACATGGCAACGGGTGAGGCGAGCGTCACACAGACCGGCCAGCCGAGCTTGCGGAACCTGAAGGCCTGGAGGGTTGCCTCCACCTGATGGCGGATCCGCCGAGGGCCATCGGGAAGGGCGTGATAGTAGCCCACACCCATACCGGGATCGACCCAGATCCGGCGCACACCGTGGCGGGTGGCCAGGGCGACGGCCTCTTCAAGGTAAGCGGTTTGTTCAGCCACAAGACGGTCGCGGGAGGGGGGCTCGGTATCAATCCGACTATGCTTTCCCGGCGTATAGCATAAGATGATCCCAGCCTCGTGCTTGGCGATCATCTCGTAAAACGCAGGATCATCGATCCGGCCGGTGAGGTTGATCACGCCGGCGCCCGCCTCAAGACCAGCCTCAGCTACCTCGGGCAAGTAAGTGTCCACTGACACCATGATATTGTGCTCAGCTAGCGCGCGGATAGTTGGGATGAGGAGCGATGTTTGGCCCGCTCCATCCACCCGCTCAGCGCCAACGCCGGTCGACTCAGCGCCAATATCGATGATCACCGCCCCGTCGAGCGCCATCTTGCGGCCCCGCCGCACCGCCTGTTCGAGGCTGAGCGCCAGGCTCTCCCGGTAGGCACTGTCACGGCTCAAGTTGATGACGCCCATTTGGTAGGCGCGGTCTTCAAATGTGAGGCCGAAGCGCTCAAAGCTGAGTGTGCGGACGGGCGCGGTGATGGCATCGCGATGGGCCTCCCAGAGGGGGAGCAAAAAGTCAGGTGAGACAATCATGGGTGCCACCAATTCGTGTCGATGGCCGCCACATCGTCGATGTCCCTTTGGGGCAGCCGGTTGAGAAGCGTTGCGATATCGACGCCAAGGGCCGGGTGGCAGTAATCGCCAGCAATGTCGGCAAGGGGAGCCAGCACAAATCGGCGCTCCACAAGGCGCGGGTGGGGGATGGTGAGACGGGCGTTGTCGATGGTCTCCGTGCCGTAGAACAAAAGATCAAGATCCAGCGTGCGGGGGCCCCAGTGAACGTCGCGGGCGCGTTTGTGGTGGGTTTCAATCTCTTGGAGCCGGTCAAGCAGGGCAAGGGGCTGAAGGGTGGTGGAGAGTGCGGCTGCAGCATTGAAAAACGCACCCTGACCGCTCGGCCCGCCAACAGGCGCAGTCTCATAAAGAGCGGAGTGGGCTGTGACTTCGATCCCGTTCGTCGCGCTCAGCGCATCAAGGGCGGCGCAAAATGTGGCCCGGCGGTCACCCAAATTGGCGCCGAGGGCGATGAGGGCCGGCTGCGTATCACTCATTGCGAAAGGTCACCGCGCGCGCTTTCGATGATGATGCCTACACCCGCCGCCTCGGGGTAGATGTCGCTCTTCATGACACTCACCCGGGCGCGTTCCACCCGGTCGTCCTCAAAGGATTTTTCAAGGATCATCTGCGCTAGCGTCTCCACAAGCGCAATATGCTCGCTGCGCCGAGAGAGGCTAATCGCGTACTGCGTCACGTCGGAATAGGACACGTACTCACCGCTGTGGCGCACCGCCGAGGCGACGACGAGATCCACATCAATGACAACGGTTTGGCGCTCGGCCTTTTCAAACTCGTGCACCCCAATGAAGAAGGGCAGCGTCAGCCCTTTGATGCGGATGATATCGGTGCCGGCGGGCGGCGATGGCGGGCTCATAGTGCGGGGCGTCTTTCACCGTGAATTGGGCCGCGCACAGTGTCGTGTGCGGTGGGCGGCGTCGACGACCGAGTGGGCCAGGATGATGCGACACGTGCGCACGCCGCCGCGTTCAACGCCCACAGCCGTGTCCCCACCGCGTCCCGCCCGCCAGCGCAGGCGCACGGTGCCTGCCAAAAAAGGACGGTGTACAGCGCGCGATCCATTCTCTAGACCGGCGGGCAGAGGAATAAGACCCTGCACGCCAACACGTTAAGGCGCTTTCTCAGCGGGGCGATGGAGGCAGACATGGACTTGCGCACAAACGACCAACTCGCCGCCTGGGACCGCGACACCTTCTTCCACCCCAACACCCACCTTGCTCAACATGCACGCGGGGGAACCCCAACGCGGATCATCACCGGCGGGGAAGGGGTGCGGATCACGGACCGGGACGGCAAGACCTACTTGGATGCGTTTGCCGGCCTCTACTGCGTCAATGTCGGTTATGGCCGCCGCAAGATCACCGACGCCATTGCCGAGCAGGCCCACACACTCGCCTACTATCACGCCTACGTGGGACACGGGACAGAAGCCTCCATCACGCTGGCAAAGATGATCCTCGATCGCGCACCGGCGGGGATGTCGAAGGTTTATTTCGGACTTGGTGGGTCAGACGCCAACGAAACCAACGTGAAACTCGTCTGGTACATGAACAACGTCCTGGGCAAACCCGAAAAGCGGAAGATCATCTCGCGGTGGCGGGGGTATCACGGCTCGGGATTGGTGACCGGCTCGCTGACCGGGCTTGATGTGTTCCATAAGAAATTCGGCCTGCCGCTTGACCATATCCTCCACACCGAAACCCCTTGCTATCTGCGCCGGCCCGACAGGGGGATGACCGAGCAGGAATTCTCCACCTGGTGCGCTGAAAAACTTGAAGCGCTGATTTTGGCCGAGGGGCCCGATACCATCGCGGCAATGATTGCTGAACCTGTGCTCGGAACAGGTGGTCTCATCCCACCGCCGCAGGGGTATTGGGCCAAAATCCAAGCGGTTCTTGAGCAATATGACGTTCTTCTGATCGCTGACGAAGTGGTGACAGGGTTTGGCCGTTTGGGCGAGATGTTTGGCTCCACCGTCCATGGCATGCGGCCTGACATTATCACTATCGCCAAAGGCCTCACCTCTGCCTACGCGCCGTTATCGGGCTCCATCGTATCGGACCGTGTCTGGGCGGCCCTTGAAAAGGGCACCGATGAGGGGGGCCCCATCGGCCACGGCTGGACCTACTCCGCCCACCCCATCAGCGCAGCGGCTGGTGTTGCCAATCTTGAGCTCATCGATGAATTGGGCCTTGTCGCCAACACACGCGATGTGGGCCCCTTCCTCACCGCCCGTCTCAAGGAGGCGTTGGGCGACCACCCCCATGTGGCTGAGGTGCGCGGGGATGGGCTTTTGAGCGCTGTGGAATTTCAGGAAGACCCGGCATCCGGCCGGTTTTTCGATCCGTCCAAGAAGATTGGTATTGCGGTTGCCGCCGCTGCCATGCGCGAGGGCGTGATCGTGCGCGCTATGCCTCAGGGCGACATCATCGGCTTTGCGCCACCCCTTTGCCTCACCCGCGATGATGTGGAGGTGATTGTCGGCGCACTGACCCGGGCCGTGGAGCACACACAGTTTTAGACGAGCTGCGGCGCGTGCGGCGGCGCACACAGAGCTCACCACCGGTGGATGGAGCAGCGCGTGGTGGCGGGGCGGCTTGCCCCATCAACGGACCCTGCGCGGGCCGGGCCAATGCGATGGGAAAGGCAACCCCAATAAGGAGACAGGCTTTGCCGATCATGCCGGGACACAACCGCGCGCTGGGGCGGGCGATGGCGACTATCATCGCCACCACGTGCCTTTGGCTGCTTCTTGCGCTCGCTGGCGGTGAGGCGCACGCCCAAACGCCGACCGTCCCCGCGCCGGAAAGCGCTGCCGAAGAGATAACACCTCTTCCCGACCCCCTCACGCGCGAAGCCATCAGAGATCTTGTTGCCACCCTTCCTGACAAGGACGTGCGCACACTCCTCATTGCCCAGCTTGATGCGGCGATTGCCAAAGCGGCAGAGGCGGGCGCGCAGACCTCAGTGTTCGGATTTATCCGCGACACAGCCTTTGGCATCGCAAACACAGCCTATAACGCGGTTGTCCGCCTCCCCAGAACGCTGGAAGCGCTCTCCACGGCGGGCAATCTCTTTCAAGAGCAAAGGGGCGAGGGCGGCGTCCTTTGGTTCTTTAGCGGGTTTGCGCTCGCCATTGTCATCGGGGTTGTGGCGGAACTCGCCCTAGGTGGGTTTGCGCGCAGATGGCGCAAGAGGATCACCACCGAGGTGCCCGAGACCTTTAGGGAGACGATTGGTCTCCTCTCGCGCCGCATGCTGTTGGAATCGGCCGGGCTCATCGCCTTCACCATCGCAACCAGCATCGCCATCCCCCAATTGATGAATACTGTGCCGCCAGCGGGCGCGCTCAACGACACAACTGATGCTGATTTTGCCTATCTCTTTTTGTTCTACGCCATCATCCCCACAAGGATATCCTTAGCGGTCACCCGCTTCTTGATTGCGCCCAACGTCCCCGCGCTGCGGCTCCTCAACTGCAATGACCGTGACGCGAAGTTAATGCATCGTCGGCAAGCGGCAGTCATCTTTCTGTGGGGCTTTAATACAGCCTTCATTTTCTCGCTGACGCAGCTCAACCAACCGATGGGCGACCTCCTTTTGGGGTGGTGGTTCAACCTTGCTGCTTACCTTTTGCTGTTTGTCACTGTGTGGCAGGCCCGCCGCGGCCTTGAGACGATGATGCGCGGTTTCGACACGGAGTTATCAGCCACCGAACTCAAGATCGCGCGCTGGTATCCGCCAGTGTCGCTTGTCCTCATCGTCATCAACTGGCTGATTGTGGAGTCAATTGTTGTCGCCGGGCGGTTCGACCTTCTGGATGGCCGGCAAAACGTGACCCTTCTGCTCCTCCTTTATGCGCCGATGTTTGATGCTGCGATCCGCGGCTTGGCGCGCACCCTGGCACCATCGACGTGTGGTGCGGGTGAAGTGGCGCGGGCCGCCCATAAGGCTGCCATTGGCGGTTACATCCGCATCGGGCGGGTGTTGGTGTTCGGCTTTATTGTTTTATTCACCGCCTGGCTGTGGAAGATCGATCTCTCCAACGTGGCTGCTGCGGGGGTGGGGCAAAGGGCTGCGGCAGGCACCATACAGGCGCTTCTCACCGGCGCCATCGCCTACATCATTTGGGAGCTCACGTCCCTTTGGATCAACGCCAAGCTCGCGGCCGAGCGCACAGCATCGGCCACCACATCCGAGCACGATGATGGGGGAGAAGGCGGCGGTGCAGGCGGTTCGCGGCTGTCCACCGTGCTGCCTCTGGCACGCGCTGCCATCAAGATTGCCATCCTTGTGGTGGCTGTGCTCCTTGCACTGGGGGAGCTTGGGGTGAACATTGCCCCGCTGTTGGCGGGCGCTGGTATTGCTGGCCTTGCCATTGGCTTTGGCGCCCAAAAGCTTGTGGCGGACGTCGTGTCGGGCGTGTTCTTCCTGCTTGATGATGCCTTTCGTACAGGCGAATACTTAGAGGTTGCGGGCACCTTCGGCACAGTTGAGCGCATCTCCATCCGCTCCATTCAGCTGCGCCACCACGAGGGCGCCGTTCACACCATCCCCTATGGAGAGATGCAAAAGATCACCAACTTT
>JBCDLN010000226.1:0-6825 GCA_038745295.1 Pseudomonadota bacterium | reverse complement strand
GGATCGAGCCCGCGCGGGCGACCGCATCAACATATATGAGTGTCTGCAAATGCCGCATAGAGGCAACTTGTACACAAATTTGCGGCAGCGCGGCGGCGAAATGGACGCTGCCCCGGCATATCAGTTGAGCTGAAGGCCCGCAGGATGCGGCGCCACTGCCACCCCCGCCGCGGCAAGGCGTGCAGCGGCGGAGAACGCCACACGCTCCCGCCAGGGCGCTGCGATGAGTTGGACCCCCAGCGGCAACGGCTTCCCCCGCTCCACCGGCACGGTGAGGACCGGCAGCCCAATGGCTGAAAAGGGTTGCGCCAAAAGCCCCAAATTGGGGCGCAGCGGAACCTCCTGCCCGCCAATCATCAACGTCTTCTGGCCGATAAAGGGCGCCACTTCAGGCGTTGCAGGGCAGACGATCAGGTCGACGCTCTCAAAGGCTTTCAGCACCTCGTTCAGCCACCAGCGCCGCACCCTTTGGGCTTTTTCGAGCCATGCAGCGGGAAGCAGCGCACCAGCCAAAAACCGGTCCCGTGTATCGGGGTCAAACTCGGCCGCATTCTCGCGAAGCCGCGGCAAGTGCCACGTGCCGGCTTGCCCGTTGGTGATGAGGTAGGCTGCGGCCCGGCCGGCCTCCACAGCGTCAAAGGTGACCTCCACGGCAGGCCCTTCGAGCGCGTTGAGGACAGTCTCGCGCGCCTCAATGGCCGCCTCTGTGGAGCGCTCATCGAACCAGCCCTTCACGACACCCACCCTAATGGGCCGGGATGGGTCAGGCCGGCCAATGGGCTCCTCGCGCCGCGAAGCCTGGCCGTGGTCGCGCGTTGAGGGGCCTTGCAGCGCATCATAGGCGATGGCGAGGTCTTCGACGGTGCGCGCCAGCGGGCCCACATGGTCAAGGGCATCCACAAACGGATAGGAGCCCCCGCGCGACAGGCGCCCATAGGTGGGCTTCAAACTGAAGACACCGCACAACGAGGCTGGAACGCGCAGCGACCCGTTTGTGTCCGACCCTAGCGACAGCGGCACCATCCCCGAGCCCACAGCGGCGCCCGACCCAGACGAAGAGCCACCCGTCATCCGCTCAAGGTCATGGGGGTTGCGGCAGGGACCGGCGTGGGCGTTTTCGCCCGTAAAGTCGTAGGCAAACTCCCCCATATGGAGAGCGCCGACGCAGACCGCGCCCGCCGCGCAAAGCTTTCCAACCAAGTCGCCATCACGGGTGGCGCTGGGATCTGCGGCGGTCACCTTGGCGCCCGCCCGGGTGGTTTCGCCTTCAAGGTCGAAGAGGTTTTTGACGGCGAACGGCACCCCCGCGAGGGGGCCGAGAGTGTCGCCACGCGCCCTTGCAGCATCAATGGCCCTTGCTTCAGAGAGCGCCCGCTCTTCCGTCAAAAGCGTGAACGCGTTGACTGACGGGTTGAGCGTCTTGATGCGCTCAAGGGCTGCGGCAGCCACACGTTCCGCGGTCACATCGCCATTGGCGACCGCCTGGCTCACCCGTGCGGCGGGGGTGAAGGGGTCAAGTTGCATCTTCAGCATGGTTCAGGCGGCCTGTAGACGGGCAGAGGCGCTTGCTCGCGCGGGTCAAGGGGAGCTTTGTCCAATGCCTCAGCCATTTGGGCCGCAATGGCGAGATGGAACAGCACCCCTTCGCGGTACTCCGGCGCAATCTCCAGCTCCAAGAGTTTGGAGACCGCCTCTAGATAGGCCGCATCCGGCGCCGGCGCGCTCATTCTGCCGCCACCGGCTCAAGTGTGGCTGATGGCGATGGTGACGTCTGAAGCCGCGCGCAAAACACCAGGAAGCCCGCAACAACGGCGTAGGAGAGCGCAATCATCGGCGAGACGGCAAAGCCCACCTGCGGCCCATGCATGAAGCCGAAGAAGGTGAGGATCGCCCCCGCTCCTGCAAACGCGCCCGCAATCTCAAACCGCTTTTCGATGATGAAAACCCCCACAGCAGCAAGCACCAGTCCGGTCAGAATCGCGCCATTCCCCAGTATGGCAAGGCCCTGATAAAGAACACCATTTTGCGCCATCCCGGCAATCAACTCCTCGTTGACGGTCACGTTAGCGGCCCCCAAAGCGCCATCGATCAGCGTCTTCGCCCAGGCGGCCAGATGCGGAACAAGACCGAGCACAATGGCAGGGGCATGGGTCATCGGTGTGGTCTGGAATGCCTGCGCCCCAATCAGCATCCCGATGTAAAGGAGGATGGGCGCAATTGCGACCACCGGCACAAGGTTGAGGAAGACCGCCAAGAGCCCCAACCAAGTAATCGCCAAGACAAACACGCCGGTGGCGGCAGAATAGCCGATCCGACCACCCATCGCCTTCCAACCCGGATGGCCGATGTAGACCGCGTTCGCAAAGGGTGAGCCGCAGATCGTGCCGATCAACGAGATGGAGCCTTCGGCAGCAAGGGCTTCCGTGGTGCTGAAGCTGTCACCGGCGGCCTCAGCGCTTTCCACATTGTCCATCGCCTCCACAAGGTCATAGACGCCGAAGGGGATCGCCGTCACCAAGATGAAGCCCAAGAACTCAAAGCCTGAAAACACGTGCCCGATGGCAGGGACCGGTATCGAAAACCCAAAGCTTGCAAAGCTTTCGCCAAGGTTTGCAAGGCTCATCCCGCCCACTTCGGGAAAGCCAATGGCCGCCGCGACCCAAGCGATCACCATCCCCACGATGATGGCCAATAGCCCCGCCGGCAGCCCGCGCGGATAGCGCAGTCCGCCGAACCAGCTCACCAAGATGATGGCCATGCACACAAGACCGATGATGGAGGTCATGAAGATCTCGGTCGCCGGCCGCATGGAAATGAACGCGATGGACACCCCCGCGAGCGTGCCAAGAAGAGCAGCCCGCGGCGTGATTTTGCGGATGAAGGGGGCCACAAAGCCGCCGCCAATCAAGATGAAGCCCTGGATGAAAACCCAGGCGAGCCCCGCCTCCCACGCCTTTATGGGATCGCCGGTCTGCCCCAGAATCGGCAGCATGATCACGAACACCACAATGAACATGTGCGGCACCGACGGGCCCGAAGGCAGCGCACACACCGTGTCCCGCCCCTCCTTCTTGGCAAGGCGGTAGGCCATGAACGCGTAGTACATGTTGCCGGCAAAGAGCATCAGCCCCACCGCCGGTAAGATGCGCCCGAAGGTGATCTCGTCGGGCATCCCCACAACAAACTTTAAGAGCCCCGTCAGAACCAGGAGGTTGACGAGAACGTTGGTCCCCAGCCCGAAAAGGGCGTTGAGGTCGCCGCCCGTCCAAAGGCGCGGACCGCCGGCGGAAGGGGCGGCAGATGAGGTGGTGTCGGCCATGGAAGAACTCCTCAATGCGGGGTGTCGTTGAGGGCAGCGGCAAAGGCATCGGCGTTGGAGACCCAGCCGAAAATCCCGCCCTGGGCCTTGATCATCTCAAGACCCACCCGGTGGAACTCAGGGAAGTAGCTTGCGCACGCGTCGCCCACCGCCACGCAGCGGTATCCGCGATCGTTTGCTTCGCGGATGGTGGTGTGGACGCACACCTCTGTGGTGACCCCGCACACCACGAGCGTGGTGATGAAGCGGTTCATGAGAATTTGCTGAAGGTCGGTCTGGTGGAAGGCGCCCTTTCCAGGCTTATCAAGCACGACCTCGCCCGGCACCGGCGCCAAAGCATCGATGATGTCGTGCCCATGTTCGCCGCGCACCAAGATGCGGCCCATGGGGCCAGGCTCACCGATGCGCATCGACGGCGCTCCGCGATCCACCTTCGCCGGTGGTGCGCAGGTGAGGTCGGGCCGGTGCCCTTCGCGGGTGTGGACGACGAGCAGCCCCTTTGCCCGCGCAGCGTTAAGAACCGTGAGGCAAGGCCCAACAGCTGCTTGCAACAGGCTCACATCGTTGCCCAAACTCTCCCCAAACCCGCCAGGCTCCAGAAAGTCGCGCTGCATGTCGATGACAATGACGGCGGTGGTCGCCGGGTCGAGCGGCAAGGGCTCCGGCTCGGCCTCTAAAACGGTGAGGGCCATGGGCATTGAGTCCTTCTTGTGGGCATCAGACTGTGTGAGGCAACGCAGGATCGCCCATGCCACGGGAGCGCGGGCCGCAGACGAGAGCGAAGGAGAGCGACATGGATGAGACGGCGGCGAAACAGGCCGAGGCTGAGGTGCGCGTGGCGTTCGACGGCTATGAGGCGGCGCTCGTGGGCAACGATGTGGAAGCGCTCATCGGCTTCTTTGCCGACGATCCGCGCACCTTTCGGATGATGGACGACCAGGGCCTTTATGGATTTGACGACATTGCCGCCTTTCGCAGGGCCCGCGACCCGTCGGACGTGGCGCGCGCGCTGACAAAAGTCACCATCACCTGTGTTGCCCAAGATGTGGTGGTGACAAGCGCTGAGTACACGCGCACAGGCTCCGGCCGCAGCGGCGCACAATCCCAAACCTGGGTGAAGCGGCCCGAGGGTTGGCGGATCGTTGCCGCCCACGTCAGCCTTGGCGCCTGACGCGGGCGAGAGGGCGCGCATCCGTTGCAGCCCCCGCCAAAGCCCCCGACCCAGCCGCTGACGGCCCGCCCAAAGCGCGGCGGCAAGCCTTGCCCTCTTCAAACGTGTGCGTTTCGCGCCGTACACCTTTAGTCTTGTCCCCCAACGCAACCAGCGATGGCTCATTGCGATGGAAGTTGAAGGCCAAGCCAAGGCATGGTCCGCTGCTATTTTCGCAACAGGTCGTTGATGAGATCGGGGCAGGCCCACGCGCAATGCGCTATTTGCTGATTGGAGAACTGATCGAGGGCGTTGCCAAGGCCGGCTCCATCCGCAAGGCGGCCGAGGCGCTCAACATCACGGCATCAGCCCTCAACAGGCGCATCCAGCAGTTTGAGGATGAGTTCGGCACCCCCATTTTTGAGCGGGTGCCCGGCGGGGTGCGGCTCAACCCCGCCGGCGAAATCATCATGCACCACATCATCAGCCAGCGGGCCGACTTTGAGCGGGTGCGCGAGGCGGTCGCCGCCCTTGTGGGCGAGCGGCAAGGCCATGTGCGGATCGCCTGCAGCCAAGCTGTTGTGCCCACCTTTCTGCCCGGCGAGATCGCGCGCTACCGAGAGGGACACCCCGGCGTCCTTTTCACAGTCAATGTGCGCGACAGGATCGCCGCCGAGCGGGACCTTGCCGCCTTCGAGGCTGATCTCGCGCTGGTGTTCGAGCCGGTCCACATGGCTGACTTTGAAATCATCGCCGCCGTGGAGCAGCCCATCTGCGCGGTGATGGCGGCCGACCATCCGCTCGCCTCAAAGCCAGACCTTCGCCTGCGCGACTGTTTGGACGTTCCCCACATCACCCCAGCGGAGCGCTTTGGCGTGCGCGTCCTACTTGACCATGCACTGCGCCGCTCGGCCCGGCGTCTCAGTCCCGTCACCGTCTCAGACAGCTTCGAATTCTTGAGGAGCTACGTACTGCGCGAGAAGGTGGTGGGCTTTGAGATCGGCATCGGGATTATGAGTGCTGAGAGCGACGGTCTGCTGGCGCGCCCACTCCCAGCCGATGACGTCCCTGTGGGCCATCTCCTTCTGGGTCACCTCAAGAGTCGGACGCTGCCGGTGGCCGCCGCCCGGTTTGCCGAACAACTCACCGCCGCCTTTGAACGCATTCGGCTGACCGATGAGGCCCGCCACAACCGCCCCTGAGCGGTGGCCCACTTTACGCCGCCGCCAAAATAAAAAACGCGCCGGACCTTATGATCCGGCGCGCCGCGTTTCTCTCCGGGCCGCCGCGCGACCCGATCGATCATCAGATGAAGACGAGGTCCGTTTCGTCAAAGGCACGCGCATCGGTGAGCGTCACCACACCGAATGTAGAGCCGCCGGTCACCGTCACGATCACATCGTCGCCCGACATCATGACGTCGACGTCCGAAGCATCGACGTTTTCAAACACAATCGCGTCGCGGCGGCCGTTGTAGTCGGTCACCATGTCGAGGCCGAAGTCGCCATCGAAGACGAACATGTCAGCGTTGCGGCCGCCGCTCAGCATGTCGTTGTCCGCACCGCCGACAATGGTGTCGAGACCACCCTCGCCAAGGATCGTGTCGTTGCCTTCATCGCCGAAGAGCTGGTCGTTGAGCGAACCGCCCAGGATGAGATCATCGCCCATGCCGCCGTTGGCAACGTCGCCACCGCGTCCGCCGTCGATGATGTCATCACCCCCTTCACCGTTGATGACATCGCTGCGGCCTTGGCCTGAGAGCTGGTCATTGTCCCCGGTGCCCGTGATGTCATCGCCGGCGTTGGAGCCCACCTCGACAATCCCGTCGAGACCGCTGTCGAGAACAAAGCTTGCCACAACGGGCTCATGGTCAGAGGCCGACACGCCAAAGTCCGTGTTGACGTGGGTGATGTCGATCTCAGCCCCGGCCAGCAGCGCATCGGTGACGAAGATGTGGTCGAGCACCTGGCTGTTGCCTTCAAAGATGAAGGTATAGAGGTCATCAGCCCCGAAGTCGTTGCTGAGAAGGTTGGTGAGAACCCGCTCAGACCCAACACCCAGCAGATCTTCAGTCAGCTCATCGGTGAACTCGAAGGTATTGAAGTCACCCAGCACCACCACGTTGGCGCCTGGCTCGGACGCCAGGATCGAGTCGACCACTTGGTTGAGCGCAAGAGCCTGCTGCTCGCGGGCCTCTTCCCCGGCTTGGTCGAATGGCTGAGGCCCACCGAAGATGGGCTCAGAGCCTGAGCGCGATTCGAAGTGGTTGTTGATGATGGTGATCTCTTCGCCGTTGAACTCGAAGACGCCGAGGAGAGGATCGCGCGATTGCGCATCGTTGAAGGCTTCTGTGTTG
>JBCDLN010000225.1:0-6914 GCA_038745295.1 Pseudomonadota bacterium | reverse complement strand
CTGATCGCCTGGCTTCGTCATAAACTTGACCCGGCAAATCATGGCTGAGTCTTCCATCTCAACAACGCCTTGGGACTTGAGAGGCTCCAAAAAGAGGGGGCCCACTTCAGGGTCGGCAGCAATCTGCTGGCCCAGCTTTTTCACTAGCTTGCGCACCTTTTCGATGTCTGTGCCGTACACGAGGCGCAGCTTGAGCTTCATGATCACCCAATCGCGCGAATAGTTGGTGAGCTGCGAGATCGATCCAAATGGGATGGTGTGCAGCGGGCCGTTATGGTGGCGCAGTTGGAACGAACGCAGCGAGATCTTCTCCACCGCCCCCGTGGTCCCGCCAACATCAATATACTCGCCGCGACGGAACGCATCGTCTGCCAAAAAGAACGCGCCGGAAAAGATATCCCGGATGAGGCTTTGGGCGCCAAAGCCAATGGCAAGGCCGATGATGCCAGCACCAGCAAAGAGCGGCGCCACATTGACCCCCATGCCCGCCAGCACAACCGTCCCCACAATCGTGAGCACCGTGATGAACAGGACATTGCGCAACAGCGGCAACAAGGTTGCAAGGCGTGAGGCGCCGGGACCCATCCCATCCTCACTGTCGACGGCGGAGGGGCCTTCTTCGTCTTCGATCTTGCCATCGATCCAGGTTTTGAGCGCCAGATAGATCACGTAGGTGATGAACAAAATCACCGCGATACCGACCCACTCAAACGCCGTGCTTTCAATGTTGAGCTGTCCCCACACCGCAGCAAGGACAAGGATCGCCACCACAATCCCCACCATGCCGGCCACCTTGTCGGCAAACGCTTTCCACCTCAGTTGCCAAAGGGCGACGGGCTCGATGCTGTCGGGATCGGCGCCCTCGCTGGAGACGGCAGCATCTGTGGCCTGATCGGGCGAGACGCCCCGAGCGGTGCCACCGGTCGCGGCATAAAGGGCGGCTTGGCGCGCCCGCACCTGCCGATCGATGATGATGATGGCGAGTCCAAAGGTGACGTAGCCGGCAAGCGTTGCGAAGATGGGCCCTAGGATCGGCCCTGTGTTGAACCCTTCGGTGGTCACGATGGTGACCACATTGATGGCAAATGCCACCGCCAGATAGCCCACAAACAAAAGGTGCCAGACTGCGGCGAGCGCATTCTTCCAAAGGCTTGGTTTGGGTTTGCTGCCTTTGATAAGGGCGGCCACTTCCTTGCGGTGAATGATGGCAAACCCTGCAAACATCGACAGGATGATGAAAGAGGAGATGGTGCGTGCCAAGTCGGCCACAGTGGCCTCAACGCCGATGGCATCAAGGCTTGTAGTCAAGAAAAGGGTGAACGTGCCGATGACAGCGATGATGGTCAGCTGTCGCAGCATTTTTGCCGCGGTTTGCGTGTCCAGGGAGACGAGGCGCACTGTCTCATCCTCAGGAGACAAAACAAGGGCAAAGAGGCCCCGCACAAAGTAAAACAGGGTGAGATTGATGATGGCAATCTCTGGAATGGTGCGCACAGCACTCTCACCTGGCGAGACAATTATGATGAACGCGATGCCCGCAATGAAAAACGCAGCAAGCGCTACCCAACTGATGAAGAGGCGCAAAATCACAAGCCCGGTGAGGGCCACCCGGTCACGGGCCGGGTCGATGTTGACGGTCTTGAGGTAAGAATTTGCCCAGCGCGAGACGAAAAAGCGCGCCCCAAAAGCCACCGCCACCGCAATCACAAGGACCGCCAACGCCGGCAGCATCCAGCCGAGGCCCACACCGTCGTTCCGGCCAGCATGAGAAAGTGCATCACCGATGGCGGCGGCTGCGTTGGGCGCCGATTTGAGCGTACTGGAAATGCTGTTGCGCACAATGACGGCGTCATCGATGCCGTCGGCCTCACCATCGGCGCCCTCAGCGCCATCTTGGGCAGCTTTTGGCACTGGTGGCGGCAAGACGATGACGGGCGTGCCGGATTGACGGGCTTGTTCCAGCAGAGCGTCGAGCTGCTCATCGCCAGTGGAAGCAGGTGGGGCGGCGCTATCGGTACCGCTTTCGGTGTCGCTCGCAGCGATGGCGCCAATCAAACCCTGGGCTGCACTTTCCTCCACCACGACCGCGCTCAAGAATAAAAGCAGTGCCGCAAGTGTTGCGCGTAAGATCGTCATGGTGTCCTAGCCTCTGCCCAATCGCTGGCCGATGACCTCTACGGGTTGGCGGGTGTTTGATCAATTCCCAAGCCGCATTGGGGCCACCATTGTGGTTAACCTTTGGCAGCAAGTGCGCCCGTCAAACCCACCCAGCGTGGGCTGCGAGCATCAGTGCGCCTCATCGATGGGCGCGGGGTTTTAAGATGGTGGGAAGAGTGCTTGTGAGCGAGGGTCTCGCGCGGGTAAGCCGTGGGATAACAAACCCCTGGGAGAGCAACCATGTGGCCCTATGACAAGTTTCTGGGCCGTCGCAAGCGGCGGCCTGCCATTGTGGCCCATCGTGGCTATGGGGCTGATGCGCCCGAAAACAGTCTGGCAGCTCTTGATGCGGCCATGGCTGTGGGCGCCGACATTGTGGAGCTCGATATACGCCGGGCGAGTTGTGGTACGCTGGTGGTGTTCCATGATAAGACGCTTGAGCGCATGGCAGGCACTGCTGGCGCTGTCGCCGATTTGCCAATGGATGAGCTCAGCGCTTTGCCGCTTCGCAAGGGGCGCGGCGGCGCTGATGCACCGCTCACCGATCAGACCATCCCCTCCCTGCAGATGGCTTTACGCCATGCCCGTGCCCGCTGCTATCTCGACCTTGATGTGAAGGATCCAGCCGATTTGCAAAAGGTGGCGGGGCTGGTCCGTGCCGTTGGCATGGCCGATTCGGTGGACATCAAAACGCCCGTGAGCAAGCCGGCCGATGCGGTCGCTCTCTTCGGCGTTGAGAGCAGGTTTGGCGTGATGGCGGTGCCGATCCTCACCCTCACTGCCGCACAGGTCTCCAGCCACGTGCGCCTCGTTGCGCCCCAACGCCCGGAGCTTGTGGAGGTGGTATTCGATCACCTCGAGACCTTCAAAGAAGCGGTGCGGGCATTGAAGCGGGTCAATGCCAAGATTTTCGTCAACACGCTGGAGGGTTATTGCGGCGAGGGGTTGAGCGATGAGATGGCGCTCAAGGACCCGGCAGCTGTTTGGGGTGTGCTCATTGCGGCCGGCGCCAATGTCATCCAGACCGACCACCCCGACGCATTGGCTGATTATTTGGTCGCCTCAGAGCGGGAGTTTCGCACCGCCCGCCAGAAGGTGGGCGCATGGTGGAAACTCAGTTGACCGGCATGCAAGCGTTGCACGAGGCTCTTTCATGCCATCATGGCGGCCTTCATAAGCTTCGTCGGTAGTGTCGGCGCTAGAGTACGATCCGCGCGGTTTTCATCAAACTGAGCGTATAGGATCGTACTCGCCCCTTAAGAGCGCGCCTGTTTTCCTCGCTCGATGTGACCCAGATCGAGCGAGACATGCGCTAGGACGAAAGCGTGCCGCGGCGTCTGGCGGCGCGTGCAATCACGTGGGCGGCGATGATCACGCCCAGCCAGAGCGGGACTGTGAGCGGGGCTTGGGGCGCCGCAAGGGGCAGTGAGACGGTGCCAAGGGCCAACCCCATCGCCAGCGGCAGGAGGGATTGGTTCATCACCATGGTTGGCGTGGCGGCAAGGGCGCCGCCCAACATGCCACCCAATACTGTCACCACGAGCCCGCCGACGATGGCCCGCACCCATCCCGAAAGGCCGCCGTGCCCAAACAAAGGCGCGCTGAGAAGACCGGCAATAGCCCCGCCGACGGCATAGAATGCAATGAGTTCGGCGGCAAACAACACCACACCCTCACCGCTTTGATGGTCTTCATAAAGAAGCACGATGGCGACGAGCCCAAAGGCCGCCGCGAAAAGAGCAGCGACTGTCAGCCGCGCCACTTTATTGCCCGTGTTACAGGAAAGCGCATGCGTGCGGGGGTCGGTGAAGGTGCCAAGTGTGCCAGTCCGTCGTCAATGCTTGGATCCGTCCTCAATGCTTGGATCGGTCCTCAATGTTGGGAAAAGAGCGGGCCGTGTCCATCAAACTGGTCGGTGATACCCATGGTGCGCAAAGCGTGCCAGTAGGTGGCGGCGTTGATGGCAATCATCGGTTTGCCGATCTCCTCGGCCATTTCGTTGCACAAGGCCACCATTGAAAGGTTCGTCCCCACCTGGACGAAAGCGTCAATGGTGTCGTCATCCATTTCCTTCACGTGAGAGCGCAACGTGTCGGGCTGGACGTGGGCGATGGCCACAGGACTTTGGCATTTTAGCCCGCGGAACTTGCGCACATCAAACCCGCAGTCTTCGAAGAAAAGCCTCACGTTCTTATCAGAGATGGGGAAGTAAGGCGAAATGACTGCAATACGTTTGGCTCCGTAAAGCTTGAGCGCGGCTTCACAAGCAAAGGAGCCGGCAGACACACCCACCCCGCAATGCTCAGAAAGTTTGTGCATGCGCGCTTCGGAGGCGGCGCGTCCATCCCAAAACATGAGCGCCGACATTCCCATGACCAAATAGTCGGGCTCGCAAGTCATGCACCTGTCGACGGCCTCGTAAAGGGTTGCCCCAATGGCCTCGACCAGAGCCACAAACTCATCGTCATTGCCCACTTTCATGTTGGGCACATAGATGCGGCCATAGTGATTTGTCACACCGTCCACCCGCAATGTGTCCATGTCCGGCTGCACAATTGTGTTGGTGGACGGCGCAACCACCGCAAACTTGCAACGCCAGCCAAGCGCATCTTTGGACATTGCCGCTTTTCCTTCCTTCGCTGCGTCCCACCCCGGTGGTCGCTGCTGTGGCACCGCCGCGGCAGGCGCTCGGCTCCGCGGCACCGCCTGACATTGCCGTGTGACAGGCATTGTCGCAGAATTGCGCGCACTGTCATCCACCCTGCACCAGAATTTTGGAGATGATCATGCGCTATCCTTTCGTGCCCATGCCTGAGCGCCCGCCTTTGCGTTGGCCGGACGGCAAGCGGCTGGCGCTCATCATCACGACCAACCTTGAGTATTGGGACAAGACCAAAGACACAGATCTCGTGGTCTATCCTGGCGGCCCTGGCATTGTGGGCGGCACACTCAGCGGGCGCACCTACGACAACCCCAACTGGACTTGGCGTGAGTACGGGCAACGTGTGGGTGTGTGGCGCATGTTTGACACCTTTGCAAAGGCGGGCATTCCCACCTCATGCACCATGAACGCCAAAATCGCTTTAGAGCGCCGCGCCATCGTGGACCACGCCGTGGCAGCGGGCTACGAAATTGTTCCGCACAACTACGAGCAATCGGAGCTTTTGACGGACTACCAGGACGATGAGGCTGCAGAGCGCGCCATCATCAAAAACACGCTTAAGGTCTATGAAGACACCATTGGCCGGCCTGCCAAGGGTTGGTTGTCGTCATCGCTTAGGGCGACGCCTGCAACGGTCGACCTCATCGCGGAAGAGGGGCTTATCTTCACCTGCGACATTCTCAACGATGATCAGCCTTATTTGGTGGAAACACGATCGGGACAAACCATTGTATCGGTCCCCTATACGTCGGAAGTGAACGACTTCACCGTCTTCATGCGGCAAGGTAAAGATGCTGATGGCGCTTTTTCAGTATTCAAAGAGCAGTTTGACGAACTCTACAGGGAGAGTGAAACAAGCGGCCGATTGATGAATATCGGTCTTCATCCCCATGTGATCGGCCAGCCCTTCAGGATTAGAGCGCTGCGAGACTTTCTGAGCTATGTGGCGGGCAAAGATGGGGTATGGTTTGCCACGCGTGAGGCAATCGCGCAGTGGATGCTCGATCAGCCATAAACCCGCGCTCAATGCGGCTGGGGCGGTTTAGGCAACCGCCTCAAGGTCACGCAGCGATTGGAGCATGGATGAGCGCATCACATAGGCCTTGTGGCGCGCGGGGTCTGCCTCAGTGTCTTTGAGGTCTTTGTAGAAGGCTGCCCGCTCGTCAGGATCTTGGGTATTGAGGATTTTGCGGTTGCGCAGCGCCTGCGCTTGCACCGTCTCAAGCGCCACCTTGCGCCGCTGCCGCTCATACCGGCCCATCCCTTCAAGGGGAGCGCCATGCCACACTTCGCTCAACTTGTCCGTGAGGTTGATGGCGTCGTGGATGCCGCCATTCATCCCCATGCCGCCTAAGGGATTGTTGAGGTGCGCTGCATCGCCTGCCAGGAAGATCCGCCCGTTATAGTACTTGTCAGCAACCCGTTCGTGGACACGGTAGGCTGTTTTGTGCACCACCTCGTAGGGTTCAGCGGCACTCAAAACGGCCTGGAGACGCGTTTCGACAGCCTGAGGGTCGGTGATCTCTTCATCCGAAAGTTCTGGGTTTGTGGGTAAAAGAACGCGCCAAAGGCTCGGCGTGCGCAACAGCACAAGCCACTCGCTCGGATCCGAGATATAGGCAATATTGGAAAGGTCTGGGATCGCCTCGTGGTACCGGAACTCTGTGGAGAGCGACAGGAAGATCTCAGGGATCGTCAAACCGTCGAACTGGGCACCGATGGTTTTGCGCACCATTGATCTTGCGCCATCTGTCCCGATGAGAAAACGGCCTTCCAAGAGGGTGCGCGTGCCGTCACCATCTTCAATGACGGCCTCAACGCCTGTTTCGTCTTGATGCACCTCAACAGCGCGGACTTCGGTAACCAGCGTTCCGTCCGCGTGACCATCTACAAAGCTGCGCAGCGCCTTGGTGAGCTTCCACTGCTCGCACTGGAGGCGGTAGGGATGGTTTGTTTCACCTGCAAGAAGACCAAGGTCAAACGTTGCAATCACCCCCTGTCGGCGGTCGCGAAATTGCCAGTGAGGGCAGATCAAGCCTTGCTCGATCAAGCTTTGGGTGACGCCGAGGGTTTCGAGCATGTCGAGGGTGGGCGG
>JBCDLN010000224.1:0-6919 GCA_038745295.1 Pseudomonadota bacterium | reverse complement strand
CATGTGGTGGCAGCCGATGTGACCGACGGCGCGACGGCCGCGCTGGCGACGCGGGCCTCTCTCGCCCAGTTCGGCGGGGTGGATGTGGTCCACTATAATGTGGGGATGAGCGAGCCCATTGCCGCCGAAACTGTGAGCCTGGAGGCCTGGCGGTCTGTCTTCGCGGTGAACCTTGAGGGGGCACTCCTATGCGCCCAAGCGGCGCTGCCCACCATGCGCGCACAGGGGAGCGGAGCGTTCGTCTTCATCTCAACGGTCGCGTCTTTGGTTTCAGCAGGCTATGCTTATGCCTCGTACGAAGCGTCGAAGGCGGCGCTCAATAGGCTGTGCCAGACCCTTGCGGTGGCGCATGCTGCTGAAGGGATCCGCGCCAACGTGATTGTACCGGGCCTCATCGATACCCCCCACGCCCGCCACCTCATGGCTGGACGTGCGTTTGAGCCGGCAGACTTTATGGCCCGGCGCGCGGCCGCTCCACCCATGAAGCGCCAGGGAACACCCTGGGAGGTGGCGCACGCCGCAGTTTTCCTAGCGTCCGATGCCGCGTCCTACATCACAGGAGCAGTCCTTCCTGTGGATGGGGGCCTCACCCTCAAGACGGCGTCATCATGATTGGAAACGGCCCCGCTCCCCCCGAACCCGGGCCATTGCCGGCCACGGCGCTCATTGCTGGCGGTGCGGGCACGCTGGGGCTTGAGATTTCCAAAGCGCTGGCCGCGGAAAGGCGCATAGCCATCATTGACGTGGGCTCAGAGGTGGAGGCCCGCGCTGGCGAGATCGAAGGTGCCATCGGTCTGCGGTGCGATCTTGCCGACTCCGCCGCTTTGGAGGCGAGCTATCACGCCGCGTTTGAAGCGCTGGGGCCCATCGGGGTTGTTGTGCATTGTGCTGCGATTGCGCCCATCGTGCCGTTTTTGGATACGGACCGCGCTACCTTTGAGGCGGCCATCAACGTCAACCTCATTTCTGCCTTCGAGACGTACCGGCTGGCCGCGCGCGATCTGGTCCGCGCGGGGATGTCAGGTCGGTTTGTGTCCATTGCCTCCATCTCTGGGGCGCGTGCGGGCTATGGTCGCGCCGCTTATGGGACGGCGAAGGCGGCGCTCATCCACCTTGGCAATCAGATGGCGCTGGAGCTTGGTCCCTATGGCATCACCGCCAACACAATTGCGCCTGGTCCGGTGGACACGCCCTTTTCGAGAGCAGCCCACACCGCCGAAGCGCGGGCAGACTACCAACGCTCCATCCCCATGACCCGCTTCGGCGAAGTGAGCGATGTTGTGGGGGCGGTGCGTTTCCTCACAAGTCCCGACGCGCGTTATGTGTCCGGCCAAACCCTCTTCGTAGATGGTGGATACATGGCGGCCGGCATGGGCGTTGGTATGGCGCAAAGCGCGGCCGCGGTGCGCCGCGGACAGTAATTGACCTTCGGCGACAAAGTCTAAGACGCGCGCAAAGAAGATCGTTCAACCTGTTCAATGAAATCATCAATGACAGTCACGTCGAGCAAGAACAGACAACTTGTCGAAATATACGGTTCTCGGACGTTTAAGATTTCAATGAACGCCTTGTTGCGGGGCATTATCAACGCTGGGCAGGTGTGTCTAAAACGCACCGAAGCGCCAGAGTGGGTCGCTTGCGGACGCGGAGTGTCTCCATGATAATTGACAGTCCCCATCGGAACATCCGGGTCCGGGTCAGATGATATCCCAAACGCGACTTCCCCTGGCTCATCACCGTCATAAATTAAAAACTCGATCATTTCTTTTAGAAAACGTTCAAATTCCAAAAAAACATCGTAGAGGCAATCGGTCAAAATATTCGTCACACTCAATGAGGTATCAGAGAAAGTTGTCGTGACTGAGATCGATATTTGTGTGCGATTGTCGCGTTGCGAAATTTCGATTTCGCCCTGCCCCTCTGAAGCTCTAAGTATAAATTTCATAACTGGGTGTCGACCCACTTTGGAAAAGGTTGGCTCCGTTGCAGCGCACCCTCTTGGTGCGCTGCAGAACGTGGTCTTACCTCTTACCCGCGGCCGACGAGGGGCATCTTGGTGGCCATGATGGTCACCGTCAGTGGGTTGGCTGACAGGTCGAGACCAGCCATGTAGAGGATCGTTTCAGCAACCACTTCAACATCCATCAGCGGTTCGGGTTTGATGCTCCCATCAGCCTGGGGCACGCCGTCTGCCATCCTGGCGGCCATTTCTGTGAGGGCGTTGCCAATGTCGATCTGGCAGCACGCAATATCGTGTTTGCGCCCGTCGAGCGCGATGGTTTTTGTCAGCCCCGTAATCCCATGCTTAGAGGCGGTGTAGGGCGCCGAACCTGGCCGCGGGACTTGCGCCGAAATGGAACCATTGTTGATAATCCGCCCGCCTTTGGGCGATTGATCGCGCATCATTTTGTAGGCGGCGTTGGCCACTAAGAAGGCACCGTCAAGGTTGAGGCCGATGACGCGGCGCCAGCCTTCAAACGTGATGTCGCCAAAATTGGTGCTGGGGATATTGTTGCCAGCGTTATTAAAGACGACGTCGAGCCGGCCGTGTCGGCTGGCGATCTCAGCAAAAAGCGCGTCGACCGACGATGGGTTGGTGGCATCGCACGCGATGGTGTCGACGGTTCCTTCAGCGGCCTGCGCCACAGCATCAAGCTTATCTTTGCTGCGCGCAGCGATGATGACCGTTGCGCCGTGTTTGGCAAGGGCGAGGGCGGCGGCTTTGCCGATCCCCTGGCTCGCCCCGGTGACCAGTATGATCTTATTTTCTACACCCACGGCCTTGCCCCTTTTTTGGTTAGAGGCCGTGGGTAGAACCTTCAGAGCGACCGATCAACGGTTCGCGTGCCATCCCGGGCCACGCTCTCGCCCATGGTGCGGCCTTGAGACCGCGCTATGGCCAGCTTAAGCAGGCTCTCCCACCGGCAGCGGCGGCACATCGGTCCACGCTTCGCCAGAGGCCACCACACAGGACTTGCCTGATGGGAGGGTGAGGATGGCAGTCCAGCTGCCGCCTTCAGAGGCGTAGAGCTCAAGCACTCTGCGATCGCTTTGGAGACCGAAGGAGCGTTGGGTTTCGCCAAATTTGCGGCCGAGAATTTTGATAATTTCGGAGCGTTGCTTGCATACCGCGCGAGCCGCATCGGCAGGGCTCGTCATGGTGACGAGAGTGCCAAGAGCGAATGTTGCCAGGCAGGCGAAGGGTATAATCTTCCGCATGGTAAGATCTCCATCGTTCGCAGGCGGCCCGCTATGCAGTATACTGCCGCCTATGCTTTATGTGGTGTCATCATCTCGTCGTTACATCTTCACGTTAGCGTGCGCGTCTCGTGCGGGGATAAGTTGGCGCTGCACAATTGCGTCAAACCCTTCGTATTCTTCGCGCGCCCCTGGCAGAATACTCCGTCAGAAGCAGTGTTCACCGAACGGTCCCCCCGGCCGTTGAATCACGTGGGTAGCCCGAAATGCACCTTCAAGGCTCATGCCGGCCGGATGAATTATTCCGTAGCCAGCATCACATTTCGCATCGTGCGAGTGCTTGCTTGAGCGGGGCTGTATCTAAGTTGTCACAATTTGCGGCCTGTTTGCCGCACCTTGGCCCCAAATGTGACTCAATCCGGCCGGCCGTTCCGGGCAACCGCACGCATCAGTGCCCATTGACGCGGCAGGATAATGGGAAGGGCATAGTCGGCTAAAATGGTCGAGCGGGCGGCGACTTTGAGGCGCTCGCTGTCCACATCACCGCGCAGCACCACCTCTAAATCGTCGGCGATTTTATCGGCACTGAAAAAGTCCGTGAGGAAACCGTTCCGGTCGTGAGAAATGAGTTCGCGCACGGGGGGCGTGTCTGAGCCCACCACCAAAGCACCCGCCGCCATGGCCTCCAGCATCGACCAGGACAGCACGAAGGGCACAGTGAGATAGCAGTGAGCCTTGGTAATCTGGAACATGGCGCGCAGAGTGCTCAGCGGCACAAGGCCAAGGAAATGGACGCGCGAAACGTCCAAATCCAGCGTTTCGATGGCGTGTTCGCGGTGGGTTTTACCGTCCTGTCGGCGCTTGCCGTAGGCGGTGCGGTCGTTGCCGGCGATGAGAACATTGAGGTTGGGCCTGCGTTTTTGTAGCTTGGCAACGGCTTCCATGAACTGGGGGAAGCCACGGTAGGGCTCCATGCCGCGGGCCACATAAGTGATCACTTCGTCCGTAGCGGTAAAGGTGCGCTCGCCGGCGGTGACGCTCCCCTCCCCTGGGGCGAAGAACTCACAATCCACCCCTTCGTGGAGGATGGAGATGTTGGTGCGCAAATGCTCAGGAAATTGGCTCCACTGCCACCTGGTGGGGGAGGTGCCCCAGTCCATGGTGGCGATATCAGCCAAAATCGGAAAATTTTTGAAATGGGCGCGCGCAGCTGAATCGTGCGTCATCTCCTCCAGAAAGTCGGCGTCACTGCCCCTGGCATGGTAGTACCACTCATAAAGCGACAAGATCCGCGTCTCCGGCCAGAGTTCTTTGATGAGGAGGGACGGGCCCCAGCCAGAGTGGGAGCACACAAGGTCGGGCGTCCAACCCTCTTGGCGCAACGGGTAGAGCGCTTGGAACGCCGCCTGTGCGGTGAGAACGGCCCGCTCGGTGGTCACCAGCGTGGGGTGGATCTTCTCCGTCACCTCCCTGTGCGGCTTATAGGTGATGCGCTTGATGCCGAAGTCTTGCTGATTGGAGGTGAGCGTGCCGGCCAGCATCTCAACCCCATCAACGCCGCGAAGGTGACCAGCGATCCGCCGATACTGGCCTGGAAAATTGTTGTGTAGGAACAGGATTTTCATAACCAACCAAAGCTCTCATGACATGCGCGGCGCTCACCATGCCGCCCACACCTTGCTATTGCCAGAGACGGAGCGGCGGCTCAATCGCAGGTGAGCCCTGGTTGCAAATGGGGTCTGCTTCGCTGAGAGTGCCAGTCCCGCTGCGGCCTTCAGGGTCTAAGGCGCAATAACGATATCTGCGCGTGAGGACGCCCATGCCCACACCCATCTTAATGCCCGCGCTGTCGCCCACCATGGAGATGGGGACGTTGGCCAAATGGCTGGTGAAAGAAGGCGACCAGGTGGCCTCTGGCGATGTGATTGCCGAGATTGAGACCGATAAGGCCACCATGGAGGTGGAAGCGGTCGACGAAGGAACGGTGGGCAAAATCTTGGTGGGTGAGGGGACCGATGATGTTCCGGTGAATGCCCCCATCGCCATGCTGCTGATGGAAGGTGAGAGTGAAAGTGATCTTGATGCAGCGGGCATCTCAATGCCTTTAACGTCATCACCCCAGCTCCCAGAGAGCTCCCCGGCGGCGCCTCAAGAGCCCCCTGCCGGCGCCCTCCAATCGACATCAACGCTGTCGGCCACGCCTTCTGCGCAAAATGGCGCCGGCCGGGTGATCGCCTCCCCTTTGGCGCGCCGGCTTGCCGGGCTTGAAGGGATCGACCTTAGCGCGGTTGTGGGCACAGGGCCCCATGGGCGCGTGGTGAAGCGTGATATTGAAGCGGCAAAAGCTGCCGGCATTGCGCAAACTTCGGCTGTCTCAGCGCCAGTGACCGCGCCTGCCACTGCGCCCGCGCTGCCCGCAGCGCCTGCGCCTGCTTCCGGCGCTGCGCCTCTGGCGCCAGTAGGCGGGCTCAGCGAAGACCAAATCCGTTCCATGTACGCCCCTGGCAGCTATGACGAACTGCCCCACGACGGGATGCGCAAGACCATTGCCCGGCGGCTCACCCAGTCCAAGCAAACAGTCCCCCACTTTTACTTGAGCGTCGATATTATGCTCGATGCGCTTCTTGCCATGCGCGCCGACGTCAACACCGCCGCGCCACAAGACAACGACGGTCAGCCCGCCTACAAGCTCTCGGTGAATGACTTCATCATCAAAGCAATGGCGCTGTCCCTCAAACACGTGCCGATGGCGAACGCGACGTTTACACCCACAGCACGGCTCCTCCACCACAGCGTTGATGTGGGGGTCGCTGTTGCGATCCCCGATGGGTTGATCACCCCCGTGATCCGCGATGCCGACAGCAAAAGCCTGTCGGCCATCTCAACCGAGATGAAAGACCTTGCAGCCCGCGCGCGGGCCAAGACCTTGCAGCCGGCGGAGTATCAAGGGGGCTCCACGGCGGTCTCCAACCTTGGCATGTTCGGGATCAAAGAATTTGCCGCCGTCATCAACCCGCCACATGGGTCGATCCTTGCCGTGGGTGAGGGGTCGAAGCGTGCAGTGGTGGTCGATGGCGCAGTGGCTGCGGCGACCGTCATGACAGTCACGCTCTCGGTGGACCATCGTGCGGTCGATGGAGCCCTCGGCGCTCAGGTTCTCCAAGCGTTCAAAGGCTTCATCGAAAAGCCGATCAGGCTGGTGATTTAAAGGTTAAACCCACACCGGCTCGCCTGGGTCGTAGCACTCATCCACCCGCCCGTACGCGACGTTGGGGGCGCAGAGGTCAAGTGTTTGGAAGTCCTGCAAGATGGTCGATGCCAGGCGATCAATCTGACCTTTGGGCAAGTTACCATCCATGTCCCTGAAAATAGCGCCCCACTTCTTACTGCGGTGGAAGCCCTCACTCCCCTGACCCCAGAAAGCAAACTTCCCCGCTTTAGCGCTCAACGTATTGCCGTGGTAAATATCGTTCATGTAGTCGTAGCGTAAGCCAAGGTGCATGGAGCTAACACCGGTGCGGTGATTATAGAGTTCGGTGAACTTCTCGGCCTTGTCGCTTGCCGCTTTAAGCTTGTTTAAGTTGTCGTCATTATCAAATCGATCAAAGTAAAAGCCGAGACGGAATGAGGTGATTTTGCTGCTTTTGCTGACCATCGCGTCTTTGAGCTCAAGCATATCGTTGACGATGCGCATTTGATGCACCGCCTTTTTGCGATGCTT
>JBCDLN010000223.1:0-6933 GCA_038745295.1 Pseudomonadota bacterium | reverse complement strand
ATCAACTACTACCGCACCATCTGTGATGAAGTGAACATTGGCATCGCGCTCTGGAGCCATCCCGACAGTGGCTACTTGATGAGCCCCGAGCTTTGCTCTCGCCTTGCAGATCTCCCCAATATCGTCGCCATCAAATACAGCGTCCCGCGCGACATGTACGCCGAACTTACCCGCATTGCAGGCCACAAACTCCTCGTGAGCACCGCATCGGAAGATGAGTGGCTCGACAATATCATCGACCTTGGCTGGCGCCTCTACCTTTGCTCATCGCCCCCTTACCTCCTCCAAACCAAGGCCGACCTCAGGATGCACGACTATACAACCGCCGCCTTTGCCGGTGACATTGAGCGCGCCCGCGCCATCAGTGAGAGCCTGTCCCCTGTGCGCCACGCCCTGAAGTCCACCCGCCCCGGCGGCAAGCCCCAAGCCCATCAAAAGTATTGGCAAGAGCTTTTGGGCCAGGCAGGGGGCGCCGTCCGCCGCCCGCTATTACAACTGACAGAACAGGAAAAAGCCGCAACGCGAGAGGCGTTCGAAGCCTGCGGCCTGGGACAGATGGCGCTCAGCTAACTGTAGGAGCTTTGAAGGTTGTTCACTCTAAGCTCCGCCAAAACTCAGAGCTCCCCCAAAGAACCCTTTCACATGTTCCTTTGGTGGGACACCAAACAGCGACGTTCCTTCGGAGCGGACAACGTCAGAATCCCGCGGTGGGCCTGATGGGTCAACCCCGAAGAGCGCAGCGTGGGTTGATGCATCAGGCGCACCGCGGGAGAATTGACCATAGGCGGGAGCAGTGTGGCACGGCCTCCTACGGCGGTTCCGCAATGAACAACGTTGATGGAAACAACAGCTAACGCGTCGCTCACCGCGCAAAGTGTGGAATAGCGAAGGCTTGATGAGGCTACCGCAGCACCGCTGTGGAAGTGCGGCAAAAGTTTGGCTAGGCTCCAGGGTGGTTGGGAGACAAACGCACTCAGGAGGACCGCATGGGCTTTGCCAAATCCGCATCATGGGCAAGGCTGACAGCAGTGCCACTGGCCGTGGGCGCTGTCCTTGTGGCTGCCATCACCGTCTCGTCGAGTGGGCCGGCGCTCGCCCAAAGAGCGGCGCAGCCTGTCACCCTGCAGTCCGCCCAAGAATGCCTGGGAAAACTGCGCCAGTCCCGCCAAGCCTTCCGGGTGATGGCAGACGGGCTCGGCAACTACTATGGCCGCAAAGTCATCGGCAACAAACGCCACGTCATCCTGATTGACTATACCAAGCATCAGACCAAAGACCGGCTTTATGTGGTGGACCTTGCCACCTGCAAAATCGTCCTGCGCAACCGCATCATCCACGGTGGCGCCTGGTACATTTATAAAGCCGAGCGGCCCGACCCGAGCTGGGCCTATAGCCGCGCCAAGCGCAAGTTCTACCGGCGCATCAACCTCAACACCAAACCTGGAATGCTCACCACCTGCCGCAACTCGGTGAAGGGCGGCTCCACCCACATGACCCGGCCAGGCTGGCAGTACACCGGCCGCTGTCACCCCAACGCCAACGAAGGGTGGACCGTGGTGCGCACCCCAAGCTGCACCGGCTACGGCGTTCAGGTGAAGCCACTGCAGGGTCAGGCGCTGGGCGGTGTCACCCTCCATGACCACATCCGCCTCCAATACTCCAAGCACGTGGGCCAAGGCAGCCTCGGCTTCCAGCGGGGCGACACGCAAAAGGTCATCAACGCCATCAAAGGCAAGGACAACACCGACATCTCCCGTGGTACGCTGATTTACGTCCACGCCCCGCAGTGCGGATAGCGGCGCGCCGGTCCATCAAATGGCGCGCCCTCGCGCTGGTGGTGGTGGCGATGGCGGCTTTGGGCGCAGCGATGGTGCCCGCCGCCGCGGTGGAGTTTGAAAACAGCAAGTTCCGCAGAACCGCAAAGCATTCGAGCGCCATGGTCCGGGCGTGGGAGACGGGCCGCTCCAGCGCCAAGGCCAGCGCCTTCTTCGTCGAAAACAAGGGCCGGCGCCTCTGGGTGATGACCGCCAAGCACGTTGTCGGCCGCTCGCCCGTCTTTTCCTACCGCGGCCGCATCACCAAGAAGGCCAAGAAGGTCGCCTCGAACCGCGACTTTGCCGTCTTCGAAGTCAACTTCGGACCTGGTGTCAGCTACCAAAATGTCGGCAAGTTTCACATCTGGGGCGGCAAGCCTCGCCTTGGACAAGACATTGAACTCTTTGGCTTTCCCCGGGGTTATGGCGGGCGGCTGATGCATTCGCGCGGCTGCAACATCATCCCGCGCGGACGCCTCCTCCACCCCACATTCTTCACCTGCAAAGACCTCGACAATTGGTGCCGCTACGCCCGCGCGGCCGACAAAAGCCGCGCCACCTGCCTTGCTGATGCCAAGGATGTGGCTGCCGGCCGGGAACGCCAGTGCGCGCTTCCGCTCAAGACGCGCTACACGCGCCGCGGCAGCGAAGCCCACACCCAAAGCACCCATGCCATGAACTGCGCCGTTCGCCTTGGCAGCAGCGGCGGGCCGGTGATTGCGATGGCCTCAGGCGGGCGCCGCGGCGTCTTGGGCATGCCGTCAGCGGTGTTTGTGCGCGTCGATGGACCATACCCGCCCGATCTCGGGGTAGGGCTCGCGACCTTCAGCCAGTCCTTCAAGCGCGCACTCCAGCGCCTCGGCGTCGTGGTGAAGTAGTTTTACGAGGCCAAGAATCGTGTGGAGGGCCCGATATGATTATAATTTTATGAGTTCCACGCGCATCAGCAGTTGTGTGGCTACTTTGCTGAAGCACTCAGAGCTGAGGCGGTCAGACAAGCACCTCAAGCTAGCACTCTATCTTTCGATGCTAGAGCAATACTCACTGAAGAGCTTTGAACCATGGGATATTTTATTTTATGAACCATCGTTTGAGGCTCAACTTGCGAAAATAAATAAAATATCTGGCGACATTAACACAGTACCAATATCTATAAATGGCGCGAATGAGGATTTAGTATTCTGCGACCAGAGTGGCGCACTATTTTTATTGGATGGTGAGTGCTTTTCCTACGAAACGGACAAGAAACTCATAGGAGATTTCGGGGATTTTTTTCACCTCATCATTGGCGAATTCAAGGAGCGACTGGACGAAGACGTTGAGTATGAATTTGGGCTGTTCAGCGAGTGACCCATGAGACGCTCGGCCTCATCGCTCTCTCTAGGTGACGAGTACCCCACCCACATGATCCGTCGCCGGCAAACGCAATCCGGCCCAAGGATTGCACTCAGTGTTCAACGCGGTTCACAATGGATCGCCCGCGTCTGGGAGCTGAGGAGGGACGACACCCACATGGCCATCAAACTTGCGCCCACGGCGCTCGCGCTTGTGTTGGCAATCGCATCACCTGCCGCACTGGCAGATGACATCACGATCGTGCTCGGCTCCGAGCCCACCACGCTAGACCCCCATGCCGCCGACGATGGCGGGGAAAAAGCGGTGAACGACAACGTCTTCCAAACGCTCATGAGCCGCAACGCTGAGGGCGAGCTGGGCCTTGGCATCGCGACCGAACCACCCACCCAGGTCGACCCCACCACTTGGGAGTTCAAACTCGCCCCCGGCCTCACCTTCCACAACGGTGAGCCGCTTGATGCCGCCGCCGTCAAATTCTCGGTCGAGCGGATGATCGACCCGGATCTCAACTCCGAGCAGCTCTCCTACTTCTCAACGCTCTCCGGCGCTGAGGTGATCGACGATACGACCGTCCACATCAAAACAAGCGGCCCGGACCCGATCCTGCCGGCGCGCATGTACTACTTTATGATTGTGCCGCCCGAAGCGAGCCAGTCAGATGACTTCGCCAGCAGCCCGGTGGGGAGCGGCCCTTATAAGTTCGTGAGCTGGGACCGCGGCAACGAAATTGTCCTGGAAGCTGACCCCGATTGGGCTGGCGACCCGGTGGATGTTCAAAGCGTCACCTACCGCTTCATCGAAGAAAGCGGCACCCGGATGGCTGCCCTGATGGCGGGCGAGGTGGACCTCATCACCAACCTCTTGCCTGAGTTTACCGGCCAAGTCCCCGCCTCGGTCTCCATGCGCGGGCTGGAGCACCCGATGGTGATCCTCAATGTGGACGGCGGCATCACATCGGATGTGAAGGTGCGCCAAGCGCTCAACTATGCTGTCGATAAGGAAGCGCTCGCCTCAGCCCTTTTTGAAGGCCAGGCGCAGGTGGAAGCAGGCCAGCTTCTCGGCCCCACCTACTTCGGCTTCAACGAAGAGATCTCCGCCTACCCCTACGATCCGGACCGCGCCAAAACCCTCCTTGAGGAGGCCGGCGTTGTGGGTGACACCATCACGCTCGTGGGCACATCAGGCCGCTGGCTCAAAGACCGCGAGCTTGCCGAAGTGGTGGCCGGCTACTGGTCTGCCGCCGGCCTCAACGTCGACACGCAAATCTATGAGTTCGACGAATACTTGACCCGCCTCTTCGACAAGGAAAACCGCGCTGACGCCATCTTTGTCGTGTCTGGCAATGAGCTGCTCGACGCCGACCGAAGCTTTTCGGCCTACTACGCCCCTTCAGGCTTTGGCTCATCCAACAGCTTTGATGAGCTTGAAACCTGGATCACCGAGGCGCGCACCGAGACCGACCTTGAGCGCCGGCAAGAGCTTTACGAGCAAGCCGTCAAACTGGGTCACGAAGAAGCGATCCTCACCTTCCTCCTCAACATCAACAATATTTGGGGGCTGAGTGACCGTCTCACCTGGGAGCCGCGTGTGGACGGCAAGATGTTCGTCGGCACCATGACCGTCGACTAGGCCACCCCAAGGTCCGCCACCATGACACGCTTCATCCTCGCAAAGCTCTGGCAAGGGCTAATTGTAGTGGTGAGCGTTGTTGTGGTGGTGTTTGTGCTCACCCGGCTTGTGGGCGACCCTGTCCGGGTGATGCTGCCGCTTGAGGCGACTGCTGAGCAGCGCGCTCTCTTCGAAGCGCAGCTTGGGCTCGATAAGCCCATCGTCGTCCAATTCGTCACCTACGTGCGCGATGTGGCGGTGCTGAACTTCGGCGAATCGTTATGGCAGCGCCGGCCCGTCATGGACATCATCGCGGAACGGGCGCCCGCCACTCTTCTCCTCACCTTCACCGCCATCGGTCTTGCCATCACACTCGCTGTCCCGCTGGGGGTGATTGCTGCGCTGAGGCCCGAAGGGGTGGTGGACAGGGTGATTGTGTTCGTCAGCCTTGTGGGCCTTTCCATCCCGCAGTTTTGGCTGGGACTTCTGCTTATCGTTTTCTTTGCGTTGACGTTGGGGTGGCTCCCAACATCGGGGGCAGGAGGCCCCCAATACCTGATTTTACCGGCCGTCACGCTTGCGATCCCAGCCATGACACGCCTTGTGATGGTGGTCCGCTCCACCATGATCGATCAACTCAACGCGCAGTATGTGCGTGTCCTGCGCGCCAAAGGGTTGACGCCTTTGCGCGTGGTGGCCGTGCACGCGGTGCGCAACTCCGCCGTCCCCATCCTGACCCTTGCCGGGTGGGAGCTGATCCGCGCACTCTCAGGCTATACTGTGGTGGTGGAAGCTGTGTTTGCCTGGCCCGGCCTTGGGTTGACGGCGATCCAAGCCATCGAGCGGCAAGATCTGATCTTGCTCCAGGCGATCGTGTTTCTCACCGCGATCATGGTGGTGGTCCTCAACCTCCTTCTCGACATTCTTTATAAGTGGCTTGATCCGCGCATTGAGTTGTCGGCCGAATGACTGTTGCCGACCCCGACAGCGCGCTTGACGATTTGCCCGCAGCCACCGCCGTTGCCGCGCCCGGCGGAAGCCTATGGTCCGACCTTAAGGGCGATATCCCGGGGCTCATCGGCACCGCCTTTTTGGTGCTTCTTCTGGCGATCGCCGTCTTCGCGCCGCTCATTGCGCCCTACGATCCTGCCGCCCAAAATATCATCGCCCGACTGAAACCCCCTGTCTGGGTGGATGGCGGCTCGTGGAGCCACATTCTGGGCACCGATCATCTGGGGCGCGATGTGCTGTCGCGGCTCCTTTATGGCTCGCGCTTTTCGCTGCTGGTCGGCTTTGGCGTGGTGGCGATCGCCGGCACCTTCGGCGTGTTGATGGGCCTCATTGCAGGCTACTGCGGCGGGCGGACCGACAATTGGATCACCGCCGTCATCGACACGCAGGTGGCCTTTCCAGGCCTTCTCCTGGCGCTCTTGATCCTTGCTGTCATCGGGCCAAGTCTTGCGACCGTCATCATCGTGCTCGCGCTCAACGGGTGGATGGTCTACGCGCGCGTCACCCGCGGTGTGGTGCTGGGCCTGCGCAAAACGGCCTTTGTGGAAGCAGCGGGGCTCTTGGGCTGCTCCGTGTCGCGCATCTTGTGGCGCCATCTCCTCCCCAACCTTTCAGCGCCGCTCCTCACGCTTGGAACACTGGAGTTTGCGCGCATTGTCTTGGCGGAGGCGGCGCTCTCCTTCCTCGGCCTTGGCATTCAGCCGCCCGCCACCTCTTGGGGCCTCGATGTGGCGCAGGGCAAAGATTACATGCTGCGGGCCTGGTGGCTGGTGACCTTCCCCGGCCTTGCCATCGCGCTCACCGTGCTCGCCATCAACCTCATCGCCTCATGGCTGCGCGTCACCACCGATCCTGTGGAGCGGGCCAAGCGCTTTGCCCGCAGCCGCGGCGCCCGCTGATGGGCGAGCCCCTCCTAGAGGTCGACAATCTTGAGGTGGAGTTCGTCACCCGCCAGGGCCGCTTTTCGGCGGTGCGGGGGGTCTCGTTCACGCTTCATGCGGGAAGCGCCATGGGCCTCGTGGGCGAATCGGGATGCGGCAAGTCCGTCACCTCGCTCGCCCTCATGGGGCTGGTGGATCTGCCAGGCCGCATTGTCGGCGGCGATGTGCGCTTTAAGGGCCAAAGCCTGATCGGGCCGAGCGCT
>JBCDLN010000222.1:0-6971 GCA_038745295.1 Pseudomonadota bacterium | reverse complement strand
GTCGGCACGCCCGATGTTGAGCGCGAGCCGTCCATCGCCACCTACCTGAAACGGCGGCAAAACGACGATGGAAGCTGGCCGCTTTTTTATAGCGGCGCTGGCGACATCTCCTGTTCTGTCAAAGCGTACTGGGCGCTGAGCCTTATCGGTGAGGATGTGGAGAGCGCCTTTATGGTGAAGGCGCGCCAGTTCATCTTGGCAAAGGGTGGCGCGGCGCGGGCCAATGTGTTCACCCGCATCACCTTGGCGCTGTTTGGCGAGATCCCGTGGCGCGGCGTGCCCACGATGCCGGTGGAGCTGATGCTCCTGCCGCGCTGGTTCCCGTTCCACATGTCCAAGGTGTCCTACTGGTCCCGCACGGTGATTGCGCCGCTCCTGGTTCTGGCAGCGCTCAAGCCCAAAGCGGTGAACCCCACCGGGCGGACGGTGCGCGAACTCTTTGTGACCCCGCCGGAAGAGGAGCGGGTCTATAACACCAACCCGACGGGGTCCTTCGTCGGAGGTGTGTTTTTACAGCTCGACAAGGTGTTGCGGGTTGTTGATCGCCGCGCCCCTCAGGGTCTGCGCCAAAAAGCCATCGATCGGGCGATGGCGTTTATCCGCGCCCGGCTTAACGGCGACGATGGTCTGGGCGCCATCTATCCGGCTATGGCAAATGTGTGCATGGCGTACCACGCCCTGGGTGTTCCGGAGGATGATCCTGAGCGGATGATGGCTGATGGCGCCATCCATCGCCTCATCACCGTGCGCGGCGATGAAACCTACCTCCAGCCATGTTTTTCTCCGGTGTGGGACACGGTGCTTGCCGCCCATGCGCTGATGGACACAAACACGGAGCGCGAGCGGGTGAAAGCGGCGCTCGACTGGCTGTGCGAAAAGGAAATTCTCACCACGCGGGGCGACTGGATTGTCCGCCGCCCCGATGCGCCCACCGGCGGCTGGGCCTTCCAGTACCAGAACGACCACTACCCCGATGTGGACGACACGGCCGTGATTGTGGCAGCGCTCCATAGGTTCGATCCTGAGCGCTACCGTCCCAGTATTGCGCGAGGCGCTGACTGGCTCCTTGCCATGCAAAGCCGCTCCGGTGGTTGGGGGGCGTTTGAGCCGGAGAACGAGCACTTTTATCTCAACAGCATCCCGTTCGCCGACCATGGTGCGCTGCTCGATCCGCCCACAGTGGATGTGACGGCCCGCTGCGTGAGCGCGCTCGCCCAGCTCGATGACCCCCGCTACCACGAGGCTGTCCAAAAGGGCGTTGCCTTCATCTTGCGCGAGCAGGAGGTGGACGGGTCGTGGTTCGGCCGCTGGGGCGCCAATTATGTCTACGGCACTTGGTCTGCACTCTGCGGGCTCAACGCGGCGGGTGTCGAGCCCAACCGGCCCGAGGTGCAAAAGGCTGTGGCGTGGTTGAAGGCGGCCCAGCGCGATGATGGCGGCTGGGGCGAAGGCCTTGAGACCTATGAGGCTGGTCGGCGCGGCTATGCGCTCTCGTCAACACCCTCGCAGACAGCATGGGCGGTCCTCGGCCTGATGGCCGCCGGCGCGGTGGATGACGAGGCGACGTCGCGCGGGATTGCGCATCTGCGGGCCACCCCCACGGAAGGCGCCCGCTTCCAGGAAGAATACTATACGGGCACAGGTTTCCCGCGGGTGTTTTACTTGAAATACCATGGCTATTCTGCCTATTTCCCACTTTGGGCGCTTGGCCGGTATGAAGGGCTGATGCGCAGCAACGCCCGCCAGGTGGCGTGGGGGCTCTGACGGCGCCGCCCGATCCTAGCGCTGAAGGGGCCCGGCTGGGGATTGTCTGCGGCCTGAAGTCGGAGGCGAGCGCCATCCGTCGCGGCCTGATGGCGCTCGTTGCGCCGCCCAACTTTACTATCGAGGTGTGCGGGGCCGATCCTCATCAAGCCGAGGCGATGGCGGACCGTCTTTGTGCAGACGGCGCCAAGGTGTTGGTGAGCGCTGGGCTTGCTGGCGGGCTCGATCCGGCGTTGGCGGTGGGCGATGTGGTGTGGGGGACGCGTGTTGTCGGTGCGCTGGGTGGCCGTGAAACGTTGTCGATGCCGGCCTTGCCTGTCGGGAGGAGCGGCGACCGGCAGCGGCGGGTGGGCGAACTTTTGGGGGTGGATACCCCGCTTCTGACGGCCGGCGAGAAGGTGCTGGCGGCAGAGCAAACAGGTGCGCTCTGCGTTGATATGGAAAGCCATAAGGTGGCGGCTGTTGCGGCGCGCTATGGGCGGCCGTTCTTGGCGGTTCGCGTGATTGTCGATCCTGCGCAAACCTTTGTGCCTGCGTTTGCTGTTGGCGCCACGTCGCCTGAAGGAACGGCGCGGCTTTTGCCCATCCTCGCCGGGCTCCTGCGATCGCCCCTTTCCCTCCCCGCACTGATCGGGCTTAGCGTTGCCTCTCACAAGGCGCTGCGAGCGTTGGAGGGGGAGATGGCAGCGCTTGCCCGCTGGGTGAGAGAGCGGGCGTAGACCCCGCATTGGCTCCGTCATGGTGATGGCCTAAGCCGCGGGTGCATTTGATATTTGCGTCCCGTGCGATAGCCTTGCGGTATTGACCGGTAAGCAGAGAATTTTGACGATGGCGCATAATACTCCAAGTGATGATCCGGCCCCGCAGCGCGACCCAGAATTGGCGCTCAAACATATTGCCGACATCAGTCAGAACGCCCGAACCACATGGTTTGCGCTTTTAGCCCTCCTTGCCTTTGTCGGCGTCACCATGATGGCGCACAAGGACAGCGACTTCTTTGCCGCGGGCGTCTCCACCCAACTGCCGCTCATCGGGATCGACGTTCCGACGATTTCATTCTTCATTGCAGCACCCTTGTTGGTGGCCGCGGTCTACACCTACCAGCACATCTTTCTGATCAGCCTGTGGGATGAGCTGAGCGAGGTGGACGCCAAGATCGGCGTCGACACCCTGTTCGACCGTGTTCCGCCAACGCTCATTGCTCAAACGGCCGTCATCTACCGGGCGGAACAGCGCGGCGATGGATGCGCCGACACCCGTGCGTTTTCCGGCGCGATGAAGCTCACGTGCTTTCTCCTGGTGTGGGCGATGGCGCCTCTCCTCCTCGCCTATGTCTTCTGGCGGTCGACGGCCTACCACGACCCTCTCCTCAGCATCTGGATCGGCCTTTGCCTCTTTGTGGCCAGCGCCTTTGGCTATGAAGGTTGGCGCGTGGCAACGGGCCGACTTTCGGGGCACGAGCGCGATGAAGTTCATGCCCCGTGGACGCGGCCGATGCAGCGGCAGGCAGCCTACATCGGCGTCGCCATCCTCTTCGTGGGATGGCTTTTCACGAGTGGCCTGGAGCCACTGCTACGGTGGACTGCACCTGGGAGGGCCGAACTTCGAGCGTGGTGGCTTTCTCCTGTCGATCCTGCTGACAGATACGCAAGTTGGCAGAGTGCCCACCCTGACTTTGATTGGTTTGCGTCGTTTGTGCGTGGACCGCTAACGCGAGCCGACCTTTCTAGGGCTGCGCTGACAGAGCGGCCAATCAATTGGCTGACTTATCAATATTGGTTAGAGGACTTTGAGAAACGCTTTCGCGATCGAGAATCGATCACCTCGGCTGAAGAGCTTCAAGCCAATTATAAAGACGCGTTCGAGAAAGAAGCTGCGGATCGCTATCGCGGCTTCATCGCCTCTCTAAAGTCGTCTGACCTCAGTTACCATGACCTTCGAAATGCAAACGTTGCCCGCGCCTTCCTTCCGGGTGCCGACCTACGTCGCGCTCGGTTGCAGGGTTCGAACTTCCTCTTTGCGGAGATGCAGGGAGCCAATTTGTCTGCAGCAAAGCTACAAGGGGCGTCGCTGGCAGGCGCAGAGCTTCAGGGCGCAAACCTCTTTCATGCGCAGCTACAAGGGGCGTTGTTGGATCGCGCAGATCTACAGCGATCATATTTGCGCCAGGCGGAGCTGCTCGGAACCAGCCTCGAACGGGCACGACTGCAAGGCGCGGATCTGCGCGAGGCTAATTTGAGTGACGCCAACCTGATGGGCGCTTTGATGCAGGATGCAGACCTCTCTTTTGCGTGGCTGCAGCGAGCTGTGCTGTTGGGTGCAAGTCTCCATGGAGCGAAGTTGGTCGCCACAAAGTTGCAAGGGGCGGATTTGTTTTTCGGGCAGGTCCACGGGGCTGACTTGCGGGGCGCGGAGATGCAAGAGGTCGACCTTTCAGGTGCGCAGATGCAGGTGGCTGACTTAAGGGGTGCTGAGATCGTTGCTAAAAATCTTACTGGTGTACAGCCCGAAGAGGCGACTGGTCTGCCGTCAATACAGCGGACGCCGGCAAATCTTCGTGGTGCGGCTTTACACTCGGCATTGGTTGTTGGTGATGGGGAGGAGCTGTCACAAGAAAATCTTCATTTGGCGACAGGCAATGAGAAAACCCGCCTAAAAGATGGACTGATGATAGTATCTTGCATTCAAGGCCCTTTGGACGCCCTTCCCGATGAATTTCAAGAGGCGTTGGGACACAAGTCGGCCAGCGACCGCCAATCGTTCCTTGCACTCGTCCTATGCGACCCGGATGCGGACGACCCCGCAAAGCGGGCGCCGACGCCGATCGATGGCACCTGGGTTGAGGACGAGGATGGCAACTGGCGCGATACCAAGACGGGCCTGCGTTATGTGAAGCAGGAGAATGGGGAATGGGTGGACGTCCCGCCGGAAGCCGGCGAGTGAGCTGAGCGCTAGTGCGCGGCGGCTTGGGCCTTGGCGTTGCTCGCCATGGCGTGGCCGGCGAGGCGGCGGCCCAAGTCCCAGATGGCGCCGGGGATCTTGTGGCAATCGGCAATGGTCGTATCGAACCCCCGGGTGATCCAGGCGACATCGTCATCGTCAATGACGAGCGGGGGCAACAGCTTGATGACGTGTTGGCCGTGGCTCGCCACCTGCGCCAAAATCTTGTGGTCCTTGAACAGGGGGATCAAGATCATCTGGCTGAAGAGGGAAACATTGGCCTTTTCAAGTAAAGACCAGGCCGCTTGGAGGCGAAAGCTAGTGGGTTTGCCGAATTCGAGGCCGATCATCAACCCCTTGCCGCGCACGTCGTGGACAAACTCATACCGCTCCACAAAGGCGGAAAGCGCGCTGCGCAGACTGTCCCCCTGGACGGCGGCGCGGCGCACCAAGTCTTCCTCAGCCAATACTTTGAGCGTGGCGAGACCGGCGGCCATCGCCAGGTTGTTCTTGCCGAACGTTGAGCCGTGAACGACGGCGCGGTCCATCCTGTCAAACACCGCATCAAAGACGGCGCTTCTCATCAAGACGGCGCCCACAGCGGCCTGACCGCCCGACAAAGCCTTGGCGCTCAACACCATGTCCGGCTCAGCGCCATAGTGCTCCACCGCCCACATCTTGCCGGTGCGCCCCAGGCCCGTTTGCACCTCATCGGCCACAAATAACGTGCCGGCCCGCCGGCAAAGGCGCGCTGCTTCCGCCAAGTAATCATCATCCGGCAAGATGACGCCTTTGCCCTGGATGGGCTCCACCACAAAGGCTGCCGCATCTTTGCCGGCAAGGGCTTCTTCAAGGGCGGCAAGATCATTGAAGGGGATAGAACCGCACCCGTCCAAGAAGGGGCCAAAGCCGCCGCGGAACATCTTGTCCCCGGTGATGGAGAGCGCGCCGTAGGTGAGACCGTGATAGCCGTTGTTGCAGCACAAGATCTTCGGCCGCTTGGTGGCGACCCGGGCAAATTTGATCGCAGCTTCAACAGTCTCCGCACCAGAATTGGCAAAGAAGACGCGGTCAAGCTCTGGGGTGGGGGCGATCTTCACCAGTTCTTCGCTGAGGAGCCCGGCAAGGAGCGACACATCGAGCTGGATGAGGTTGGGAAGATCGGCGCTCAGCACTTCGATGAGCGCAGCGTTGACGGTGGGGTGGTTGCGGCCAAGGGCAAAGACGCCAAAGCCGCTCAGAAGGTCGAGATAACGCTCGCCCTCACTGTCAAAGAGGTAGGGGCCTTTGGCGCGGACATAGTTGCGGTCATAGCCGATGGTGCGCAGGACCCGCACCATTTGCCGATTGAGATGCTCTTCGTGGAGGGCGAACTGGTCGCCGGAGCGCGCCCCAAGACACTCAAGAATAAAATCCGACATGGGCTCGTCTGGCTCACCAGTTTGTGAACGGGGCCGAGCCCTACCCCGTCCTGGCGCGTCTGGCAATTGAGGGTTGGCCGGGGGGCGCTGCTCCCTCAACGGCTAGTTGACGACGGCAGCGCCTGTTTCAGCGGTTCCCACAGCGCCGCGGAAGGCGGCAAAGAGCTCGCGGCCGATGCCGGCTTCGTTGGCGGAAAGGTCGGCGATGGCGGGTGCGCGGCTTGCAAATTCTTCAGGGTCGATGAGCGCCTCGAGCGATCCCTTACTGGCGTCAAGGCGCACAACATCCCCGTCTTGAAGGCGGGCGATGGGGCCATTGTCGGCGCCTTCTGGCGACAGGTGGATGGCCGCCGGCACCTTGCCCGACGCGCCCGACATGCGGCCATCGGTCACCAGAGCGACCTTGTGGCCCCGGTCAAGCACAACGCTGAGGCAGGGGGTGAGGGAGTGAAGCTCGGGCATCCCGTTGGCTTTGGGACCTTGGAAGCGCACCACCACAATCACGTCCTGGTCAAACTCACCGTTGCGGAAGGCGGCTTTGACGCTTTCCTGGTCGGTGAAGATGCGCACCGGCGCTTCGACGATTTGGTGCTCAGGCTTCACCGCAGAGACTTTGATGACGGCTTTGCCGAGGTTGCCTGTGAGGAGCCGAAGCCCGCCTGTGGGCTGGAAGGCGTCGCGCACCGGGCGCAGGATCTCCCGCTTGCCGCTTTCGGTGGGCCCTGGCCGCCAGCGGACCTCGCCATCTTCCAGCTTGGGCTCTTCGGTGTAGCGCGACAGGCCCTTGCCGACAACGGTGGTCACATCCTCATGAAGGAAGCCGGCGTTTAAGAGTTCGGCGATCAT
>JBCDLN010000221.1:0-6975 GCA_038745295.1 Pseudomonadota bacterium | reverse complement strand
GTATCGAAGAAGTCGCCCCCCACCTCTTTGGCGCTTACACTGAGGCCGAAGACTTCAATCCGAGGGTCTGGCGCCAGAGGTTGAGGTAAAAAGGTGCGCTGCAGCTCCCGAGCAATATCAAGTTCTTGCTCCAGCGCGGCAAGGCGCGCGCGCGTCGCAATGGAATCGCGCAGTTCGGCCACAAGGCCAGTCAGCCGGTTTTGTTGGTCAGCGATCCTTTTGGACATCAGCGATAAGAGCTGGGCGAGTGTGGCAAGCTCCATATGGGAGGCGGACTGCCGGTCAGGATTATCAGGTAGGACCGTGGCGAGGTCGCCCAAAATCTCAGCGCGCCCTTCAGCATCAAGGAGGCCAGCCAGGCGTTCCAACTCGCGCCGGATGACCCTTTCTTGCCGGCGCCGCTGGCGCGCAATCGCCTCGTTCTGGTCGACAAGCTGCTGTGTGTTCCGCCTAAAGACAGCCACCGCTTTGGCAATGCGTCCAATCTCCCCGGCGCCGGTGTGATCGATTGGGCGCGGCAGTTCGCCTTTTGAGAGCGCGTCAAGCACGCCCACAGCATCTTCAAGGGGCTGGAAGGCCTGGCGCAGGAGGGCGTAGAGCGCTGCCACCATCAAAAGGGCTGCCAAAGCCACCACCACCAGGCCGACCCGCTCCACCCCGCCGCTGAAAAGCTGCGCTTCGGTCACATCGCGCAACGCCACCATTGTGCCGCCCTCGCGGCCTGAAAGATCGTGCACCCTCATGGCCACCGCAAAGTAGGATTGGCCGTCCACATCAATCAGCCGGGAGCGGGCCGCGTGCCGGGGAATGCTGAGCTGGGCACGCGCCCACAAGGCTGGGTCGGTGCCCACCACAAGCCTGCCGCGCGGGGAGAGCAAGAATAAAGGCTCGCCAATATCGTCCGCCATTTGGGCCACGATCTCGTCAGCGGGCACCGACACGCTCAACAACGCGCGCTGCGTGCCTTGGATGGCAATGGCTCTCATGGCGGCGATCACGAAGCGCTCGCGCGATTCTTGACGCAGACCCCCAATCATACTGGCGCCGAGCGAAAAGCGGTTGAGGATTTGCCGGTCGATCAGGGGGAGGGAGTGGAGAACGGTTGCGTTGGCTCTGATGAGGTCGCCCTCGTTGCTCACCACCTGGACGGTGATCTCGGGGGTGACAATGTCGGGCGAGGCGTCGATCACGTCACCGATCGCGTCAGGCGAAAGGCTTGGGGCAAGGTTTGACAAGCGCACCGACAGCTCGGAGGCGACGAGGTTGAGGTCCCCCACCGTCTCATCGACAAGGTTGTTCCAGAGGGAGGATTGGAGCGCGAGCGCAATGTTGGTGAGGCGCTGCGCATCAAGGTTGCGCTGCCATATGCCAACGCCGGCAACCCCCACCGCCACCAGCAAGATGGCACCTGACAGGAGGAGTGCGATTTGGGTGCGCAGGAGCACGATCAGGCAGGTCGCTTGATGAGGCGGGTCGCTGAGAGCAGCGCGAGCGATGCAACGCCAATAAATGCGATGAACGATCCCTCCAGTGGAACGGCAGCGCTTGCCGCCTCGGCCGCTGCCGCAAGCAGGATTGCCCCGATGATGATGATTGCCGGCAACGCGCCAAAGCCCTTTGCGCCCATCCCAACCAGCGCAAGCCCAGAGGCAATGCCCAGCATTAGAGCGACCATAAGGCCCGGCGCGCCGATGATACCGGCCGCAAGGGCAAGGGTTGCCACAATCGCTCCGATGGGGAGCGCGATGGGACGCACCCGCGTGTTGAGCGCCGTGACCACCAAGCCCAATCCACCTGCAAGGGCACCTGCAAGGCCGATCCCGGCGTAGTCATCGCGCGACACCTCAGTGGGCAGGGTAATCTCCACGAACGAGACCACCGCAAGGGTGATCGATCCCAGGGCTGTGAGGGTGAGAAAGGGCGCACCCTGTTGATGGAGGTGGCGGTGCAAGCTGCGCTGCAAGTGGAGCCGCTCCCGGCGTCGCCGGCGCGGTGGGCCGGCGATGGCTAAAAACCCAGAAAGGCACGCAAGCGCCCCCACCACCAGGAAGGCCATTCTGCGCCCCTCGCTCTCAGCGATGAGGCCACCCAGCGGGTAGCCGATCGCAATGGCTCCCAGCACCAACACCGCCGGACGCCAGGGGGCGTGCTTCAATGTTCCGCGCACCATGAACGCAGCGCCGATGGCCCAAAACGCACCTAACCCCGCCCCGAACTGGGCCAGAATAAACGCTTCGGGCGCACGGATCACATAGGTTGCCGCCAGACAGACTCCCGCCACCACCATCCCTGTGGCGCTGATGAGCTTCGCGCCGCGCCAAGGCCCATAAGCGGCCAACAAAAGCCCCAGGGCAGCACCAACGGCGTCCGCGGCAATGGTGAGGGCGACAACTATTGTGGCAAGGTCACCCGGGCCAATACGGTCGGCGGCAAAGCTTGTGACCAAGGGGCGTGTGGCGACCACGGTCACCAAAGCAAAGAGCGGCCACAGGAGGCTGGGTGGCGTGCTGGCGCTCTGTTTCAGCGGGCGATCAAAGCTCAGGCCCGACAGGGGGGCGAGAGCCCCATCGATGCGGTTGCCGAAGGTTGATGAGGTGTCGAGGGCGCGCACTTCATCGGTGAGGTCAATGAGTTTGCGGTGGGTGCGGCGCAGCGGTGCGATGCTGTGCGCGGCAAACTGCCCAATCCGTCTGAGTGGGCCTGATGGGGCGGGTGTGAAATCGGCAAACACGCCGTGAGAGGCGGCGCCCATGCTGGCGCCCAGCCGCGCCTGCACAAGGTTAACATTGTGCAAAAGCACAATCCGTAACAGCACGCCCGTGAGCGTTGCCACCAAGACCGCTGATGCCAGGAGGGTGGACTGGAGGTCTCGCCGGGCATCTTGAAGAATTGTTGGCGAGGGAGTGACAAGGATCGACCCCACGGGGCCGTCCTCGCCTGGAATTCCGGCGCGCACAGCTTGGGCCGTAAACGTTTCGAACTCATCATGGGCCGTTGCGGGCGCAATGAACAGCAAGCGCTCCGCCGCGTCGAAGACGGCAATGCGTGAGACCAAGGCCTCACTGCGCAAGATGCCCTCAAGATAAGGTTCAACACCGCGCATACGCGCGAGCGGGATGCCGTAGCCCGTGGCAACGGCCATCTCCTCGCTCACCGCTTGCGCGACAGTTTCGGCCGCGCTTTGGGTGGTGATGGTGAGGTCGTCATAGCGCGGCTCAAAAATGGTGAGCGCGAGCCATTCACCCACGGCAAAAACAAGCACAAACAAGGCTGCGCTCAGGGCAAGGACCGTGCGGTCAGTGCGCTTAGAGCTGCCCAAATCCCGTCGCCTGAGAGCTTGAAGCGGCGTATGCCCCGCGTCAGACTTCAGCATCGAGCGTCTGCATTTTGGACGTGGCAGCGCTGAGCTGATGGTGTGTGGCGCGGGTGGCGGCGGCGGCGGCTTCAACGGCATCGATAAAGGGATCACCGTGCGAAGAGTGGTCTTTGGTCGTCGGTTCCTCCGTGAGGATAGCAATGGCATCACGGGTTCGGCGTTTGACGCCAACGCTATCGACAGCGCCGATCAGCGCCGCGCCCAAAGCTGCAGCAAAGATGATCAGCAGGCCATCACGCAAGATGGGGAGCGCCAGCGAAAACGGCGTCGTCAGCGCATCACGATCAACGATCAGCGCCGCCCAGCCTTCAACAAGGCCAAAGTCGTTGACCACAGCGCGGCCCATGGTGACTTGATGGCGGCCCACCTCCTGCCAGGTCTCGCCGCGCCGCTCGTCAATGGCAACGAGCCAAGGCGGGGGAACCGGCTCACCCATGGCGCCACGGTCGGTGGAAAAGAGCGTCACCCCTGAAGGTGAAAAGACATCCGCCGCTAAGACTTGTGGGGCGGCATTGATGGTCCGCTCCAGGACCGGCAGCGCTTGCTCCAGTTCGCGAAGGGGCAGGCCAAGCTGGAGGCCGCGTTCCATGGCGCCCTCTGCCCGGGCAAGCACATAGTCATATTGGGCTTCGGCAACGGCGGTGTTGGAGCGCTCCAGCATCCGCGCCCCGGTGAGCACAAACCCGCCCAGGCCGATGGCGACGGCGAGAGCGAAGAAAAAGGCGCGGCCAAGCTGTCCCATGGAAAAGGTGTAGCATTCCCATCGTGGAACGCCAGCACCGTAAACAAAGCGGGGTCAGGATGTGGCGTTAAGTTGACAGGGGCGCCGCCCCCGCCCAAGCCTTGGGCGAGTGGCGATGGGACGGGGCTGGGCGATGCGTGCGCTGACGAGCACACTCTTATTGGTGATGCTGCCGCTCATCGCGGCAGCCATTGCGCTGGGCGCCTACCTTGCCTTTGCCAGTGTGAGGACAAATTACGTCGGCCTCATTTCAGACCGGCTTGAAACCGTTTCGCGGCGAATCGCAGCTGATGCGCAGACGGCGCTTTCGCTGGGTCTTCCCTTGGCAAGCCAACCGACGCTCCTGCGCAACCTCACCCGGGAAAAGGAGGCAGATGCAAGCCTTGCGGTGATCGATGTGGTGGGGGCAACGGGCACAACGCTCTATTCGACCGACCCTCAGCGTGTGGGGCAAGCGTTCGAGGCGCCCCAGGACGACACGATTGTGGGGGACGCTGCCATTATTTCCGAGTTTGGCACGGTCGAGGGCGCCATCATCACCACCGCGTCGCGCCAAAAAATGAACAACGCCTTGGCCGGGCTCGCCCGCCAGGTCTTTTGGGAGGCGCTTGTGGTGATTGGCGCCGCCGCTCTTGGGGTGGTTGGGTTGGTCTGGCTCACCGTCCGGGCCATGAACCAACGGCTCACCACCCAGGCCGATACGCAGCGCGGCGTGAGGGTGCCGGCCGAATCGGTTGAAACCCTCAACGCCATTGACGCGGCCCACGACGGCGTTGCCCGCGCGCTGAGGATAAAGGGGCACCATGGCTGATCACGGGCACTATGGCTGATCGGGGCCACCATGGCTGATCGGGGGCAACGGGCTTCTGCCTTCATCGGCCGTCGCTTCGATGCCACCATCGTGGCGCTGGTCACCGCGCTGATGGTGGTGGGGCTTGCTGCCATCTCATGGCGCACCGTCGACACCGCACATACCATCTTGCTCCCCGCGTTGAGCGCTAATGCCGATACGGCCGCGCGCTCCATCGCAAGCCTGGTGTCGGATGCTGTGGGCTATGGCATTCCGCTTGAGAAGCTCGTCGACGCGGACGGTGTCTTGCGGGCCGCGCTCGATGAAAACCGGGACTTTGCGTTCGCCACCATCGTGGCCGCCGATGGGACAATCATCGCCGAAGCCACGCGTGGGAGTTACCGCGGGCTTGCGGGCGCTTATGACAGTGTGAGCCTGGTGTCGGCCCCGATCATCGCGGCGGGCACACCCCACGGCGAGGTGATGGTGGCAACCCCCCTCCAAGTGGCGGACGATCTTATCCGCGATTTGTGGATCGACGCCGCGGTCGTCCTGCTTGTGGCGGTATTGGTGGCCGTTGAGCTAACGGCGTTTGCCTTCACGCTGCCATCGGCGCGTATCTTGAGGGGCCTGACCCAGCGGCTCAATGCTTTAAGGCGCGGTGATTTGCGACCCTATCCCCCCGTGGAGGGCCGGGGGGAGATTGCTGCTGAGGTGGTTGCGGTCGATCAAGAGGTCGCAAGGGTACGCAAAGAGCATGAGCGGCTCACGCAAGAAGGCGCTGGGGTGGCCGACCGCGCATCGGCCCAAACCCTTGATGGTCTGGCAACGCGCCACAGGCTGCGCGAGATACGCGAGGCGCCCTCTCCAAGTCTTGCGGTGATCCGTGCGCCGGTGTTCCTGTTCTTCCTTGCCGAAGAGATGAACCGGCCATTTCTGCCCACCTACATCGCGCGCTTCGCTGAGCCTGCGGCCGGCCTTTCAACCGAACTCGTGATCGCGCTTCCCATTGTGATTTTCATGGCGATTGTGGCGCTCTCCCAACCCACCTTGAACGGTTGGACGGAGCGGATCGGCCGGGCACGATCGTTGAGGGCGGGCGCGCTCATCGGGGTCATCGGCTTTTTGGGGACAGGGTTTTCAAGCTCGATGATGGACTTGATCGGCTTTCGTGCGCTGACAGCCGTGGGCGTTGCGCTCGTTTTTGTCTCAGCCCAGGGCTTTATTGTGGATCGCACCGAGCCACGCCAAAGGGCCCGCGGGATCGGGCTTTTTGTGTCCGCGATCATGGCGGCCATGCTGTGCGGTCCACCCATTGGGGGCATTCTGGCGGACCGGCTTGGCGATCACACAGCCTTTACCGTCAGCGCGGTGATGGCGCTCGCCGCGTTTTTGTGTGCCTTTGCTGCGCTGCCCCGTGATGAACGGTTGAGCGATAGGCACACCCGCGGGGTGCAGCTCTTGGACCTTTGGCAAGTGTTAACGCGGCCGATCATGTTTGCTCTTCTTGTGGGGTGCGCGTTACCAGCCAAGATGTTGCTCATTGGAGTGTGCTTTTACTATTTGCCGCTCACCCTCTCGACACAGTTTGAGCCTGCCATCATTGGCCGGGTGCTGATGCTTTATGGGCTGGCGATGTTGGTGGTGGTGCCTGCAGTGTCCCGGGTGAGCGATCAGGCCCACGCCCGCACCCCGTTCGTGGTGGGGGGAGCGATCGCGTCCGCGCTCGCCTTGGTTCATCTGGTGGTGTGGCCCGAGCCGTGGGGCGCGGCCCTGATGGTGCTCCAGATCGGGATTGCCCAAGGGCTCTCCACAACGCCCCAATCGGCGCTGGTGGGGGAGATTGGACGGCGGATTGTGCCTGAACTGTCCGAAGGGGGGATCTACGGTGTCTTTCGCTTGGTGGAGCGGCTTGGCACAGCGATTGGGCCGCTTTTTGTGGGCGCCATTTGGACCATTGCCTCCCCGGAGGCGGCCCTTGTTGCGCTGGCCATTGTCATCGTGTTGGGTGCGAGCTTGTTTGCATTCATGTCATTCATTGCGCGCCGGACAGGGGAGCCTGCGCTG
>JBCDLN010000220.1:0-7084 GCA_038745295.1 Pseudomonadota bacterium | reverse complement strand
GGCCCGCCAACACTCAGAAGTGCGCCCAAAGAACCCTTCACATGTTCCTTTGGTGGGACACCAAACAGCGACGTTCCTCCGGAGCCGACACCGTCAGGATCCCGGGGTGGGTCTGATGGGTCAACCCCACCGAAACGCGCTTGCGCGTTTCGGCAACGTCTGAGACCGGCAACTGTGCCGGATGAGCGAATTGTGGGTTGATGCATCAGGGCCACCGCGGGACGATCGAGCACAGGCGGGAGCAGTAAGGCACGGCCCCCTAAGACGGTTCCCCGATGAACAACGTTGATGGTAACGACATCTAGCCGCCGGTCTTTTGCGTCACCTTCGCTGAGGCGCCTGAGAGTTCTCCCAGCATCGCGCCGTCAAGCAGCTTTTTGTGCATGGCGGGTTCTGAGGTTTGTTTGCCCAGCGCCCAGTCCACGTCGGCCTCCGCCTCATCGACGGGCATCGCAAGCACGCCCGAATAGTCGCACACCACCAAATCGCCGGGGTGGACCACAGCGCCGCCAATGCTGACGTCCACGTTAAAGGCGCCGCCAATATCATAAAGGCGCGTGGTGATGGGCGAGGGTCCTCGGCACCACACTGGGAGTTCGTAGTCCTCAATTTCGGGAACATCGGTGCAAGGCCCGTCGATGACAACGCCGGCAACGCCGCGTGCCTTGATCGCGCAGGCAACGCCACCACCCAGACAGGCATGGCGCTGGTCACCCAAACGATCGATCACCAAAATGTCCCCCTCCCGCAAAAACTGGATGACGTGGTGAAGGAGAGTGGAGTCTTGGCCGGGCAGGGCAATGGTGACCGCGGTGCCTGCAATTCTTTGACCAGGGAAAAGCGCCTGAATGGCGGGGTCTGCAAAGCCCAAGAAGCGGCGATGGCCTATGGTGGCAGTCTCAACCGTCAGCGCCTTGTCGAGGAGTGCGGCGTCCACCTGCGGCGGCATGGGGCGAAGGGTATAGCTCATGGGGCGCTCCGTGGGGCTGGTGTTGGGTGTGTCGGTGTATCGTTCAGGTGTTCCCGGCCCGCGGTAATGCTTGGGGGGCTCAGTAGCCTTTGGCAAGATCCACAAGGTCCGGCACCGGCTCACCGGCAATGAAGCGACGTAGGTTTTGCGCAATCATTTTGCCGCCTGCCTCAGGGTCAATGAGCGAGGCCACATGGGGCGTCACCAACACCTTCGGGTGCGCCCAGAAGGGGTGCTCGGCCGGCAGGGGCTCGGTGTGAAACACGTCGAGCGTGGCGCCAGTGAGTTGGCCGCTGTCGAGCGCTGCCAAAAGGTCATCATCAACCAGATGCTCCCCGCGGGCTGCGTTGATCACGCTGGCTCCTTTGGGGAGCTGGTTGAAGAGTTTTTCCGACAAGATCCCCCGTGTGGCCTCCGTCAGAGGAAGAAGACACACCAAGATCTCGCTCCGGGCTAAAAAGTTCGCCAGCCCATCATCGCCGCAAAACGTCGTGACCCCCTCACGCGTCTTGGCGCTGCGCGACCAGCCCGCCACATTAAAGCCCAGCGTTGAGAGGGCCTTTGCCGCATCACCCCCCAAATTGCCGAGGCCCATCACGCCCACGCGGCGTTGATGCGCCGGCGGGTTGACGATTTGCCGCCATTCGCGGACGGCCTGACCGGCCTCGATCTCGGGCAGCCTGCGGTGGAGCCTCAACACATGAAGGCACACGTATTCGCGCATCCTCACCGTGAGATCATCACCTGTGGTGCGAATGATCGGCACGTTTGCCGGCAGCTCTGGGTCAACGAGGATGTGGTCGATCCCCGCGCCGATGGACACGATGACTTCAAGGTTGGGAAACCGCGCCAGGCCCCCAGCCGGCGGGCGCCACACCACGGCATAGCGCACAGCATCGAGGGGGCCGGGATCCTCCCAGCTTCTCACAGGGACTTCAGGCAGGAGGCTTTGAAGATGGTCTCGCCACCATTCCTGTCGCGCGGGGCCGACACGGATCACGCACGTCACGTCTGACGGTCTCCTTCAGGGGTTCAGCTAAAGGCTTGGGCCGAGGATGAGGTTGGGGAGCCACAGGCTGAGGCCCGGTATGAAGGTGAGCGCGATCCACACAAGAAGGAGCGGCACAAGAAAGGGAAGACATGCCATCGCCACCTTCTCAAACGGCACCTTCCCCACCTCAACCATGATGTAAAGGCCGATCCCCATAGGCGGTGTGACAATCCCAATCAACAATCCCAGCTGCAAGATTATGCCGAAGTGGACGCGGTCGATCCCGTAAGCATCCGTCACTGGAAGAAGCATCGGGACGAGGATGAGCTTTGCAGGAACCCCTTCAACCACACAGCCAATGAGAATGATGAACACCATCATCAGCGCGAGGAAGACGTGCTTATCTGTGGTGAGGGAAAAGAGCGTGTCCCCCAGCTGCTGCGGCACCTGTTCGATAGCAAGGAGCCAGCCCATCGCGATGGAAAAGCCGATGATGATCATGATCACCGTCGTCATCAGCATGGTATCGGTGAGCGCTTTCCAAAACTTCTTGAGGGTGAGCGAGCGGTAAACAAGGCCAAGAGCGATGGAGTAGAGGCAGGCGAGGACCCCAGCCTCGGTCGCGGTGACGACACCAAACAGGATGGAGCCCAAGATGATGCCGGGCGCCACAAGGGCGAGGAAGCCATCAAGGGCATGGCTTTTCACCTCCGCGCGTGTGGCCTTGGGCTGAGTGGGAAAATTCTCGCGGATGGCGAGGAAGCGGTTGAACATCATCAGCGATAGGCCGACGAGGACGCCCGGCAAGAGCCCCGCCAAAAACATCCGCTCCACGGACTGCTGGGCCAAGAACGCGTAAATCACGAGGCCGATGGAGGGTGGGATGAGGGGCCCCACAACTGCAGAGCAGACGGTGACGGCTGCTGCAAACTCAGCCCGATAGCCGCGCTCCTTCATGGCTTTGATTTCGATGGTGCCGAGCCCTGCAGCATCCGCCACGGCAGCACCCGAAACGCCGGCAAAAATCATCGAGGATAGGACGTTCACCTGCGCAAGCCCTGCCCGAAAGTGGCCCACCAGCGCGGAGGCAAACGCAAAGATGCGGTCGGTCATTCCCACCGCATTCATCAAGTTGCCGGCCATGATGAAGAAGGGGACGGCCGCGAGGGAGGGTTTATCCACCCCGTCCAAAATCTGCTGCGGGATAATGTAGAGGTCGCCTGAAAAATCAGACGTCACAAAGGCTGCCACCACCGCCGCGCCGATCGCGATGGAGATGGGCACCCGCAACAAGATCATGACAATAAAGCCAAGGAAGAGGATGGTTGCCATCATGGCTTTAAGGTCACCTTTGTCGGAGGCGTCATTCGTCGCCCACAGAGTGGTCGGGGGTGGGCTCGGGCCAGCCCAGCAGGGCTTTGACAATATCGAGCACGGCATTGATGAGAATGAGCGTACAGGACGCAAAGAGCGGCACAGACAGCGTGTAGCGCTCCAATTCCCAGCCCCAGGGGGTGATGACCCCGTCAATCACGCCCACCTGTTGGCCCAGCACCAAAGGCGCCTCGCGCAAAATGATTGCCATCACCGCAATGACCACGAACGCCACAAAGTAACGGCTCGCCACCATCGCCCCGGGCCCTAGCTTGCGCATTACAAAGTCAACGGCGATGTCTTTGCGCATCCTGTAGACTGCAAAAAAGCCCAGAAACGACATCCACACGAAGACTTGCATGGACCAAGGCCACAGCCAGTAGAAGGATAACCCAAACGGTCGCAACACAATGGTTGTGGCCGTGGCAAGGAGCATCAGAAACAAACAGATGTTGGCGCCCCACAGAAAGACTTTCGCAATGGCGCCAAGACCTTGATCGACTGTGACGACGAGCCGCCAGAGCGGCCCGTCAGCAGGTTGTGTAACTGACAAAACGGCTCAGCTTTGCGCGCGAGTGGCCTCAACGAGCTCTAGGAAGCCTTCCGGCAGTTCCCCGCTCGTCTTCAGTTCCTCATAAAAACTTTGCATCGAGTCCACAAAAGGATCCCGATCCACGTCAATAAAGGTGACGCCAGCTGCCTTCATCCTTTCAATGGATTCGTCGGCTGACGCGGTCATGATTTCTTCAGAATACTGGCCCGCTTCGGCGTGGGCTTTCAGGAGTGCCTCCTGCAGCTCTGGAGAGAGCTCATCGAACGCCTCTTGGTTCATCATGAACGCAATGGACTGGAAGTATTCATCATGGCGGATGACGTGGGGAGCCACCTCGTGGAAGCGCATGGATTCCACCAGCGCGATGGGGCTGTTCACAGCTTCAACGATGTCTTTGTTGATGGCTTGATAGACATCGGTCCACGCAAGGGTCTTCACGTCTGCGCCAAGGTGTGTCCACAGCGCATGCGCCAGCTTGTCGGGGTGCATCCGCAGCTTGATGCCTTGAATGTCGTCGTAGGATTTAACGTCTTTGTTGGCGACCATGACGCGGTAGGGCCCGCGGAGCATAGCGGTCGGTTCACCCAAAATCCCCACCTTGGCTTCGGCGGCGGCTGTATCGTACCAGCCCTTCACCAAGTCAGAGTTGACAAAGCGGACCCAGTGGTCGCGGTCATCGAATAAAAACGCGGCGCTGACCCAGCTGATTTCGGGCACCCACTTGCGCATGTAGGTGGAGCCTTCTGCGTAAAGCTGAACTGTGCCTTGCTGGATTTGCTCCATGACAGCGTCAGTTTTACCGAGTTGTTCGTTGGGGTAAACTTTGATTTCAAGCTCACCATTCGAATATTCGGCGACTTTTTCTGCAAAGTATTCGAATACCTTACCTTCAGGGCTATCGGTGGGTTGCTTGGTGGCCATGCGCCACGTTTCTGCCTCAGCCGTTGCGGCAAGCATCGCAAAGGCCATAGTCGCTACAGCTGCAACCTTCAGGCGGGAGTGAAACATCTCGTCCCTCTCTTTTTGTGCGGGCTTTAACTCGATCCAACCATCGAACTGATGTCAATATATGCAAGTCCCGGACCGTTTGCGCAGTCCGGGACCGCGCCCATCGCGGTGTGTTCAGGCTCAAGATCGAGGGCAGAATCATCGGCTCAAGGGCTGGCGCTCACCGCCAGGAACGCTCAAGACTACCTAAAAATGAATCTCGGGGAGGATGACCATGGCAGGCACAGCTGGTGTGATCGGCTTAGGGGACATGGGCTCCGGACTGGCGCGCAATCTCTTGAAGGCTGGGTTTTCCGTCAAAGGCTACGATCTCAAAGACCAACGGATGCGCGCGTTTGAAGAGATGGGCGGAGAGCTTGCAAACGCGCCTTCGGCCGTCGGCGAAGGGACAAGCGTTGTCTTTGTGATGGTGATGACGGGTGCGCAGGCCGCTGAGGTGATCTTGGGCGCTCCGGGCGGGGGCGCGCCGGGGCTGAAGTCAACCCTTGATCGCGGCAGCGTCATCATCTTGTCAGCAACCGTCCACGCCCACGAGGCCGAAGCCATTGCAGCAGGCCTTGATGGCAGCGGTATCCACCTGGTGGACAGCCCTGTGAGCGGCGGCTTCCCCGGAGCGCAGGGCGGCACACTGACGATGATGGCCGCAGGATCTGACGAGGCGCTGGCGATCGCCCGCCCTGCCATGGAGGCGGTCTCATCCACCATACACAGGGTCGGCGATACCGCGCCGGCTGGGCAGATCGTGAAGGCGTGCCTTCAGTCGCTCATTGGGTCGATCTTCACAGCCACGTTCGAGGCCACCGTTCTCGCCGCCAAGGCGGGGGTTCCTGGCGAGGTGCTCTACAACGTCTTTTCCACCTCGAGCGCAGGCTGCGTTGTCACCAACACATCGCTGAGCAACATCATGGACCGCGCGTTTGAAGGGACCGGCAGCCACATCAACACCATGTACAAGGACCTCACCATCTCCACCGCCATGGCCCGGCGGCTCGGCGTTCCCCTCTTCACCGCCACCACAGCCCTCCAACTCTTCCAGGCCGGCAAAACCCGCCATCCAGGTGGCGACAATTGGGCGACCACTTTGGTGCTGGAGGAGATTGCTGGCGCTGAGCTCCATCGCGATGCGGCGCGCGTCAAAGGGGAGGGGGAGGGGTGAAGCTTGGCGTCATCACAGACGGTATCAGCCGTGATCTCGCCCATGCGCTCGCGGTGATGGATGAGTTCAGCCTCACCCACGCCGAACTCCAATTTGTGTGGGACAAAGAAGTAGGCGACCACACCCTTGACGAAGTGCGGACCATCAAGGCGCTGCTTGATGCGCGCGCGATGCCCGTTGCGTGTCTTTCCCGGCACATCTTTGCCGGCCTCACCAGCCAGTCACGTCCCGGCGATGATGCGCACAGTCAGCATATGGACGCGCTGAAACGGGTGATGGAGGCGGCCCACACGCTTGGCTCGCCCCTTGTGAGGATCATGAGCAACAAAAAGGAGCAGATCCTCTTCGGCTCTCACGGTGCAGAGCAGTGGAACGTTGCCAAAGGGGCGTGGGACAGTCTGCCCCCGCTGGTGGCCCCTGCCGTGGAACTTGCCCGGTCTGAGAACCTCACCCTCGTAGTGGAGACCGGCAATGGGACCATGGTCAACTCTTGCTGGACAGCCCGCCGTCTTATTGATGAGTTGGACGCCAAAGACGTCCTCAAAATTCTATGGGATCCGGCCAATAATTGCTGGTGCCACGAACGCGCGTTTCCAGATGGCTATGAGACAATGCGCGGCGGCTATCTGGGCCATATCCACATCAAGGACGTCCTGGTGGATACGCCCAAAGCAACCCTTGAGGTGAAGCCGATGGGACAAGGCCAGCTTGCCGGCCACTTTAGCCCCATGGCGGGCGCGCTCAAGGCTGACGGCTACACTGGGGTAATTTCCTATGAAAGCGTTTACCACCCCGGCAACGGTGACTTTGAGCAAGGCTTCCGCACCAACATCGCCACCTTCAAAGAGTACTTTGGCTAGAGCGTGTCGCGCCGGATGCAGCGCGAGGACAAGGCTCGCCCCTTCGAAAACCGCCCTCGCGGATGACTGAAATGAGCGACGTTGCTATCGGGGTGGTGGGCGCAGGGGTGATCGGTACCCGGCACATCAAAACCCTTTTGACGCTTGATGGGGTCCGTCTCGTTGGGATTGC
>JBCDLN010000219.1:0-7111 GCA_038745295.1 Pseudomonadota bacterium | reverse complement strand
GCTTATGTGGATCGGCCGATGATTGCTGGTCTTCAGCCCGAAACATTTGCAAGTTTCATCGGTCAGCGCTCACGCTGGTGCCAGGGCATGTTGCAAATCCTGATGCTCAAGAACCCGCTCGTCAAACAAGGCCTGAGCATCCCTCAAAGGATTTGCTACCTCTCGTCCATGATTTTCTGGTTTTTCCCGCTGGCGCGTCTCACCTTCCTTATTGCGCCGCTATTTTATCTTTTCTTTGGTGCGTCAATATTTGTCGCGTCCGGGGCGGAGTTTGCAGCTTACACGGTCACCTATATTTTGGTGAACATAATGCTCCAAAACTACCTATGGCACCGAGTGAGATGGCCGTTCATTTCTGAGCTCTACGAAACAATACAGTCAGTCTATTTGGTGCGAGCCCTTGGCGCTGTGCTAGTGAGCCCGAAAAAGGCGAAATTCAGGGTGACCGCTAAGGGCGAGACCAACAGAGTTTCGCGCATTTCTGAACTTGGCGCGCCGTTTTACATCATCTTTGCTGTGCTGGTTGTGGGCGTTGTGGCCACTGTCTTGCGGGTCCTGTCGGGCGCTGACAGCAGCGATGTCGCCATGGTGGTGGGGGGGTGGAACCTCTTTAACCTCATCTTGGTGGGGGCTGCGCTCGGTGTGGTGGCCGAGCGGCGGCAACTCAGAACATCGCAGCGCCTTGCCATCGAACGCCCTGCCGAAATTGTCTACGGCGACCGCGTCATCAACGTAAAGGTGGACGATGTGTCCACCACCGGTGCGCGCGTCATTGTTCCGGTGACTTTGGTGCGGCCCGTTGCACCGGGGGACAAAATCATTTTGCGATTTGAGACCATGGCGCCGCTTCCCTCCAACGAACTCCCCCTTCTGGTCAGAAGCGTATCGCGCGAACCACTGGGCAATGTGATTGGCGCTGAGTTTGCGGTGGCTGACGCAGGGCAATACCGCCAGGTGGCTGACCTTGTGTTTGCCAACTCCCAAGAATGGGTGCGCTTTCAAGCATCGCGGCGCACTGACATGGGTGTCTTGCCGGGCGTGATCGAGTTTTTGACCATGTCTGCCTTCCAAACCCTCAGAGGGCTGTCCTACCTCGTGGTGGCGCCTGCAAAGCGCAAGGCGCGGCCAGAGCGGCCTGCCGGACCTTCTGAGATCCGCCCTCCTGGTCGCACGGCGCGCACCGCCCAGGAGGCTGAGGACGAGCTGGCGCACGATGGCGGCCGTCGTCAGCAAGGCGGGCGTCAGCGGCAGACCTCGGCACAGGCAGCAACCACAATGACCAAGCTATGAGGGGTGATGTGCGCTCTTTGCTCCTCGCCCTTCCGCTCGTGGGCACGCTGGCTTTGGGATGGCCGACTGCCGCGCTTGCCCAGGTCAGCCCCTTTAACCTTGACCGCCAGGTCGGAACGCCAGGGGCGGTGCCCCGTGCCCCCTCACCAGGGGGTGGAACCAATCCTGCCGTGCCCCGTCTTGGCCCGCTGCCTGCCCCGTTTGACGTGAACAACGACGGTGTGGTTCCCGCCCCGCGGTCGACGCCATCTGACCAAGATGCCTTTCGCCCATCCACCACCACCTCGCCGCTCACCGACGCGCTGAGCCCGGCACCCGTCATTCCCATCGATGCCAGCAGCACGCAGGAGCGGCGCAATCTGGAGCGGTTGATCCGCTCTCAGCCGCTTGATGTGCGCGAGTTTCGTGTGTTGCTCGCCAATTCCGCTGATTGGCTGACCCCCGCGGTGGATCGCCCCATCATCACCGACCAGCGCCTGCAGCTTGATGGGGAGATCGCATCGGCAAGCTTCAACTTCCGCATGACGAGCACAGAAGCCTCCCAAGATGCCACCCTCGCCATCGGCTTCACAAACTCCGTGCTGATCTTGCCGGAAGCATCTCGCCTGAAGATCTCGCTGAATGGGCGCCAGGTGGCACAGACTGCCATCGACAGTCCCGACCGAACCAAAGTGATCGCCTTGCCGGTCTCGGCCGACCTTTTGCGCCCCGGCGAAAATGTGCTGCGGCTCGATGCGGATATGCGCCACCGGATCGACTGCTCGGTCGATGCCACCTACGAGCTTTGGACCAGGATCGACACACGGCTCACGGGGTTTGCCTATAGCGATGGGCGCGTCCGGCTTTCGGGTTTTCACGATCTTGATGGGGTCGGCGTTGGCGCGGATGGCGCCACTCAGCTTCATGTCCTCCAAAGGGCGCCGCAGTCACTCTTGGGCATCAGCCGGATGCTCGATGCGGTTCAGGCGATCGCAGTGCGAGGCGGCTTTGAGCAGCCCGTTGTGACGGTGGGTGATTTCAACGGCCCGCCGACCCGCACAGCAGGCCGGCTCAGCGTTGCCATTGGCACCTATGATGAGCTGCGCACCGTGCTGCCGAACGTGCCTGCGCAGGCCGAGTCTGGGCCTCTCGTTCGCCTTGTGGACAGTGCTGCGCGCGGGCCTGTGCTCTACGTCACCGGGCGCACCGAGGCAGATGTTGATACGGCCATCGATCAGCTGGAGTTCGGTGGTCGCAGCCGCTCAGCCAATCCCCAAAGCCCGACCACGCCGGCGTGGCTTTTGCCCGATGCCGTCCCCATCGATCGGGGCGGATCGATCACGCTACGCGATGCTGGCGTTGATACGGTCGATTTTTCCGGACGGCGCTTCACCACCCCCTTCCAGGTGCGGCTCCCGAGCGATTTTTATGCCGCAGCCTTCGGCGAAGCGACGCTCTACCTCGATGCGGCCTACTCAGGAGAGGTCCTGCCTGGAAGCAGCGTCTCCCTTGTGGTGAATGGCAACACCACCACCGTGGTCGCGCTCAACGCCCGCGCTGGCGAGGTGTTGGAGGCGATGCCCATTGCCATACCGCTCAGCGAGTTCCGCCCCGGCGTCAACACAATTGAAATTGTTGGAGATCTTGAAACTCGCGCGGACCGCGCCTGCCTTCCGGGGGGAACGGTGCCATCGAACGATCGGTTTGCGCTCTTTAATTCGACCAAGCTCGAGTTGCCCGATTTCGCCAGGATAGGCCAGCTTCCCAATCTGGCAGCCTTTGCGACCAGCGGTTTTCCCTACTCCCACGACAGTGGACCGGTTCATGTGCGGGTCGGCGGCAGCGCTTTGGATAGTATTGGCGCTGCCGGCACCCTTTTTGCCAAAGTTGCCGCAAGCCGCGGTGCGCCCCTGCGCACTGAAGTGGTCAACGCGGTAACCACGTTGAGGGCGGAGAGCGCGGTCATCGTGGCGCCCCTTGCCGAAATCTCAAGCCTTGCCCTTGAAGCCACCGGGCTCGACGATCTTGCTCCAGCGAGCTGGCTTGCCCCCTTCCCGGCGGACAATGGCGCTACGGAGCCTGAAGGTTTACGGCGCTACGACACCATCTTGCAGCGCCTTCGCCAACAGCTGCGCCAGGAAAATGTCGTCGCCGCGCCGGGCGATCCGCTCACTGCGGCCGAACGCGGGCCTGGAGTGGACGTGGTCCAAGACCCGCGGACAGATCCCCAAGGCGACCGTGACCGATGGTTTGATGAGCTTGATGAAAACCGCGGTGTGGCCGGGATTTTGAGCGACATCGCATCCAGTGCGCGCCGTCTTCTCAACATTGATGGGGCGTTTGGCACTGCACCGGTCGATACCGTCGAAGCTGCTGCACGCGTTGAGGGAGCAAGCCTGATTATGGCGCAAATACCGGCGCCTTTGAACGATAAGACTGCGTGGACACTGGTAAGCGCACCCACCGCGGGGCTCCTTGCCGGATCTGTCGCCAGCCTCACAACTCCACAAAATTGGGATAGGGTGGACGGCCAAATCACAGCGTTTGATTTGGAAAATGACCGGGTCAATCACATCGCGCCAAGATCAGTGAGCTACCTGGTCACCGTTCCCATGTCGTTTTCGAACATTCGCCTTTTTGCGGCCAACTGGCTGTCCTTGCACACGGGTGTTTATGCGCTTGGGCTCGTGTTGGCGGCCGTTCTGCTTGGCATAACCACGTGGCGGCTGGTCACCACCGTCGGCCGTCACAATGACTAAAGGGCCACACCGGGCGCCGTGCGCACAGCAACCCAATTTCGGGCGGCGAGTGTTGCTGGCCCGCAACAGGTGTGCCCTTCGTGCAACCTTTTCCCCGCCGCGAACGATCAAATGGCTTACCCTATGGTGCCGCCTGGTGAGACTATGTGAACGCGGTGGGCATTTAACAGCCAGCGTTGGTGACCGGGCTACGTTAAAGCGTGGCTCGCGGCACCTTGGTCAAAGCTCTCCGCGCACGAATGGTCTTAGCACCGTTGGTTGGCCCGCAGGAGGCAGATGCCACATCGAACCGCCTTCACCAAAGGCCGCAAGGCAACGGTTGCGCAGGCGAATCCTTCGCGCCGGACGCGTCGCCGTCTCGGCGCCATGGTAAGGCAGGGCGTGGCATCCTCGCGCCTTTTTGGGCCGGCACAAACGCCCGTAAAACCCATTCTTTGCGGGGCGGCTGCGGCGATCATCTTTGGCCTGGCCCTTGATATCGGCCCCTGGCAAGCGCTGTCGTCCCACATTTTGGGCCACGCCGACGCGCAGGAGGTGCCCGAAGGCACGCCCGCAACAACCGCCGAGGCGGCAGTCCCGTCCGAGGCTGATCGCGCGGCTCTTCGTTATTTTGCGCGAGAAAATGAGCTTGATCGTCTTGACGCCGAGCTGCGTCGTCTCAGGGCGCTTTATCCGGCGTGGGAGCCGCCGCGTGATCTTCTTGATCCCCAGGTGGAAGACACGGAGCTTTCCAGGATCTACGAGCTTGTCAGCGAGCAGCGTTTTGACGAAGCGCGCGAGGCTCTTGCGGAGCGGCGGCAACGCGATCCCACCTATGAGCCGCCGCTTGAGCTCCTTGATATCTTGGAAGTGGCGCGCGCCCGCAAAGAGCTGCAGGCAGCCAGTGAAGCGCGCGATTTTGATTCGGTCCTGCGCGTTGCTGAACTCAACGAGCGTATGCTGACATGTCAGGACGTCGATTCGCTCTGGCGCGTGGCTGAGGCGTTTGCCAACAAAGAGAACCCCGGCCGCGCCTACGATGCGTACGCTTACGTGATCGAAAGCTGCACAGAGCAGGACGAGGAACGCGCCGCCACCTTGCAGAAAGCTGCGGAGACACTGTCCACCGACGATGTCACGCGCCTTTTCAGCCTGGTTGACGAGCGCACAGCCTCCAGCGGCGCTTTTGCTGACGCAAGACTTGGGATTTTACGCGGCTCGGTTGCCAGGGGCGGTGCGCGCGATGGGCCGACCGTGCCCTATACGTGGCTGGAGCAACTGGCCAATCACGCCCGCACCGGCGCTGACCTCGATGACGCCATGCTCATCGGTTTTTATCTTTATCGCCACGGCGCGCCGTCGGAGGCGGCCCAGTGGTTTCGGTTTGCCCTTGATGGCGGCCACGGCGCAGAAGCGGCTGAAGCCTATATTTTCGCCCTGCGTGCGACGGCGAACGCCTCCCAGGAAGCCCTCGCGCGTCAGGTTGCTTATGAGTGGCGCAACGAATCGCCTGAGCTGATGGAAGCCTACCTCGACGCGATGGCCACCATCCTCACAGCTGATCGGGTGGGCTCCACCACGGTGGAGGATGTGGATCAAAGCGCGGTGGACCGCTATGTGCCCGAGGTCATCGCCCAGCGCGATGCTGTGGGCGCGCAGGCCTTGGGTTGGTATGCTTTCAATACTTGCCAGTTCATCATCGCTGAAGAATGGTTCATGACGTCCGCCAACTGGGTGCCCACCGAAGCGGCGCTCTTTGGGCTGGCTTTGGCGCGGTTGCGGCTTGGTGATCAGGCCGGTTTCCAAGATGTGCTCAATGAATGGGGGCCGGTTTTTGGGGCTGTGCAGGGCCTCAGCGTCGGCACGGCGCGTGAGCCGACCGCTCCCACCGGTCGTGACGCGGACGATCCCACCAACGAAGAGGGCATCCAAGGTGTGATCTGCGAGCCGGAGGAGCGTGAACAGCTCCGCCGGCTCATCGTTGATGACCAGCTGCAGCGCGACCCCAATAGCGAGCCCATCACCTTTACGCAGGCGGGGTCGTTATCGGCTGCGGGTCGCCCGTCCCCTCGCTCGGCCATGCCCGCAGCGAACCGGCGCATGGACGAGCGCCGCAGTAATCATCGTGAAAGGGGGCGTCGCAGCAATGAGCGGTCCTTCTTGGGCAATGAAGCGCCAAGTCTTTCCGCCAGCGAGCCCAAGCAGCGTGCCCACAAGGAGGATCGTCGCGGCTTGGTTAGACTGGCCCAGCTTGGGGTCGCGCCACAGCCCCAATCACCTCAGCCGATCCCTGTGAGGCCGAGGCCGTCTTTGCCTGCAACACAGGCTCTGCCCCAACCCACCACGCCAGCACGCCCTGCCCGGGCGGCCATCCCAATCACACCGTCGCCAGCGCAGACCACCCAGATCCCACAAACAACTGCAACATCGCCGACGCCAAGCACAGTGCGCCGGCGCGTTCGCCCCGATCCGAGGGACACCGTGGCTCCGACCGCGCAGCGCGCCCGGGTAGACACGAGCGACGGCGACACTGCGCCAACCGGGACCAGTGGAGCGGTGGTCGGCGCCCTTTCCAACCGCGATTTCAACGGCTGTGTGGCGCTGAGCAACACGGCCATCCGCAACCGAAATCTCTCCGCCGCCGAAGCCAATGCGCGTGGCTTTTGTCTTTTGGAGCTGAACCGGCCTGTAGAGGCAGCGCAAGCCTTTGATCTTGCACGGCTTGGGGCACGCCGGGGCAGCAGCGCGGCGGCCGATGCCGTCTATGGCGCCACCCTCGCTGCCATTGCAGCAGAACTCACCGATGAGGCGGCCATTGTGGCAACCTTGGAGCCCAATTCGCGGGCGCGGCGAACTGAACTACAAACCGGCATCCTCACCCAGCGCGCGAGTGCTGCGAACGCTGCGGGACGCTTCGTGGAAGCGATCTACGCGGTTCAAACGCGCAATCGCATTGCCCCCCTCCAAAATGACCTCCTCCTCTTGGAAGGCTTTGCCCATCTTAGGCGCAAAGATAGCCGATCCGCCCGCCGCCTCCTGCGCGCCGTTTATGGCACCGGCGCAACCTCAGCCAGCAGCAGCGGCGTGATTGAAGCAAACCGGGC
>JBCDLN010000218.1:0-7137 GCA_038745295.1 Pseudomonadota bacterium | reverse complement strand
GTCATCCGATGCCAGGAAGGTTTGGAGCGCGGCGATCCGGTTGGTGATGTCCACGAGGTCGATGGTGGCAAGGGCGGGGATGATGGCCTTCACCACATCGGCGGACACGCCATTGTCGCGCTGCTGCACGATGAGCCGCTCGATGAGGAATTGACGCTGATCGCCTCCGTCCTGGGCGCCGGTTTCACCGCCGCACAAGCGATCGAAGGGATCTGAACCTTTGTGACGCGCCCAGGCATCGGCAATGAGGCCAGAGCCATCGGGCCGGCTGAGCGGCACGCGCAACGTGTTGTCCAAGATGATGCGGATGATGCCGAGCGCTGCCCTTCGCAGCGCAAACGGGTCACCGGAGCCTGTGGGCTTTTCACCAGCGGCCCATAGAAAAAAGAGCTGATCGAGCTTGTCGGCAAGGGCAACCGCGATGGCGACGGGTTCGGTGGGCACATCGTCCTTAGGCCCCAGCGGCGCATAGTGGGTTTCAATGGCAGCGGCCACAGCGTCCGCCTCTCCTGCCGCCATCGCATAGCGCCTGCCCATATAGCCTTGGAGTTCCGGGAACTCGCCGACCATTTGCGTGGCAAGGTCGGCTTTGGCGAGGCGGGCGGCTCTGGCTGCGAGCTGTGGGTCAGCCCCCACCGACGGCGCGATGCGCTCAGCCAGTGTCGCAATGCGCTCCACCCGATCCCACTGGCTGCCAAGCTTATCGTGGAAGGTGACCGCCTTCAGCGTTGTGAGGTGAGTGTCCAGCGGGAGCTTCAGGTCCTGCTCATAAAAGAAGCGCGCATCGGCAAGGCGGGCCCGCACCACCCGTTCGTTGCCCTTTTTCACCATCTCGCCACCGTCTTGGGTGGTGAGGTTGGCCGTCAGCACAAAGGCGTTTGCCAATTCGCCTGTGGCCGGATTGCGGGTGACGAAGCACTTTTGGTTTTCCCGGATCGTGAGGCGAATCACTTCGTCGGGAAGGCTGAGCGTTGTCTCGTCAAAGTGCCCCACCAGAACAACAGGCCATTCCACCAGCCCGGCCACTTCTTCCAAAAGCCCGTCATCGTCCACCAGCTCCAGGCCAAGGGCGAAGACGGCCGTTCGGGCATCGTCACGGATTTGTTCGCGCCGCCGATCAAGATCCACCACCACATGGGCTTGGGCGAGCGCGGTCTGATAATCGTCCAACCGGCGCACCTTTATGGGTCCTGGCGCATGGAAGCGGTGGCCCACCGTTTCATCGCCCACCGGCACGTCGTTGATGGGCACGGGCACCACCACAGGGTCTTCGTTGTCGGCGCCAAAGGTTGCCACGATGGAGGTCATCGGCCGGACCCAGCGCATAGATGTCGGCTCAACCGACGCTGCACCCCAGCGCATGGACACGGGCCAAGGAAAATCTTTGATGGCAGCGCCCAGAGCGTCTGCGCACACAAGAACAGCATCGCGGCCCTCAACGGTGGACCGGGCCACGTAAAAATCGCCCTTCTTGCTGTCTGAGACAATCTCGGCCTCGTCGATGGATTGGAGGCCGGCGGCCCTTAAGAATCCCTCGAGCGCCTTTTGCGGTGCACCCACCCGTGGGCCTTTGCGTTCTTGTTTGCGATCAGCAGAGCGTGCTGGAAGGCCTTGGACGGACAGCACCAGCCTTCTGGGGGTCGCGCTTGCATAGGCGCCTTCGTACGTGAGACCTGCGTGCACAAGGTGATCCGTCACCAAGCGTTTCAGATCCCCCGCTGCACGCCGCTGCATTCTGGCGGGGATTTCCTCACTCAATATTTCAACGAAAAACTCGGGCATCTCGGCAGCCTTTTTGGGATGCCGGTCGGTAGCATCAGAGCTTGGCTTGACGGAACCCCCTGCGGCCCACGGGCAGCCTTAAGGCCAGCGGACCGTTGGCGGCATCGATGACAAGATGGACGCCACATTGCCGCCTGTGCGCAGGCCAAAAATGGTGCCGCGATCGTAAAGGAGATTGAACTCCACGTAGCGGCCGCGGCGCACCTGCTGCTCCATGCGGTCAGCTTCAGTCCAAGGCTCATGCATGGTGCGGCGCGCGATGGCGCCATAGGCCTCCATAAAGGTGCGGCCGATGGCTTTGGTGAGTTCAAGGTCCGCCGCCCAGTCGCCTGATGCATGGTAGTCGTAAAACACCCCGCCGATGCCGCGCATTTCTCCACCGCGATGGGGAAGTGAGAAATATTCGTCACACCAGGCTTTGTCGCCAGCGTAGTCCCGCCCTTTGTGCGCCGCGTAGGTATCCTTGAAGGCGTTGTGAAAGAGCTGCGTGTCTTGGTGGTCTTGGCCGCGGCGGCGGTCGAGCATCGGGGTGAGGTCGGCCCCCCCGCCCAGCCATTGGCGTGTTGTCACCACAAAGCGCGTGTTCATGTGGACTGTGGGCACATGGGGGTTCCAGGGATGAGCGATGAGTGAGATCCCTGAGGCCCAAAAGCGCGGATCGTCGGCCGAGCCGGGAATCTGGCCTTGGAAGGCGGGAGAAAACGTCCCGTGCACGGTGGAGGTGTGAACGCCGGCTTTTTCAAATAACCGGCCGCTGATCATCCCCATCGTGCCGCCGCCACCGTCAGCACCGTCGTGGTTGGTTCGGGTCCACGGCTCGCGCATGAACCGCCCGGGCGATTTGGCCTCCTCCACTTCAGGGGCTTCGTCCTCCAACGTCTCAAAAAGGGCATGGATCTCGTCGCGCAACGCTTCAAACCATAAGCGCGCCTCATCCTTGCGCTCTGAGAGCGTGCGCGGATCGGGCAGCGGACCGCCTTTAACCGTTTCGGTGTTCATCGAAGGCCTTTCTCATCAATCATCTTGGTGGCGCTGAGGGCATGGAAGAGGCCGATGGCAACGGCCGAAGCAAGGTTAAGCGATCGCGCATCGGGGCACATGGGGATCCTGACGCGATGGGCGCAGGCGGCGTGGATTACATCGGGCACCCCGGCCGATTCGCGCCCGAACAGCAAGGTGTCGGTTGGTTCAAACGCGAAGGTGTGCAGCGGGTCGGCAGCGTGTGTCGTGAAGAGCACAAGCCGGTGCGCGCGCACTTCGAGCTCTTCAAAGGTGGCGTGGAGCTTGACGCGCGCACGCGCCGCATAATCAAGGCCCGCGCGCCGCATCCCCCTGTCGCTGGCATCGAACGACGCAGGCCCGATCACCCGCACATCCACGCCAAAGCAGACGGCAGTGCGCAAGATTGCAGCGGTGTTTTGAGGAATTTCAGGTTGGTAAAGAGCGACGTCCATCATCATCTTCTGCCGCAGCGGCGGTGTGCGCTCAGGCGCGAAAGCGCGCGGTTCCGTGTCACTTTCGGCATCTCAGCGGTACGATTCTATGATTTGCGACAAGGTGTCTAGGCACTGCTGATCTGGACAGCCGAGCGGTATCGGGCCATGTCGTTCTGGAACGCTTTAAAGTTTTGACGTGATTACGGGGGATGGTCGTGGCCGCCACTGATCAGAACGCCGGTGAAGAACACACCCGGCGGGACTTCTTATATATCGCCACTGGCGCGGTTGCCGCCATTGGCGTGGGTGGTGCGGCATGGCCGTTCATCGATCAGATGAACCCGGACGCTGCGTCACAAGCGCTGGCGAGCACGCCCCCCATTGATGTGGCCGCCATCAACCCGGGCGAGTCCATCAGCGTGATGTGGCGCGGTAAGCCCGTGTTCATCCGCCGCCGTACCGAAGAAGAGGTTCAGGCCGCCAAGGACACCCCTTTAAGCGATCTGCCCGACCAAGAAGCGCGCAACCCCAACATCGGCGGCAACGCAGACAACGTGGCCACCGATGAAAACCGCGGCGCCATTGAGGATGAAGCCCTACTGGTCATGATTGGGGTGTGCACGCACCTTGGTTGCATCCCCATCGGCGAGCAGGGTGAGTTTGGCGGGTGGTTCTGCCCCTGCCACGGCTCCCACTACGATACCGCCGGCCGCATCCGCAAAGGCCCGGCGCCCACCAATCTTGAAATTCCACCCTACACATTCGTTTCAGACAACGAAATCGTTGTCGGCTGAGGAGGGGAGTCACCATGGCAGGACACGGCACATCGAACTTTCAGCCGAAGAATAAAACGATCCGTTGGATTGACTCGCGGCTGCCCATTTTCTCTTTGATGAACGAGCAGGCGGTCGAGTTTCCGACACCGAAGAACCTCAACTACATGTGGACATTCGGCGCCATTTTGACCTTCATGCTCGTGGTCATGATTGTCTCTGGCATCACGCTGGCGATGCACTACGCCGCCAACACCGACATTGCGTTCAACCGTGTCGAACACATCATGCGCAATGTGAATTACGGCTGGCTGATCCGGTACATCCACGCCGTGGGCGCGTCGATGTTCTTCATCGCCGTCTACCTCCACATTGCCCGCGGTCTCTACTACGGCTCCTATAAAGCGCCGCGCGAGATTTTGTGGATGCTGGGTGTGGTCATCCTCATCCTGATGATGGCGACCGCGTTCATGGGCTACGTCTTGCCTTGGGGTCAAATGTCCTTCTGGGGCGCCACGGTGATCACTAACCTCTTCTCAGCAATCCCGCTGATTGGGCCAGGGATTGTGGAGTGGCTTTGGGGCGGCTTCGCGGTCGATAACGCGACGCTGAACCGGTTCTTTGCGCTCCACTATTTGCTGCCGTTCATGATCGCAGGTGTGGTGGTGCTCCACATCTGGGCGCTGCACGTGTCAGGCAACAACAACCCCACAGGCGTCTCCATCAAGACATCGAAAGACGCGGTGCCGTTCCACCCTTACATCACCATCAAAGACATCTTTGCGCTGCTGATGTTCTGCCTGCTCTACGGCTACTTTGTGTTCTACATCCCCAACTATCTCGGCCATCCGGACAACTACATCCCAGCCGACCCGTTGGTGACGCCGGCGCACATTGTGCCTGAATGGTATCTGCTGCCCTTCTACGCGATCCTGCGGGCCATTCCTTCCAAGTTGGGCGGCGTCATCGCGATGTTTGCGGCGCTTCTGGTGCTGTTTGTTGTGCCATGGCTCGACACATCCAAAGTACGCTCAGCCACCTACAGGCCCCTTTATAAGATTGCGTTCTGGGGCTTTGTGTTCACGTGCTTCGCGCTGGGATGGCTTGGCGCACAGGCCGCAGAGGGCATCTACGTCCTCCTTTCCCGGATCTTCACGCTCTACTACTTCGCCTTCTTCCTGGTCCTCATGCCGCTCTTGGGCATCATCGAAACGCCAAGGCGGGTGCCCAATTCCATATCGGAAGCGGTCCTCCATAAACACGATCCGTCGTCTGGCGGGGACAAAGAGGGTGGCTTCTGGGCCGGCATCAAACGACGGGGCAAGAAGCTCGCCGGTGCCGGCGGTGGAACTGACGGTCCGACGTCCGGAGGCGGCTCCGGCCGGCCAGAGGCTGCACCGGCAGCGCCCAAGAAGGACTGATAAAATGGGCTGTTTCTATATGATGCGCGGCGCCGCGGGCGTCGCGGCCCTTGTGGCGACCCTTTCGCTCGCGTTGCCCCAGTCAGCCATGGCGGCCGGGGCTGGCGGTAAACCGGTCGACAAGCAAGCCTGGTCATTCGCGGGCGTCTTTGGCCAGTATGACAAGGCACAGCTTCAGCGCGGACTGCAGGTCTACCGGGAAGCGTGCGGCGTCTGCCACTCCATGGAGCTTGTGGCGTTCCGCTCGCTCATGGATGAGACTGGTCCTCACATGTCAGAGGCCGCAGCCACTCAAATCGCCAGCGAATACACTGTGACCGATATCTCCAACGAGACCGGTCAACCGTTTGATCGCCCGGCGCGCCTCACTGACACCTTCCCGCCGCCCCATCCCAACAAGATTGCGGCAGCAGCGGCCAACGGCGGCGCTTACCCGCCCGACTTCTCGCTGCTTGCAAAAGCGAGGGCGCAGTACCGCGGTTTCCCCGGGTTCGTGATCGATGCATTCACGAATTACGCAGAGAACGGGCCTGATTATATCTACGCTCTCCTCACCGGGTACCAGAACCCGCCGGGCGATGTGGAAGTGGTTCCAGGCAAGTACTACAACCCGTACTTCCTCGCTGGTGAGTGGATCTCCATGCCGCAGCCTCTGAGGGACGGGCAGATCAGCTACGCCGATGGCTCGCCCGAAACCATGGAACAGTACTCTGCTGACGTGTCGGCCTTCATGATGTGGGCAGCCGAGCCTAAACTTGAAGAGCGCAAGGAACTGGGTTTCCGCGCTATGCTGTTCATCGCGGTTCTAGCGCTCCTCTTCTACCTGACCAAACGCAAGCTGTGGCGTAACGTGGAACACTAGCCGTCTGGGTACCGTCGGCCCCTGGTCAAAGCGTATCGATCTGGCACGCTCATCATCATCAAAGCCGGCTGCACCATCAGCCGGCTTTGTCGTTTGAGTGGCTGCCTCTGTGACGGGCTCGCCGGCATGAGAGCTGCCGCGAGAGGTGCTCCTGTCCGATCACAGAGCGCCGGTCTCATCGGTGGTACAAGGCCCCATCATCGCCACCAACGGCTCAGCGCGGCCGGTGGCAAGGATACGTCCTCCCCATCACGCCTCACGTTGGACCTCACAAAAACGGTGAATGCGGCTGGCTGTCCTCAGCGTCTCATCTTGCTATCTGTCCGGCCAATTGATTGCCGGCGTTTGCGCAAAACGCACCAGGACACCAAACGCGTCAGGACACCATATCCTGCGGCACACCAAGCATCCGCTCGGCGCAACACGTGCCAGGGTGCCAACTCCGCCAGGACACCAAGCGGGAGCGGTGCCCGGGCCCGCGAGCGCCTGTCTCCCTCGATCCAGATCAGATCAGATCAATTCAAGCGAAGAAAAGATGCGTGCCCTCTTGGGCCATGCACGTTTTCATCCGCCTCATTTGATCCAAACTGAGCGTTTCATGCCGTTATTGTCGTTTCAATCAACGTTGTTCATGGCGGAACCGCCAAAGCGGGCCGTGCCTCACTGCTCCCGCCTATGAGCAATTGTCCCGCGGTGGGCCTGATGCATCAACCCACGGCTTCGCCTCAGCCGGCACAGTTGCCGGCCTCAGACGTGGCCGAACCGCGCCAGCGCGTTTCGGTGGGGTTGACCCACCAGGCCCACCGCGGGCTTCTGACGGCGTCGGCTCCGGAGGAACGTCGCTGTTTGGTGTCCCATTAAAG
>JBCDLN010000217.1:0-7173 GCA_038745295.1 Pseudomonadota bacterium | reverse complement strand
TGAGATGGTAGAGGCCCAGAAGCTCCGCAACGATATCGCCGACGCCCTGCTCCGACTGGCATCTGACATCCGAGAGGGGAGGGAACCGCGATGAACATATCCCGTCGCGGCCTGATCTTGGGCGCACTCGCCACGCCGTTCATCGTACGGGCCGCAAGCCTTGACTTCGTACCGCGCGCGGACTGGGACGGTGTGTATCGGCTCATCGACCGCCACCTCTCCGGCATGGGTTGGATGAACCTCCCGCCCGGCACACAGCGGGTCTACATGAGCGGCTGCACCGTCCACCTGCCGGCGAGCACACACCCGTTCCTGATGCTCAGAGACATGTGCCCTGCGCACTCAACGGGCAACGAGTTCATCGGCAACACGTTTTGGACCGACTCATGACCCGCCTGCTCACAGCGGACCAGGTCGGCGAGCACTGGTCGATTTCCGGGCCGACGGTCCGTAGATTGTGCGCGTCGGGTAAGATCCCCGGCGCATTTAAAGTGGGTAAGGCTTGGCGTATCCCACGCACAGCCATTGAGGATATTGAACGATGTCCGAGTACAGGATCGTCAGATACAAAAACAAGTTCTACGTGTCGTGGTCCGAGCAAGGCAAGACTCGACGCGTTTCGCTTAGGACTGATGACCGACGGGAAGCGGGGCGGCGTTTCGAGAAGTTCAAAAAAGAGATAAATCGGCCGGAAGCGACCAGCCTCCCGGAAATATGGCAGGAGTGCGAGGCGGAATATCGCGCCACAGGACGTGTCACCGCGGATCGTCTCTATTACGCTTGGAAGGCGCTCGCTCCGACCTTTGAACACGTTGACCCCGAAGACATCAGTCAAGAGGACTGTCTGCGTCACCAGACACGCAGACGGGCCGACGGTGTCATGGACTCAACGATCCACGCAGAGCTGAGACACCTTAGGCTAGTGGTGCGATGGGCTGACACCCACGGTTACATCGAACGAGCCCCTCACATTTTTCTGCCTGAAACACCAGAACCCAGGGATCGCTATCTCACCAGAAGTGAGGCTCTTCGGCTCATCGATTGCTGCGCGACTCCTCATGTGAGGTTGTTCACCCAAATCGCGTTGCAGACTGCGGCACGGAAGACGGCCATTCTTGAGCTCACATGGGATCGGGTTGATTTTGCACGGAACCAGATCGACTTCGTGCTTTTCACAGGGCGCCGACGGAAAGGGCGTGCCGTGGTCCCGATGCCGAAGTCTCTTCGCCAAACACTGCTCGACGTGCGCCGTGACGCACCGGAAGCGACGTGGGTGGTCGAGTACGGCGGAAATCGCGTCATTGACGTGAAAAAGGCGTTCCAACGAGCCGTTGAACGGGCGAAACTAGAGGGCCACGTGACGCCTCACACCCTCAGACACACCGCAGCGGTATGGATGGCCGAGGACGGCGCGTTGATGTCCAAGATCGCTGCGGTGTTGGGTCACAAGGACAGTCAAATCACTCAAAGGGTCTACGCGAGGTACAGCCCGTCGTCACTTGGTGACGTGGTGTCTGCGCTTGAGTTGTAGAAAATAATACAGGGGTCAGTGGTTCCATGGAACCACCTCCCGTGAACATAGAGCGCACAAACGCCCTCAATGAGCATATTTGTTAAACAAAAAACCCATATTTATCAATATGTTAGGAGTGATCCAGTCTCTTGTGGATCCAGAGGTCCCCCGTTCGAGCCGGGGCGTCGGTACCAACATAGATCGCCAATGAACCCAGCGACCATCACGTGCTCCCCAGTTTGGTGGAACCGCGGGTTGGGCCGTGAACTCTGGCTCTGCTTGGCTATGACGCGCCCGTGTGCGGCGCCAATTGCCCTTTAACACACCTTACCCGGCCAGAACGGCAGGCTGGTCCCACCAGTCGCTCAGCCAACCGTTCACAAGATCTGGCTGCTCTAACGGGGGGCAATGGCCACAGCGGGGGATAATACGCAGTGTTGATTCGGCTATTCGGCTGTGAAGCTCCTGCGCGCAAAAAGGTGGCGTCACCTGATCGTCTTCCCCAACGATGATCAGCGTCGGGACACCGATGGTACTAAGACGTTCTCTGGTATCTGGACGTGCGATAATCGCGTGTTGCTGCAACGCAAATGCGGCCGCGCCAATGTCCAGCCAGGCCGTGAAGATGTGGTCTTTGGTCAGAGCAGGAAGGGCGGTGTGATCATGGTAACTCGTGCCAAGCGACTGGTGGGCGGCCGTTAAGATCCCTTCGCGTTGGGCAATCTCAATCAGGGCCAAGCGCCGTTCGGTTTGCTCCGGTGTGTCCGGCCGGGCGGAGGTGCCCACAAGAACCAACGATGCCATGCGGTCCTTGATTTCGGTGAGAGCGCGGAAGGCGATGTACCCGCCCATCGACCAGGCGACGAGATGAAAACGCGGCGGAAGCTGCGCCAAAACACAGGCGGCCATCTCCTCAATTGAGGCACAAAATTGCTGTCCATGAGGGACGATGATCGATCGGTCTCCTCCAAGCGCGGTCACTTGGTTGTGCCAGGCACGGTGGTCGGACTGAAGGCCGGGAAGGAGCACAATTGGCAGCGGCGTGTGGTCGTTCATAACCTTCAAAGTTCCGTTGCTGTGCGGACCGCGTCGGCGTGATGGCAGGCCACCGTCCGGCCGGTCGCAACGGCGCGAAGCTGTGGTTTCTCAGCTGCGCAAATGTCGGTGGCGAAGCGGCAGCGCGGGCGGAAGTGGCAGCCTGATGGTGGGTCGATGGGGCTTGGAAGCTCGCCCTCAACGTTCGCGCGGTGACGCCGGCGGTCCGGCCGCGGACGCGGCACGGAGCTGAAAAGAGCGGCCGCATAGGGATGCGATGGCCGCGCAAAAATCTCTGCCGCGTCCGACAGTTCCACCACGCGGCCAAGGTACATCACCGCAACACGGTCGGCGACGTGTCGGACCACAGCCATGTCATGGGATATGAAGATGAGCGTCAGGCCAAACTCGCGCTGCAATCGGACAATCAGATTGAGGATTTGGGCCTGAATAGAAACGTCGAGCGCGGAAACCGGCTCATCGGCCACAATCACGTCGGGCCGCAGCGCAATGGCCCGCGCGATCCCAACGCGCTGGCACTGACCGCCGGAGAGCTCGTGGGGATAGCGCTGAAGGTGATGGTCGCTCAGGCCGCAAATCCCAGCGATCCTGGTGACTTCTTTGGCAATCGCAGCGCGCCCAAGCGTCCCATCATTGCGCAGCGGTTCGGCGATGCTGTCGCTGATCAGCATGCGTGGATTGAGGGATGCAACAGGGTCTTGGAAGATCATCTGGACGCGTTTGCGCATAGCGGTCAGTTTGCGACCACGTAGCCCGCTGAGGGTGCTCCCGTCGATCGCAATGTGCCCTGCGCTTGGCGGCTCAAGGTTCACGATCAGCCGGCCCAAGGTGGACTTGCCACAACCGCTTTCGCCGACAATGCCCAGCGTCTCACCGCGACCCACCGATAAGCTTACCCTGTCGACGGCCCGAAGCGTTCGCCCCTTTCCCACAGGATAGTCCTTGGTCACCCCTTCGAGCGCCATAAAGGTGTCTCGTGGCTGGCTCGCCCCATCTGGGCAACCATCACTGGCAGCGTCCGATGACAACGGCTCGACCTTCACTCCCATGCCCTCACAATGTCGAGGTCGCGCACGGACTGGAAAACCGCGTCAGTGCGCGCGCAGGCGCTGCGGTGGCTGTCACTGCCGACCGCGACGTCTCCCAAAGGGCCAGCGCAAATCTCGCGCGCAAACGCGCAGCGCGGGGCGAACGCACAACCTTCAGGTGGCGTGGCGATCCTTGGAACTGTGCCCTCGATTTCGCTGAGGCGGCTGCGTGGGGCTGCGGCCTCACCTGGGAGCGCGCGCATAAGGCCAGCGGTGTAGCCGTGCGAGGGTCGCGCGAAGACCTCCTCGACCGTTCCCATTTCTACGATCCGGCCCGCGTACATCACCGCGACGCGATCAGCGGTCTCCGCCACGACGCCCAGATCATGGGTGATGAGGAGGATCCCCATACCGGTGTCGGCCGACAGATCGCGCAGAAGCGTCAGGATTTGCGCCTGAATCGTGACGTCGAGTGCGGTGGTCGGTTCGTCGGCAATCAAAAGGGCGGGATCGCACGCAGTGGCGAGTGCGATCATCACTCTTTGGCGCATCCCCCCCGAAAGCTCGTGCGGAAACGCGTCAATGCGCCGGGCGGCGTCAGGGATGCGGACCCGGTCGAGAAGCTCAAGCGTACGCCGGCGCGCTTCAGCCCATCCGACACCTTTGTGGCGGCGAATATTCTCGCCGATTTGGGTTCCGATGGTGTGGACGGGATTGAGGGATGTCATCGGGTCCTGAAAGACAATGCCCATCCGGCCGCCCCGCAAGCGCTTCAGGCGCCGTTCGGATAGTCCCAGCACACTCTCCCCGCAAAGGGAGAGGGTATCCGCGCGACGTTCGACGCCCCGGCGGGGGAGGAGGCCCATCACCGCCATCGCGGTGACACTTTTGCCGCATCCCGATTCACCGACGAGGCTGAGCACCTCACCGCGCCGAACATCAAGCGAGACTTTGTCGAGCGCCAGAACGCGCGATGGCCCCTCGCCAAAAACCACAGACAGGTTGCTGACCGAAAGGACAGCATCATCGCGCCCTTGCTGGTTGGCGTTCAGCGTCTCACCCGATGCGGAGCGCGTGGTGGTGGTGGGCAAGGGTCCCGCCGTCAAAGGTCACTTCCCCGTGCCTTGCGCGGGTCAAGCGCATCGCTCAGCCGATCCCCCAGAACGTTCACGACGAGCACAAGCCCCGAAAGCAACATGCCGGGGTAGAGCATCAGCTCCGGGTTGAGACGGAACCGTGCCCGCGCGTCTGCCATCATGCCGCCCCACGAGGGCACATCCGGTGACGTGCCGACGCCCAAAAAACTCAAGACGGCGGACGCAATGATGGCGGAGGCGCAAACATACGTCGCCTGCACCAAAACGGGCCCGGCAATATTGGGCAAGATGTGCCGATGGATCATCGCAAAGCCGCGCGTGCCCACGGAAATGGCGGCCATCACATAGGGTTCCTGGCGGACACCAAGCGTCACCGCCCTCACCAAACGCACCATGCGCGGCACCTCCGGCACGGTGATGGCAACAATCACAGTCCACAAACCCGCGCCGAGGATCGATGCCAGCGCAATGGCAAGGAGGACGGCCGGAATTGTCATCATCGCATCGTTGAGGCGCATGAGGACGCCAGAGCCCATCTTGCCAAGCCCGGCATAAAGGCCAAGCGCAACGCCAATCAGCGTGGTGAGCATCGCCACGAAGAAGCCAACGAGCAGCGAGTGCCTTGCGCCGAACATCGAGCGCGCAAAGACGTCACGCCCCAGATGGTCGGTGCCCCACGGCGCGCCGGGCATGGCGCCTTTGAAGCGTTGGGCGGGGTTAATCGCCGCCGGGTCCCCTGCAATGAACGGGGCAAGGAGCGCCATTAAGACGAAGCCTGCCAGGACGAGGCTGGCGATGGCCACGCCGCGGTGCGTGCCAAGAAACCGGATGAGGCGGCTTCGGCCTTTGCGCGGCCCGGTCGCAACGGCTCGGGTGGCGCTCGTTTCCACGCTCACGCCTCAACCCCGCACGCGCGGATCAAACAGCGCATAGCTCATGTCCACAAGGAGGTTGATGGCGATGAGAAGGAACGAGAAGAACAAAATCACGCCCTGGACGACGGGGTAGTCGCGCCGCACGATGGCGTCGACCGTGAGGCGCCCGATCCCTGGAATGTTGAACACCGATTCGGTGACCACCACGCCGCCGACGAGCGTTGCCATGCCGACGCCGATGACCGTGACGACCGGAACCCCAGCAGCTTTCAGCGCGTGGACAATGAGAATGCGCAAGGTGCTCAGCCCCTTGGAGCGCGCCGTTCGGATATAGTTTGCAGAAAGCACCTCCAGCATCGCAGCGCGGGTGACCCTTGCGATGAGGGCAGCGAACACAAACGCCAGCGCGAGTGCGGGGAGTGTGAGGCTGCGCAGGGTCTCCAGCGGCCCATCCGCAAGCGGCTTATAGCCTTGGACGGGGAACCATCGGAGCTCTACGGCGAAGATGTAGGCAAGGAGGTACCCAATCACGAACACGGGGACCGAGAATCCAAGGACTGCAAACGCCATGATGGCGCGGTCGATGAGCGTATTGGGTTTCCACGCGGCAAGGATACCGAAGGGCAGCGCCATCGCCAGGGTGAAGATCATGGTGACGGTGGCGAGCATCAGCGTCGGCTCAATGCGCTGAGCAATAAGCCGCGTCACCGGTTGGTTCGAATAAATCGACGCGCCAAGGTCGAGTTGGGCCGCGTTCCCCGCCCAGATCAGAAACCGTGTCCAGATCGGCTCATCCAGGAACAACCGTTCGCGGATGCGCTCCACCTGTTCAGGCGTTGCATTGTCACCCGCGAGCAGCACCGCCGGATCGCCCGGTGTGAGATTGATCAGGCCGAACACGAACACCGCGACCACCACCATAGTGGGGATCGCGGCCAACATGCGCTGAGCAAGGTAGGACCACATGGTGTGTATTCGCCGAAGCGAAGTGAGCGGTCGCTACTGGCTTCGCGCAAGGTTCCAAAAGAACGGCACCGGGCTTTCAATGTAACCATCCACATTGCTTGCAATGCCTTGGAACGGGAAGGTCTGGCCGAGCGGAATGAACGACACCAGGTCGTGCGTGAGGACCTGCATTTTCTCGGCAAGTTGCTTTTGTTCTTCCAGGTCGGACGTGCTGGCAAACTGCGCGCGAAGGTCCTGAAGTTCGTCTGAGTGCGCCCAACCGAACCAGCCATCTTGCCCTGCGCCGGCGACGTAAACGTTTGTCATGGGGTTGGATTGATCGATGAAGCCCCAGCCGGTGATGAAAACGTTCCAGCCGCCATTTTCCACCGGCTCTTTGCTGGCCCGGCGGGTGGCGACAGTCGCCCAGTCGGTGGTCTGCACCTCAACAACGAAGCCGGCCTCCTCAAGCATCGGCTTGAGCACCGAGTAGGTGTTGTCCTGGGCTAAAATGTCGGTGACATGCATCAAGAGTACTGGTGTCCCATCATAGCCGGCCTCGTCCAGAAGGGCCTTTGCCTTCTCCACATCCCGTGTCAGCACGCGCTCAGTGTTGGCGTCGGAGGCAAACGGCGTTTCGCAAAAGAAGACGGCCGCGC
>JBCDLN010000216.1:0-7212 GCA_038745295.1 Pseudomonadota bacterium | reverse complement strand
TTGGTCCCGGCGTCATCCTTGAGATGCTGTGCTCTCCACTACTGGCAGACGATCTTAATGCCGCTCCCGATAACTTGACCCATACCTCTGCCACCATGCTTGGGAAGCGTTTGGTCTATTGGGCTCTGCGCCATCAACGGCAGCTGGCATCACAACGGGCGCACCCCGGCATGCAGTGGGCCGGCGATAGGCTGCCGACCGGACAGGCCTATCTCGTAAATGGCAAAGAAGAGTGGTGAAGGACGATCACCACTTCGCCATTTTCAAGCTTTTGGAACCCCCACGTCTTATCGACGGACACGGACTTGCCGTCAGCATCAGTAATGGTGACATCGCCCATCGACATGCCGATGTTACCGTCGATGAAGATTGCCGCGTTGGTCACGTCAACCTCGCGCCAGCCCTCCAGCGCAAAGCCATTATCATCAGGAAAGTTGGGGTCGCCGCCCACGAAGTACGCAATTGCGCCCTCCCGGGTGGTGCGAAACCGCTGAGGCTCTGCGGCCAACGTCGGTTTGAAAAGCACCGCGCCGTTGCCATGGTTATAATAGCGTTCCACCGCCTCAATCGCGAGCTCGCGCGCACTGTCTTCGCCCTCAGTATCATAGGCGACTGCTATGGCGACGAGCGCGTCACCCCAAGCCTTCTGCGCCGCCTTGATGTCAGCCTCGGTAAGGCCTTGGGCAATGGCCAAAGCAGATGTCATGATGAGAACGAGCGCTGAGAACACTGAGAACATTGTGGCAATAGATTTCAATTGAGGTCTCCAGTATTCCCACTGTGAATTGACGAGTTAGCCTTAGACCATGCCAACGTCACGGGTATCCATATGCGACCGCGTCCATCATTTCTAGCCACCTGGCCGTGGTGACGCGACTTGGGGAGGGTCAACACCATCCTGAGTGCTCCCCGCCGATAAGGTCCGGGCACGGGTGCGGGCGGGTGAACGAAGACTGCATGGTCCCCACGTCTTCCGGGGTGCATCACAAAGCCGTGCTGAGCAGACTATCGCTCTCAGTGCGCGCAAGATCATTCAATCATGGTGTCATCCGCATCAGGCAGATTTTAATGAGCATGAATATTCAAGACTGTGTGGCTGAAATCACAAAACCCATGAAGCTGCCAAGTATCAGGGAGCATCCCCAGGGAGCACAATTCATCGATCAACAGTTAGGATTCTGTTGAGCAAATGCATGAGGGACTGAACCACATTGGATGCGCACATAATGAGACAACGCGCAAAGGTGAGCATGTTTCATATGGGAAACCGCACTCTCTTTGTGAGAGCGCGCCGCGCGGCTGGTACGCCTCATCATGCACATCTCACGCCCAACTCAAAACGCGGGACTGCGTCAGTTACGTTTGCTTGTGTCCTCTGACTTTTCTCCCCTGTCTCTCGTCTTCCTCCAGTTTTATGCGCTTGATCGCCGCCTCGACGATGGAAATCGCTCCTGAAATGTGTGGGAAGGGCCATCGGCTTCAGACGGACAGTGTCGATGCGCCAATGAGGGAAAGCCTCATTGAACAGTCTAAAATACTTCGGTGATTTTGGCTGCGCCTTTGCATCGTCATGTCCGGCCCGCATCCAAAATCGACTGGGCAAGATCAAGCACTGGGATCAGCCCCCCGAAAACCCGATCCTTCCCCAGAACCAGCACTGACCCTGTGCACGCGATGTTGCTGTCGGCCACGTCGTGAACAATCGCGCTGACGGCCAAACCCACTAGAGCCTCGACACCGTGCTATCGGCTCGGCCCAATCCTGATTGATGAAGGGCACATGCACCATCACCGCCAGGTGCAAGGGCGCGTCGTGGCGTGGCAAGCCCTTCGTGCTTCACCCTTTGAAGGGCCTCGCGGTGCGTGCGCGCCTAGTGGCCGACCATCAAATGGCAGCTCAAGTGTGCGGGAGACGCTTCAACTTCGCTGGCTGGGCGGTTGGTGGAGCCAAGGGGAGTCGAACCCCTGACCTCTTGAATGCCATTCAAGCGCTCTCCCAACTGAGCTATGGCCCCCCGCCGCGGCATCGGGATAGACGAAAATTTGGCGATTGCAAACCCCGTCCACACACCTGCGCGCCCCCTATCAAGGCGGGCGGCAGGCCGGGCTCAGCCCCGATGAAGCGCCAGCTTAGTTGTCGTCGTCGTCCTCGCCCGTGGGGCGGACAACATCCGACACTTCATCATCGTCATCATCATCGTCGATCAATGCGGCGTCGTCTGTGTCCACGTCAACCGATTCGCCTGTGTCGATGTCATCGTCACCGACCGCGTCGGCAATGGTCTCTTCTTCGTCGGCCTCTTCCAGGGTGACGAGCTCCACATCCTCGTCATCCGTCTCAAGGTCGTCGTTTTCTTCCTCGTTCGCCGTTTCTGGGCGTACCGCTGCAACGGCGCCCGTGGCGAACAATGCCCCGCACATGGGGCAGATCGCTGGGTCGCGGTTGAGGTCATAATATTTAGCGCCGCAATTGGGGCACAGACGTTTAATGCCAAGTTCTGGTCTGGGCACGGAGCGCTCCGGTCACCGATGGGGAAGGATTAAGCGGGGTCGCATGGCACAAGGGCGGGGTGCTGTAAAGCTGGCGCGCGCGTGAATGAGCTTATAAAAGCGCCGAAAGCTTCATGGAGAGACACACCGATGACGGAACGCGCTGCGACAGCGTATCCGAGCGGCCCCCTGCGCGGCAGGGTGCGGGTCCCTGGCGACAAGTCCATTTCCCACCGTGCGCTGATGTTTTCTGCTCTTGCGGTGGGGCGTTCTGAAGTCTCCGGCCTCCTGACGGCCGACGATGTGATGGCAACGGCGGCCGCCATGGAGGCGCTGGGTGCGACCATCACCCACGAGGGTGCCATCACAAAGGTGGATGGTGCAGGGCTTGGGCTCTTGCGCGAGCCTTCCGCGGTTTTGGATTTTGGGAACGCGGGCACAGGCTCGCGGCTCACCATGGGCCTTGTGGGTGCGCACCCCATCGCAGCGACCTTTGTGGGGGATGCGTCGCTGTCCAAACGGCCCATGGGGCGGGTGCTCAATCCGCTGCGGGAGATGGGGGTGAGCGTCATCGCGCGGGACGGGGATCGGCTGCCGCTCACCCTGCGCGGCCCCAAGTCGCTGATTCCCATCGAATACCGGCTCCCGGTGGCATCGGCACAGGTGAAGTCAGCGGTGCTGATTGCCGGCCTCAACGCGCCGGGCGAGACAACCGTCATCGAGCCCGTTCCCACCCGCGATCACACGGAGCGGATGTTGAGCGCCTTCGGCGCCACGCTGCACATCACCGACCAGGCGGACGGGAGGCGCATTACGGTCGTCGGTCAGCAGCCGCTCTCGCCCTGCGCAGTGACTGTGCCAGCCGACCCCAGCTCGGCAGCCTTTGCCGTTGTGGCGGGTCTTCTCGTTCCAGGCTCGGAGGTTGTGATTGAAGATGTGCTCCTCAACCCCTCGCGCATTGGGCTTCTCACCACCCTCAAAGAAATGGGCGGCGATATTGAAGTCCTCAATCAAAGGGATGCGGGCGGGGAGGACATTGGTGATGTCAAAGTGAAGGCCAGCCGTCTTCAAGGGGTTCATGTGCCGCCCGAACGCGCGCCTTCCATGATTGATGAGTATCCTGTGCTGTCAGTCGCTGCGGCCTTTGCTGAAGGCACAACATCAATGACCGGTCTTGAAGAGCTGCGGGTTAAAGAGAGCGACCGGCTGGCAGCTGTTGCGGCAGGTCTTGCCGCCAACGGTGTCAGCCACGAGGCGGGGAAGGATTGGCTGAAGGTGACCGGCCGTCAGAGCGCCGTCGGCGGCGGAACGGTCACCACTCATCTCGACCATCGGATCGCCATGAGCTTCTTGGTGATGGGCCTTGCCGCCGACAAGCCCGTCACCATCGATGATGAAGCGGTGATCGGCACGAGCTTCCCCGGCTTCACCTCTTTGTTGACGGGGCTTGGGGCGGAGATTGTTGCGGAGGCGGCGTGATCATTGCGGTGGATGGCCCGGCAGCGTCCGGTAAGGGCACGCTGTCGGCGCGGCTGGCGGCGCGGTTTGGCCTTGCGCACCTTGATACGGGCCGACTTTACCGCGCGGTGGCGCTGGCTCTCCTGCGGGCTGGCCAATCCCTTGACAGAGAGCCTTTGGCAGTGGCCGCCGCGCACACCATCGACCTTTCCGCCCTTGGGGATGATGCGCTCAAAACGCCGGAGGTCTCAGATGGCGCCTCCCGGGTTGCCGTCTACCCGGCGATGCGGGAGATCCTGGTGGCCCGCCAACGTGCCTTCGCCCAAGCCGCCGAAAAGGGCGCCGTGCTCGATGGGCGTGACATTGGAACCGTCGTCTTCCCCGATGCGGCGCTGAAACTTTACATCACCGCATCGGTGGAAGAGCGGGCGCGGCGCCGTGCTTTGGAGCTCTTCGGCGTTACTGAGGGGGAGGCCTATGAAAATCTCCTCTCCGCGCTCAAGTCGCGCGATGCGCGCGACCAGTCCCGCGCGGCAAGCCCGCTGCGCCCAGCGGCAGACGCTCATGTGATCGATACCACCGATTTATCCATCGAAGAGGCGCTGAAACGGGCATCAAGCCTTGTGGAAAACGCCCGCCTGACTTAGGAGAGACCACCGCACGGGATCTGCACGCGCAGATCCCGTATTGGTGCTTAACGTGAACGTATGGCGAAACGCTAAGGCAGGGCGACGGCGGAGCGGCGAACCGTCAGCGCCATGTCTGTGATCCAATCCAACACCCTCGCCGCAGGCGCCGAGGCGCCACACCGGAGAATGAATGTCTTTATCAACCCCAACCCGTGAAGATTTCGCGGCGCTTCTCGAAGCTTCGCTCAACCAAACCGATATGGTCGAAGGCTCAGTGGTCAAAGGGACCGTGATGGGCTTCGAAAAAGACCTCGCCGTCATCGATGTCGGCTTGAAGGTCGAAGGGCGGATCCCGCTCAAAGAGTTCGGCGGCCGGCCGGGCGATGAGAACATTTCCATCGGCGACGAGGTGGAGGTCTATCTGGAGCGCGTGGAAAACGCGCTTGGCGAGGCCGTCCTGTCGCGCGAAAAAGCACGCCGCGAGGAATCGTGGGTGCGACTGGAAGCCGCATTTGAGAAGAATGAGAAGGTCACCGGCAAGATCTTCAACCAGGTCAAAGGCGGCTTCACCGTCGATCTGGACGGCGCCGTCGCCTTCCTGCCGCGCAGCCAGGTGGACATTCGCCCGGTGCGCGACGTGACCCCGCTGATGAACACGCCCCAGCCGTTCCAAATCCTCAAAATGGATAAGCGGCGCGGCAACATCGTGGTCTCCCGCCGCGTGGTGTTGGAAGAAACCCGTGCGGAGCAGCGCCACGAGATTGTCCAGAGCCTGGAAGAAGGTCAGATCATCGAAGGTGTTGTGAAAAACATCACCGACTATGGCGCCTTCGTGGACCTTGGCGGCATCGACGGTCTCCTTCACGTGACCGACATGGCCTGGCGCCGCGTCAACCACCCGACCGAGATCCTGTCCATCGGTCAGTCGGTGAAGGTGCAGGTGATCCGCGTCAACCAAGAGACGCACCGCATCTCGCTGGGCATGAAGCAGCTTCAGTCCGACCCGTGGGAAGGCATCGAAGCCAAGTACCCCATCGATGCGCGCTTCACCGGCCGCGTCACCAACATCACCGACTACGGCGCCTTTGTGGAGCTGGAGCCGGGGATCGAGGGCCTCATCCACGTCTCAGAGATGAGCTGGACCAAGAAGAACGTGCACCCCGGCAAGATTGTCGCCACCTCTCAGGAGGTGACCGTCATGATCCTGGAAGTGGACGCGTCCAAGCGCCGGATCTCGCTGGGCCTCAAGCAAGTGCTCGACAATCCTTGGGAAGCGTTCCTGGAACAGAACCCTCCGGGCGCCACCGTGGAAGGCGAGGTCAAGAACAAGACCGAGTTCGGCCTCTTCATCGGCCTCGACAACGACATCGATGGCATGGTCCACCTGTCGGATCTCGACTGGAACCGCCCGGGCGAAGAGGTCATCGACGACTACAACAAGGGCGAGATGGTGAAAGCCGTCGTTCTGGAAGTGGACCCGGACAAGGAGCGCATCTCGCTAGGCATCAAGCAGCTTGGCTCCGACCCGTTCACCGATGCGGCCGAGGGTGCCAGCGGTTCGGAAGTGAAGCGCGGCGCAATCATCACCTGCGAAGTGAAAGAGGTGAAGGAAGCCGGTCTCGAAGTGCAGATCGTCGGCACCGAACTCAGCACCTTCATGCGCCGGTCCGAGCTTGCGCGCGAGCGGAACGATCAGCGTCCCGACCGCTTCTCCGTGGGCGACAAGTTCGACGCCCGCGTGACCCAGTTCGACCGCAAGGCGCGCCGGGTGCAGGTGTCCATCAAGGCGCTTGAAATTGCGGAGGAAAAGGAAGCGGTGGAACAGTACGGTTCGACCGATTCCGGCGCCTCGCTTGGCGACATTTTGGGTGCGGCCCTCCGCGCGCGAAACGAGCAGAACTGACGGAGCAACGCCGTCTCGCAAGACTGAGCGTGACCTTAATCAAGGGCCGGCCAAAGCGCCGGCCCTTTTTCGTGGCGCCGGCCCACCTCGCTCAATCACCCGAACCCATGGGGTATCGAGTGTGCTGAGGCGCCGAAGTGTTAACGCTTGCGCGAAGCTTTGAGCGGAAAAAGTTCCGCTGACCCCGAGCTTATTTCAAAGCGAATTTCCGATTTCTAACAGTGGGTTAAGGTGCAACCATAGGGCTGCGTCAATTTGGACCAATTCGCAAAAGACAGCTTGCGGGAACGCATCCGTGCCATAGCGCGTTTAAAGGTATCGCTATCGACATAAGGGGTTTGGCATGTCTGGAGAAGCTGGATCGCCGCGGCAGTTCGTTAAAGCTGCCATGAACGCCCCATATCTGGAGCGTGAAGAAGAGCATCAGCTTGCACTCAGGTGGCGCGACGATAAGGACGAAGACGCTCTTTCGAAGCTCACCGCCGCCCACATGCGCCTCGTGATTTCCATCGCTTCTCGCTTCCGCCATTTCGGCCTCCCCATGGGCGACCTCATTCAAGAGGGTCACGTCGGTCTGTTAGAGGCGGCCGCCCGCTTCGAGCCGGAGCGGCAAGTGCGCTTCTCCACCTACGCCACGTGGTGGATCCGCGCGTCCATCCAGGACTACATCCTGCGCAACTGGTCCATCGTGCGCGGCGGCACGTCGTCGACGCAAAAAGCGCTTTTCTTCAAC